>NZ_ASRY01000276.1 GCF_000520815.1 Paenibacillus maysiensis | reverse complement strand
AGACGCCCCGCCATTATATGGCTGGTATTCTCAAGCACGCACGTGCGATGGCAGCAATCACGAATCCAACGGTGAATTCATACAAACGTCTTGTACCGGGTTATGAAGCTCCTTGTTATGTTGCCTGGTCTGCCAGTAATCGTAGTCCGATGATTCGAATTCCGGCATCTCGTGGTCTGAGTACTCGCGTCGAAGTTCGTAATCCTGACCCGGCTGCGAACCCTTATCTGGCGCTGGCTGTGATGCTGAGAGCCGGTTTGGATGGCATCAAACGTCAAATGGCTTTGCCAGCTCCGATTGATCGTAACATCTATGTTATGTCTGAGGAAGAACGGATTGAAGAGGGTATTCCAAGCCTGCCTGCGGACTTGAAGGAAGCTCTGTCCGAGCTGATTCGAAGCGAGGTTATCTCGGATGCTTTGGGTGACCACGCGCTGGCTTACTTCTACGAGCTTAAGGAAATTGAATGGGATATGTATCGCACCCAAGTACATCAATGGGAACGTGATCAATATTTGACGCTTTACTAAAACATAGAATCCCTTGGCGCTCTAAGCGTTGAGGGATTTTTAATTTGGGGACAGTGAGTGAAAAATATAAATCCGATATATAGTTGCCCCAAAATGCCCCCAAACTTTTATGGATTTTGGAATTGGTCTACCATCAGATCGACACATTACCAGATTTAGATCGTACCTTTACCTTTTGTCCAAACAAGTGGAATCCCGTCACATCAGTAACCCATTTTTCATTCGGGGTGCCATCGCATTGAAAGAGTAATTGCCAATGAAAGAATTACATTGAGGACATTGTCTGAAATTTTAAGTGCAGCAGATATTACTCAATATTACTCAATATTACTCAATATTTAGGTATTTTAAAAGATCGTGTATATGAATTACTCAAGATAAAAGAGGATACCGAATTTTTCAATTGGAGGTACTAAAAGAATTGCAAAGGAAGAGTTTGTGAATTGGATCGAAGTCCGTAAGCAAGACATCGGTGTATTAATGCCATGTTGTCTTGTCTCTTTTGGCTGACTGTGTTTGATGATTTTTTTGATCGTTTGTAACATCCTAAATAATCAAAGAAGAGAACCTGTATGAGTTGGGGCACGATATTGGACACGTTTTTCCATGATCCCAGGTTTTCGAAAAGAAAAATTTGCGGTAAATAGTATTTTCCAGCTCGTGAAATAAGAGCTTTTTTGAAATATGGTTCTTAGAGCAATAAACACATTATAAGGAAACGAGCGAAAAATATTTACCTAGAATAATACATAAAATATTCCAAATGAACATATAATTGTATTGCCATGCTGTTATAGCAAATATAGAATTATAGTGTTGGTTACAACTGAGTGAAGGGGATATGTGTTATGTGGGAGCCTATACGGTTCTTGCTATTTTCTAATGTTGAAACATTTGCGGCGTTTGTTTTAATGCTTACTATTTTTAGAATCCGAGCTTTAGATTTTGTCTGGCCTGCCTTGTTTATCAGCCTAATCATGAATTTGCAAAGTATGGTGTTGAGAGAAGAAATGTCGTTGTCTTTTTTTGCTCCGACTATAAACATTATATTATTCACATTATTGATAACTACTGTTGTAAGGATGCCCATTATTTGGGCAGCTATTATATCCATTACAGGTACGTTTTTGTATACGCTGTTTCAAGCAATAATCATAGTAATGCTCTTTGGTACATTGACATCAGACATGCAGACCTCTCCAGAGGGATCGTTAGCTCAAGCTGTAACCAGTGCATGGGTGTTAGCTATATCATGGTTACTATTTAAATTCAAAATAGGCTTTACAGCAGATTATGAAAGCTTGCGTTTTAGGTGGGAACATGTACTTGTTGTTATTTTAATAATTGGGGTACTAGCAGCTAGTACATTTATGTTCTACGTCAATAATTTTCCTTTGAGTATTTTATTTATAGCTTTGGCATCTGGAATGTTCCTGTACTATGCGCTAAAAACGGAGCGTGATTATTATAAAAAATCTTGATTCTATCGCTCTTGATATTGCAACTCATATCAAAACAGTTGTACCGGATCATCCAGCTTCTATTGCGGTTTTAAAACATGGAATAGCCGTTGTGATTAATACAGTTTCAATCATTTTGTTAACAATTGGTATTTCATTTATTACGGGTAAGGTGCAGGAAACTGTACTGGCGATGATATCTTTTTCTATACTGCGTCAAGTTGTAGGAGGAATACATTTAAAGAGCAATATAGTATGCATTGTTGTATCTACAGCTTTACTTACCGCCCTGTCCTTTGTGAATTTAAATTATAATTGGACAGTTATTACTTCGATATTAAGTATAATACTTGTCTTAGTTTATGCTCCGTCTAGAATACACGGGAAGACTCGTATACCTAAACGGCACTACCCATTGTTAAAAATTTGCGGAGTTGCAATAATAACACTTAATTTGTGGCTGGCTTTTCCGGTGGTAGCTGCTAGTTTTTTTGTTCAGAGCTTAACATTAATAGAGAGGAGGTGCGAAAAATGAAAAGTCCTAAATTTAGTAAATTTAAGATTGGCATGTACTACAATGCTGCCATATTACTAACTTCACTTGCAGTTGTATCAGTGAGTACAGCGAGTTTGTCTTGGATTCACAGTCCCGAACCACCTGAAGAACTGTTGAAATAAAGTGGGAGATATATGAAAAGCTAAACTTAACCGTCTCAGCTGATGATTCTCGAGGTATTAACAAGGGCGAAAACACACCAGTGGACAAGGTTCTTTTCATATCTAAAGGACGTAACAGGGATCAGATTCTAGTTCACACATTCGAAAAAACATATTACATGATCGGCACCCTAAGGCATTGGGAAAGCTTCCTAAATAATAATGGGTTCCATTTCTTGAATGTGGACAGAAGCAATACTCTGAATGTGGAAAAGGTGAAAATTGTTAATGGCATTTTCAAAGACGCTTACTTTGAATGTGAGATAACAAAAACATCGAAGAGGTGCCCGATCTCTTATTACCGATTTGACGAGGTTATAGAGGAAATGGGTTTCATTAATTCGAACATAATCTTCACTGGAGTTGCTACTAGATAGCGGCTCTTTTTTTTGTCAAAAATAACTCGGCTTATATTGTCGAATCATAAGAGACATTCATCTCCCTGATTTTTGTTCATATGTACCTAATTTTAGGAATTGATATAGGTAAGAGTTTCGAATTTCAGGCCCCCTATTATTGGTTCAATTTCCGTTTTACACTATAATGCGGCACAAAAAAGCGGAAAGCAATCCTTCCCGCTTTTCGCTTAAAAACAATCATTAACGTCTGCGTTGTCTATCATTTACGCTAAACAGATTAACAGCCAGTGCATTACCTCTAGCGCGCGCAATAGCTCTTTGATTTGAACGGATCGATAATCCTCTTCTTCTCACATTACGTTTGAAATGTTTTTTACACATGATATCACCTCCTTTCACAGGAAAAGAAAAGAAGGTACGATGAATCTTAGAAGCGTTTATGATTCCGCTTACGGTTGCGCTTGGAAATTTTGATGTTCAATGCATTGGTGGCTAGTGCGTTACCGCTTCTTGTTTCGGCGGCAGCGGCTTGAAAGACTTTTACGACCAGAAATTTGTTCTTACCAATACGATGCTTATACGTTTTGACTCTATTTTTGATCATCTGCATATCTCCTTTGCTAAGGTCTACTTTATTCATATGTCAGTAGCACTAACAATGTATCAGCATAAATCTATTAAAACCAAAAAGAAGCTATTACCTATGACTCTGATATTCAGAAACTAATAAAGTATAAAGGTAAGGAACGTAAAAAAACTCATGCTTACCTGCCTTATCCTTACCAACTTTACGTTGTAGGAAAAGTTACAGTAAATCAGCACGAGCAAAATGATAAAAAGTGAAGATAACAAACGGGGAGAAGTATATTACTTACTATAAAGGGCTTTAAGTTTTTTCTGGTAATATGTTTCCTACTCAAGAATGTGATTCATTTGTTCAGAAAGCTCTTTATATGCTGGACTGTCCTCTGGGTAGTTATTTCTTTCGGAAAGTACAGCTTCAAGTTGCTTTTCCAATGATTTAAAATGGATAATTATTTGTATGTAATGAATGCGATCAAAGGTTGTTCTGGTTGAATTCTCCTTAGCATACACATAATCCATGGGCTATCAAAAGGGAAAAGGATAGTAGTGAGGTAGATTCTATGTACATAAGATCAATACAAAACCGGCTTGCTATGGGCAGCCGGTTTTGTTGTAGCGAAAAGAATAACGGGGCTGAAAATGAAAAATCAGTGGAAGTCCCGGAAGAGTCCTACAACCTTGCCCAAAATACTGACGTGCGTCAGACGAAGTGGTTCAAAGGCCGGATTTTCCGGTTGAAGTCGGATATGATCTTTTTCCTTGTAAAAAGTTTTAACAGTAGCTTCGTCCTCGTCCGTCATGGCGACGACAATGTCGCCGTTATCGGCTGTCTGCTGCTGACGTACAATGACATAGTCTCCGTTGGCAATACCAGCCTCAATCATGCTTTCTCCTACAACAGATAACATGAACATTTTATCCTCACCAACAAAATGCTGGGGAAGAGGAAAGTAATCTTCAATATTTTCTGTTGCTGTAATCGGCAGACCGGCTGTTACTTTGCCGACGACCGGAACACGACTAATAGAGTAATTAATCAAGTTGCTGTTATCCGATTCGTCTTGGCCGAGTAACTCGATAGCCCGTGGTTTCGTTGGATCACGACGAATCAGGCCCTTTTTCTCCAAACGATCCAAGTGACCGTGAACCGTAGAACTGGAGGCCAATCCGACAGCCTCACCTATTTCGCGCACAGAAGGGGGATACCCCTTTAGACGCACTTCATTGCGGATAAATTCAAGAATGGCCTGCTGGCGGCTTGAAATCTTAGACATACCGTATCAACCCCATTTAGTAACGTTTGGGAAAATTATAGCATAGAACCTCCGTTCGTACAAACATAAGTTCTAAATAATCCCTAAAAAAATTACGAACTTTTGTTCTCTTTTCTATTGAACAAAACAAATGTTCGTGTTATATTGTGAAAAAATATAAGAACGAACGTTTGGAGGACGCAGCCAATGATGAAATATAGCACATATCAAAGTATTTTTCCAATGAATTTAGAAAAGATGCATAATGTCCGGAATGAGAGAAGGACACAGCTTGTACGGACCATTTCCAACAGTCTTCTGCCCAAACTTCTTATTCTGGTTATCGTTGCCTGGATCGCAGGTGCAGGTGTACTGACAGTATTCGCGGCTCCTTCGGTTTCGAATAAAGAGGTGACCAAACTTATTGTACAACCTGGGGATACATTGTGGCAGATTGCCTCCAATCATAAACCGGAACGAATGGATACACGGGTATATATAGAAGGAATTGTTCGGATTAACGGACTGGAAGATCGGGGAGTGCAGGCAGGCCAGATTTTAAAGCTTCCGTATTTCTGATCTGTCACGATTAGAGCTTGTCAGAGGACGTAATGAGGGAACCTTGACAAGCTCTTTTCTACATGTCAAAGTGTATTATATCTTTGCTTATATGGAGGGGACAGAATTTGGATATAGACAGCTTGGTACAGCGCATCAATGAATTGGCTCGCAAAGCAAAAGCCGAAGGATTGACGGAAGAGGAAACAGTAGAGCGCGCCAATCTTCGGGAAATTTATTTGGATAATATTCGCCGTAATTTCCGGCAGCAACTTGATACGATTGAAATTGTGGACGAAGATACGTCGAAGGGAAATGGTGGGCTGACGCATTAATGTTGCTAAAGCGGCTTAGCCCGCGTAATTTGCTTTTCGTTTTTTTAGGTATCTATTTTTGGTATCTATAGATTAGGATTGGTGGCAATGGTTTTTACGCAATATATTTGGGAAGGGAATTGAGAGATGGCCCGGTCATTTGAAAGAAAAGTTCGCAAAAACACAGCGCATTTGAATAAATCGCGTAAAAAGCAAGGTATTCAAACCATTAGTGGTGCCGGTTCTGCAATGGATATTTTCCGTGGACGTAATATTACCGTGCCAATCATGCTGGCTGGACTTGCAGTTTTGTACATGCTCATGAGTTATTTTTTGACTAAGACTGGCATGCGGGGAATGGACTGGCTTGTATTCGGTTTGTATTTGATGCTGGCTGTTATCTTTTTCATCCGTCGTCCTTATTTGAAGGTTGGAAAGAGCACGCTGTATATGCTGAAGGGTGGCAGAGAGCGTCCAATGACAGCAGAGGATATGAAAGCCATCAAGATTGAAAAGGGTTACGTAACGGTTGAAAGAAAAGGTAAGGGTGGCAATTTTATTTTCACAAAATCACTGGGCCGTTATGATACGGATGCCATTGCAGAGCGGCTTGAGAAGTTTGCGCTATCTAATCAGGTTCAAATAGACAAAAAATAACGACTTCTTTGGTACGAATCGTTTAAATTGTCTGTGGGCTGTAGCCTCTGTAAATAAGGTCGCATGATGTTATCTCATATAACACATCGCGGCCTCTTGCTTAATATGGGCACATTTGGAATGCTTGTAGACGCAACAAGGCAGAACAAGCGTACATATAAAGTGGAAAGAGAGTGGATAATTCAGATGACGATTCAGGCGGTAATGTTCGATCTTGATGATACACTTCTGTGGGATGAGCGCAGCGTAGAAGAGGCATTTGACGCGGCGTGCCAGACAGGTTCCCGGGAAGCAGGCGTTGATCCGAAGGCTTTGGAAGAAGCAGTCCGCAAGGAAGCGCGTGCTTTGTATGAGTCTTATGAAACCTTTAGTTTTACTCAATTGATTGGTATTAACCCGTTTGAAGGATTGTGGGCGAATTTTACGGCAGGAGAGCAGCCTGAATTCCGGCAATTGGAACAGTTGGCCCCTGCTTATCGAAAGGAATCTTGGCGTAGAGGTCTTCAAAAGCTGGGGATTGATAATGAAGAGTTGGCGCAAAAGCTGGCAACCCAATTTGCCTTGGAAAGACGCTCCCGCCCCCATGTTTATGAAGAAACGTTTGAGATTCTGGAGCAGCTAAAAGGGCAGTATAAGCTGCTTTTGTTGACAAACGGTTCCCCTGATCTACAACAGGAAAAGCTGGATGGCGTTCCGCAGCTAGCTCCATTTTTTGATCACGTTGTTATTTCAGGTTCGTTTGGTAAAGGAAAGCCTGATCCGTCTATTTTCCAGCATGCTTTGGGACTTCTAGGTATTGAGCCTGAACATGCTTTAATGGTGGGGGATAAGCTGACGACTGATATTCAAGGGGCTCTGGCGGCAGGTGTGCACTCCGTGTGGGTGAACCGAAACGCCAAAACCAATACTACAGAAATCAAGCCAAAGTTCGAAATTAAGCATCTGTCCGAATTGAATGGGATTATTCAATCGTTTAAGTAAGTGCTTTTCGGCTCTAATTTATAGTAACAAGCCAAAAAACTCCCTCCGCTCAGATATCTCAGAGCAGAGGGAGTTGCTTTATCCACATTCGCTATTATAGTATTATGCCTTAATAAATGATGAATCTTCAAACGGCTCGGCAATCCAGCCATTTTCTTCGATGAACAAACGTACTGCGACGATCTTCTGATTTTCCATTAAGGTAAAGAAGTGAGGAATATTTTCTGGTACGGAAATAACGTCACCCGGTGAAAGCTCAACATTAAAATAACCGATTTCTTCAGGGCCTTTAATGATGAAAATGCCTTTGCCTGCCACAATAGCACGAATTTCATCTTCAGTATGCGTATGAATTTGCTCAAACTTGGCAAGCAGCTCATCCAGGTTCGGCGTTGCCTCGGACAAGGTGATAACATCCCATATTTTATACCCGCGACGGGCGGCTAAATCCTTGATTTCGGGTTCGAAAGTGCTTAGAACAGCCGCTTTTTGCTCATCCGTCAGGATAAAGTTTTCTTGCAGCTCCCCGGCCAGCTTGGAAGCATCCCAATGCTCGTACAATACCTCTTGGCTCTCCAAAAATTCACGTACCTTGTCTTCATCGCTAATTCGTACATTCGTATTGCGTATTAGGATTTCAGCCAACGGTTATCCCTCTTTTCCACTTGGTTTAATGCTGTATATAGGATACCATGTCTTGAATCGTTGTACAATATAGGTTTGTAACAATTTATACTACAAACTGTAAAAATGAATATCGAGAGTGGCTTTATGTACGGAAGAAGCCGTATAAAACGTATGATTTTACTTCAATCTATCTAAATGATACGGTTTCTGCTAAACTAGGATTTAACGTTTTTGCGGGGGGTGAAGAGATTTTGGATAAAGTTAGCTTACAGGATGCATTACAACGAAGAATACTCATTCTTGATGGTGCCATGGGCACCATGATCCAGCAAGAGGATCTTTCCCCCGACGATTTTGGTGGGGAAGAGCTGGAGGGCTGCAATGAGATGTTGGTCTTGACCAGACCGGATGTCATTCAAGGGATACATGAAGCATACTTGAAGGCCGGATCAGACCTGATTGAAACGAATACTTTTGGAGCAACATCCGTTGTTTTGGCGGATTACGATATACCGGAGCGTGCCCGTGAGATTAATCTGGTTGCAGCTAGATTGGCGCGTAACGCGGTGGATAAGTACAGCACACCGGACAAGCCTCGTTTTGTTGTAGGAGCCATGGGACCGACAACGAAAACATTATCCGTGACAGGTGGTGTTACGTTTGCGGAGCTGATCGAGAGCTATGAAGAGCAAGCCTTGGCGTTAATTGAAGGCGGCGTGGATGCCCTGCTTTTGGAGACCTCGCAGGATACGCTTAACGTCAAAGCTGGAAGTATTGGAATTCGGCAGGCTTTTGAACAGACAGGTATTGAGCTTCCGTTAATGATTTCGGGAACGATTGAACCGATGGGAACGACTCTGGCAGGTCAGAATATTGAGTCTTTCTGCATATCGCTGGAACACTTGCACCCGGTGTCGATTGGGCTGAACTGTGCTACAGGACCGGAGTTTATGCGGGATCACATTCGCTCTCTCTCCGATATGTCCTCAGCAGCAATTAGCTGTTATCCAAATGCAGGTTTGCCTGATGAAAACGGTCAATATCATGAATCACCTGATTCATTGGCCCGTAAAATGGCCGCTTTCGCCGAAAAAGGCTGGCTGAATATCGCAGGGGGGTGCTGTGGTACCACGCCTGAGCATATCCGGGTTATGAGTGAACGTATGGCGCAGTTTGAGCCGCGCCCGCTGGAAGGTCATCACCCACCGGCTGTATCGGGTATTGAGCCTGTATATATTGAACAGGAAAATCGTCCCTATATGGTTGGTGAACGAACAAATGTTCTCGGCTCCCGCAAATTCAAGCGTTTGATCGTGGAAGGCAAATATGAAGAGGCATCTGAAATTGCCCGCGCTCAGGTAAAGAGCGGAGCGCATGTGATAGATATTTGTGTACAGGACCCGGACCGCGATGAAATGACGGATATGGAAGCCTTTTTGAAGCTGGTCGTGAATAAGGTAAAGGTTCCTCTTGTAATTGATACCACGGATATTCAGGTCATTGATATCGCCTTGCAATATTCGCAAGGGAAGGCGATCATTAACTCCATTAATTTGGAGGATGGCGAAGAGAAATTCGAGAAAATGGCACCTCTTATTCATAAATACGGCGCGGCTGTTGTTGTTGGAACCATTGATGAACGTGGTCAGGCTATTTCACGTGAGGATAAGCTTGAAGTGGCAAAACGTTCTTATGATCTGCTGGTGAACCGTTACGGTCTGGCACCCGAGGATCTTATTTTTGATACACTCGTATTTCCCGTGGGAACAGGTGATGAGCAGTACATCGGTTCGGCCAAGGAAACGATTGAGGGGATTCGGATTATTAAAGAGGCACTTCCAGGGGTTCACACCATTCTGGGTATCAGTAACGTGTCCTTTGGCTTACCGGAGGCGGGGCGTGAAGTGCTCAATTCCGTCTATTTGTACGAGTGTACCAAAGCAGGCTTGGACTACGCGATTGTAAATACGGAGAAGCTCGAGCGTTATGCTTCGATACCCGAGCATGAACGGAAGCTCGCCGAAGACCTGATTTATAAAACGAACGACGAAACTTTAGCCGCTTTTGTGGCTGCTTTCCGTAATAAGAAAGTGGAGAAGAAGGAGAAGGTGTCTAACCTGTCGCTCGAAGAGCGGCTGGCTTCCTATGTAGTGGAGGGCAGTAAGGAGGGACTGATTCCGGATCTGGAGCAAGCGCTCGCCCAATATTCTTCGCTGGAGATTATTAATGGCCCGCTGATGAAGGGGATGGAAGAAGTAGGCCGTCTGTTTAACAACAACGAATTGATCGTTGCAGAGGTGCTGCAAAGCGCTGAAGTCATGAAGGCGTCGGTAGCTTACCTGGAGCAGTATATGGAGAAAAACGAATCCTCGGTAAAAGGGAAGATTCTGCTGGCTACGGTCAAAGGCGATGTGCATGACATCGGTAAAAACCTGGTGGAGATTATTCTGTCCAACAATGGTTATCATATTGTGAATCTGGGTATAAAAGTACCACCAGAACGCATTATTGAGGCTTACCGTGAAGAAAAGGCCGACATGATTGGCTTATCCGGTCTGCTTGTTAAATCGGCCCAACAAATGGTGTTGACTGCACAGGATTTGAAAAATGCGAATATTGATATCCCGATTATGGTTGGCGGAGCTGCTTTGACGCGTAAGTTTACGAAAAATCGTATCCGTCCAGAGTATGACGGACTGGTTGTCTATGCGAAGGATGCTATGGATGGTCTGGATATCGCGAACAAGCTGATGAATCCTGAGTCCCGTAAGAAAATGGCTGAGGACATGGAGGCTGAGCGAGAGGCGGAAGCTGCGACGGTCGTGGAAACCAAGCCGTTGCCTAAGCTAACCCGGGCGGTTCGCTCTAACATTGCTCAGGATTTGCCTGTTTATTTGCCGCCGGATACAGATCGTCACGTACTGCGTAACTATCCGCTTAATTATATTTTGCCTTATGTGAATATGCAGATGCTGATGGGGCATCATCTTGGTTTAAGAGGAAATGTAGAGCAGTTGCTGGCTTCGGGGAATCCGAAAGCGACTCAGTTGAAGGAAACCGTAGACAGCATCATGTTTGAAGCCGTTACAGATGGGATTATTCAGGCACATGCCATGTATCGTTTTTTCCCTGCACAGTCCCAAGGAGATCAGATTTTGGTCTATGATCCAGCGGATACGAGCAAGGTACTGCACACCTTTACGTTTCCACGCCAACAGGTAGAACCTTATCTGTGTCTGGCTGATTTTTTGAAATCGGTGGAATCCGGAGTTATGGATTATGTAGGTTTCATGGTCGTTACGGCGGGTCATGGTATTCAGCAGCTTTCCACGCAATGGAAAGAAAAAGGTGATTACTTGCGTTCTCATGCGCTTCAGGCAGTTGCTCTGGAAGTGGCAGAGGGATTGGCCGAGCGGCTTCATCATATTATTAGGGACAGTTGGGGCTTCCCGGACCCTGCCGATATGACAATGAAACAGCGGCATGGTGCCAGATATCAGGGCATACGGGTATCCTTTGGTTATCCGGCTTGTCCTGATCTGGAGGATCAGGGACCGTTGTTCCAACTGTTGAAACCTGAGGATATTGGCGTTGAACTGACAGAAGGGTTTATGATGGAACCGGAGGCTTCAGTATCAGCCATGGTGTTCAGCCACCCTCAGGCGCAGTATTTTAACGTCGAAAAGGTATAACACCTTTATCAGTGGGATAGCAAAGACCCTCCGAGCTTCGGAGGTTTTTTGCTGGTCAGCAGGAAGAAGGTTAAAGTCATGGAATTTTATTTTCTCGGCACGAATGCAGGTGTGCCAACGATCCAGCGAAATGTGACGTCTATCGCACTCCGTTTGCTGGAGGAACGAAGAAGCATGTGGTTGTTCGATTGCGGCGAAGGAACTCAGCAGGAGGTACTGCGTTCGCCGCTTAAGCTAAGCAGGCTTGAAAAAATATTTATTACCCATTTGCATGGAGACCATCTCTTTGGTCTGCCGGGTCTGCTCTCAAGCAGGGCATATCAGGGAGGTACGACACCGTTGACGGTATACGGGCCACCCGGATTAAAGCAGTACATCGAATTATCACTGGGAATCAGCCAATCCCGTATCAACTACCAACTACATATTGTGGAGCATACGGGAGGAGTGTTGTTTGATGACGGGCAGTTCCGTGTGGAGTCGGCTCTGCTGGACCATCGTATTGACAGCTACGGCTATCGTATTGTAGAGATGGATAAGCCCGGCAAGCTCAATCAGGAGCTGCTGGAGCGATACGGAATCAAGCCCGGCCCGGTGTATGGCAAGCTGAAGCGTGGAGAAAGCGTGGAGGTGGAGGGTGGAGTCATTCTTCATCCTGAGGATGCATTGGGTACACCGAAAAAAGGGCGTATCATCACCATTCTTGGTGACACGCGGCCTTGTCCGAATACCGTAGTATTGGCTCAAGATGCAACCGTTGTCGTTCATGAAGCTACTTTTCTGCATGAGTTGGCGGATACGGCGTATGAATATCATCATAGTACAGCACTTCAGGCGGCGGAAGCAGCTAAAGCGGCAGGTGCGGGCCAATTGATCATGACGCATTTTAGCTCCAGATATAAAGATCAGGAGCAGCTTCAGTCGTTGCTGGAGGAAGCGCGGAGTATATTCCCCAATTCATTGCTGGCGGAGCAGCATGTGCTGCTACCGGTGCCCGATATCGGTTCATAAACGGTTAGTTATAAAAGATAGACGTGTATGGGTACCGGGGCTTGCTCCGGTGCCTTTGTTTTTCCTGCGAAATTATTTTCCGGGAAAGCGCAGGATGCGACAAGAGATGAGGGCGACATAGGGGTGGGGTCGAATGAATTTGTACTACCACATATGGAGGCGTGTCATATTCGGTTTTCTATATATCGAATTTTAAGCATTTTGTATTTTGAGCAGGGCCAGGAAATACAGGAAATTTCCCTTGTAGAAAAGGCATCTTCGATGGATTTCGACGGATATGTAAGCTTATTCTCTGGGAAAGCGACGGCTTTTAGCGAGGAATGGCATTATTTTGAACGGTTTATCAGCAATTCATGGACTTCATACGTATTTTTGACTTAAGATAGATAAGATGAAATGGGGAGGCCAACTTATTTTATGACCTGAATGGTTAAGGTGATTAAATAAGAAGGTGAACATCATTCATGGGATGAATTATAATTTCAATGTTATTATGAATTGATTTGAAGTGCGGGAGGGAATTACGATAAAATCGTTACTAATTGATCTGGATGGAACATTGTATCATGGGGACCGGATGATCAAGGGTGCGGATCTGCTCATATCCCAATTGCGCACCAACCAGATACCTTACGCTTATGTTACGAACAATGCTTCACGCACACCCGAGTTGGTGGCAGAGCATTTGGTAGGTATGGGAATTGAAGCGGTTAGCGATGAAGTATGTACTTCGGCGCTGGCGGCTGCACAATATGTTGGACAGCAAGGTCCTGGAGCACGAGTATATTGTATTGGTGAAACGGGATTACGTCAGGCGCTCACGGATGCCGGATTGCAGCTTGTGGAGGATCATCCCGATTATGTGGTGCAGGGGATAGATCGCCTATTTACATATGATAAGCTGGTTGCTGCCATGCGCTGGATTCGGGAAGGGGCCACTTTTATTTTGACGAATCCGGATCTACAATTGCCTTCACAGGATGGACTCACGCCGGGGGCAGGAACGATTGGAGCTGCGATTGAAGCGGCATCACAGGTAAAACCGATAGTCATTGGCAAGCCTTCAAGTGTATTAATGAACTATGCGCTGGATCGCTTGAACATTAGAGCGGATGAAGCTCTTGTTGTGGGCGATAATATGCTTACCGATATTGCGGCAGGTGCGGCGGCAGGTTGCAAAACAGCTCTCATACTATCGGGTGTTTCGACCCGCAATAATTTGGACGAACATATACGTGTCGTTGGAGTAAAGCCTGACCTGATTTTTGACAATCTGGATGAATTGCGGGATTGGCTCCAGGAAGAGTGTAAGTAATAGTAAATATACATTTTAAAAAAATCTGCAAGAATCAAAAGTGATTTGCAGCTACGAAAGGAAAGATGTTGACATGCCGGAACTTCCTGAGATGGAGAATTATAGAACGCTATTGTCAAAACAAATTTTGGACATTCCGATTACTGGAGTGACGGTTAACCGTGTGAAATCCATTAATACCGATGTGGAAACGTTTGAGAAGCAATTGCTGGGAACTACCGTTGTATATATGGAGCGTCGAGGCAAGCACTTGATTTTTCATCTGAACACGGGCGGGCGGCTTGTGCTGCATCTGATGCTGGGAGGACTGCTGTATCTGGGAACAGAGGAGCAGCGTCCTGACCGTACGGTTCAGATTGAACTGGATTTCAGTGGAGTAAAGCTTTATTTTATCGGGCTGCGCTTGGGTTACCTGCACCTGCTGACGGCTAAAGAAACAGAAGAGGCGATGTCTGAACTTGGACCTGATCCGCTGGATCGTCGTATGACACTGGAAAAGTTCACTGCACGTTTGAAGGGACGTCGGGGTATTTTGAAAACAACGCTCGTAAACCAGCATGTTTTTTCCGGTATCGGTAATTGTTATTCAGACGAAATTGCTTATATCGCTGGATTTACACCAGGCTCCAAAGTACAAAACATTGTACAGTCGCCAGAAAAAGTGGAAAAGCTGTATCATGCTACGCAATCCGTGCTTCGTGAAGCTACTGCGGAAGGCGGTTATATGGAAATGCCTTTGATGGAGGGGGATACACTAACGGGCGGTTTTGACCATCAGTGCCGGGTGTATGACCGTGAAGGGGAAGAATCGCCAAGTGGCGGGAAAATTGTACGGGTGGAGCTGGCGGGAAAAAAAGCATTTTATTGCCCGGTACAGCAGCATGATGCCTAAATTGCTGATCGGTTCTCATGTTAGTACGCGTGGCGGTTTTTCCAAAGCCGCTGCGCGTGCACGAGAGCAGGGAGGGCGTTCTTTTCAATATTTTCCGAAAAACCCGCGTAGTCTCAGGCTAAAGGAATGGAATGCGGCTGATGCAGCCGCTTGCAAAGCTTACTGTGTAAAGCACGAACTCCAATCTATTGCCCACTCGCCATATCCTGTTAATCCAGCCCACGGACGCGAACGCGGTCAGGAGCTTTATGATCTGACAGTTGCTTCGTTGCGGAATGATCTGGATATTGCTGAAGCCTGTGGCTCCAAGGGGATTGTCGTTCATTTTGGTCATACCCATGCGTCTGACCCGCTGGAGGGCTATCGGAATATCATTGGTTGTCTTGATGATGTGCTGGAAGGATGGCGGGGAAATGCTAAAATATTGATTGAAAATCAGGCAGGGGATCACGGTCCGATGGGAACCACACTGGAGGAATTGGTGCAAATTCGCCAGTTGTGTCAATACCCTGACAGCATCGGCTTTTGTCTGGATACCTGTCATGCCTATGCAGCAGGATTGTGGAATGGTGGAAGTGATGAGGCGTTGATCGAAAAAGGGGATCGTCTTGGCTATTGGCCAGCCCTGTGCGGAGTTCATTTGAACGATTCCAAATACCCGTATGGCTCAAGAAAAGACAGACATGCGCGTGTTGCGCAGGGATGTATTGGTCTGGAGGGCATGCGATGGATGACGGAACAGGAGCCTGTAAGGGGCATTCCAGTCGTTTTGGAAAGTGAAACGGGAACTGATGGGACCCATCGCGAAGATATTCAATTAATCCAAAGCTGGCAGTAATACAGTTTGGCGGATGTACTTCATTTTTAAGGCTTAGGAAACTTACATCCTTGGGAAAAAGGAGGAGACGTTATGCATTTGTTTATGGACGATTATCGGCCTTGTCCTCCGGGCTTTAAGCTGGCAAGGGATGCGGAGGAGTGTTTGTTATTGCTTCATGAATACCCGATTTCGGTGTTATCGCTGGATTATGATTTGGGGCCAGGTCAGCCAACAGGGAAAGATGTAGCTGCTGCCATTGCAGGGAAGCAGTTGTATCCGCGTGAAATTTATTTGCATTCCTCCAGTGCGGAGGGCAGACGCGCCATGTATGAGCTACTGTATGCCAACAAGCCGGAAGGTGTCACCGTGTATAACGGCCCGGTACCAGAGGAACGTATGCGTGAGATTAGAAAAGAGTTGGAACGATGAAGGAACTGGGACAAAAGGAGATAAGTCGTGCCATATGGGAGGGATGCAAGCTGGCTTTGTTTGTGTACACTCCCATGTGCGGAACCTGCGGGGCGGCCCGGCGGATGCTGGAGGTGGCAGAGCATTTGCTCCCCGAAGAAGTCGTGGTGCAAAGCAACATTAACTATATTCCCGAACTGGTGCAGGAGTACCGGATTTCCAGTGTTCCTGCGCTGCTTTTATATAACGGTGAGAACGAAAATCCTGAAATCATTTACAAAATGGAATCTGTGGAGCACTTGCTGAGCAGGATAAGGAGCGTGGTGGAATGATATCTATTAAGAACATTACATTGCAGCGGGAAGATAGACGAATATTGGACGATGTGAATCTTGAAATACGGGAAAATGAACATTGGGCCATTCTGGGGCGTAACGGCTCTGGTAAAACAACATTGCTGGAAATGATGACAGGGTATATGTTTCCAAGTCGCGGAACGGTCGAGGTGCTTGGACAAACATATGGTCAATGTGACGTGCGGGAAGTACGCAAGCAGATCGGATATATCAGCCAGACGTTGCTGGAGAAATTGGCTTTAAAAGATCCGGTATGGGAAGTGGTTGCTACTGGAGCGTATGCTTTTTTACGTTTTTATCAGGAGATTCCAAGGGAGACAAAAGAAAAAGCCGTATCTCTTCTAGAGGGAATGAATTTAGGTGCGCTGATGAATCATCCGTTGGGTACCTTATCTCAGGGGGAACGCAAAAAAGTAATGCTCGCCCGTTCGTTGATGGCGGAGCCTCGTTTGCTGATTATGGATGAGCCTTGCGCCGGGCTGGATCTATTTGAGCGGGAAAAAATGCTGGTTGAAATTGATCGGCTTCGCAAGAGGGATTTGTCAGTGGTCTGTGTAACCCACCATATTGAGGAGATTGTTCCCCTCTTTACCCATGTGGCACTTATCCGTGATGGCAAGGTGGCAGCAGCCGGACCAAAAAAAGAGGTTTTAACGAAAGAATTGATTATGCATACCTATGAGGTTCCAGTTGAGCTGGATTGGGATGGAGACCGTCCCTGGATTCGGGTATGCACTGGAGGGTAACATTATTTTGGAGGAAATATATATGAGTACAGATGAACAGGGTGGAACCGCTTTGTCATCATCAAGATTTGTTTGCACGGCTAACCATGGGTTTGCACCTTATGCCCAGGAAGAGCTTAGAAGAATGTTTGGCTCGGTGAAAAGCACAATACTTTTACCTGGTGAAATTTTTCTGGCTACATTACCTGCGGATGCAAGTGAGGCTGTGGGAACGATTACAGGTCAGCCGCCAATGTTTTTGCGTCACTTATTTCCTGTGCATTTTCAGGAGGAAGGAACGAACTTGGCTCAGGTGATGGAACGTTTGGTTTCTTTTATCCGTAACCGCCGAGAACTGATAGATCAACGCGTTTCTTTGCAGGTGCGCAAAGGAGCTGACAGTAGTTGGGCTGAAAGCGCAGGTGCGCTCAAGCAGGCTTTGAGTGAGCAATTAAGTGATCTTCCTATGGAGCTTACGGTGCAGGGAGCAGAGGTTATTGTGTCCGTTTTTGCGGATACGGATACATGGTATGCAGGTGTGTCGCATCCTCAGGACAATCTATCGGATTGGAGCGGAGGCGCAGTTCGTTTTCAAAAAGAGGACGGGCAAATCTCTCGTGCCAAATTCAAGCTGCTGGAAGCAGAAGCGACGTTTGGCATTGATTTTAGCGCTTTTCATCAAGGACTGGATATCGGGGCGGCGCCGGGTGGATGGACTTCCTTTTTGCTGGAGCGTGGACTCAAAGTAACGGCGGTTGATCCGGCAAGGATGGAGCCTTCGTTGATGAAGTATGCCAATCTGACTTTTTTGCGTAAAAATGCGAGTGAGGTCAAATTCAAAGAAAATACATTTGATCTGCTGGTCTGTGATATGAGTTGGAGTCCAAAGCAGATGGCAAGGCTTGTCACTGATTTGCTGTATAGTTTACGCAGCGGCGGTACTGCCATCGTAACAGTCAAGCTAATGCATAAAAAGCCTTTGGCGCTTATTCATGATGTGATCGCTTCGTTCGAGCAGTCCGGCATGCAGATTCAGCGGGCCAAGCAGCTATTCCATAACCGGGATGAGATTACATTGTATATGATCAAGTATGGAAAATAATGCTTTACAATTGGTATAGGTGTGCTATATAATAAACCCAAATTGTTCCTTAAAAATATAATAACCACGTTTAAATAAAGGGAAAGCATCCCGCGAACATCGTTTTCATGGTGACATGAAGATTGTGTTTTTGCGGTAGGCTTTCCCTTTTTTGCGTTGTTTGCTTATAGAAAGGAGGCAAGAGAGATGAAAAAACAATCGCATTTGGAATACGGTTCGGTTGTGGGTGAGCGTTACCGGATTGTCCGCACGTTGGGTACGGGAGGGATGAGTAGCGTGTTTATGGCAGAGGATTTGAAGCTGCCAGGTAAGCAATGGGCTGTGAAGGAGTCCGTTGCCAACCCGCAAATGATGAAGATTGTACGCGCGGAGGCTGAGATGCTGATTTCGCTGAGCCACCCACGATTACCGAGAATTGTTGACTTCTTCGAGCATCCGCCATCCGGGGCGGTATATCTGGTTATGGACTATATTGAAGGAATTACGCTGGAAGCGTACATGAAGGGTTACCAAGGCCATATTCCGCAGGAGCAAATGGTTCCATTAGCTTTGCAGTTGCTGGATGTGCTGGATTACTTGCACACTCGCCAGTCCCCTGTCATCTACCGGGATCTGAAACCAACGAATATTATGCTGACACCGGAAATGGAATTTAAGCTGATTGATTTTGGTATAGCGCGGAGCTATAAGGATGAGATGAATCAGGATACGGTAAAGCTGGGCACAGTGGGCTTCGCAGCCCCGGAGCAATATGGAGCAGGCCAAACGGATGCCCGTTCGGACTTGTACAGTTTGGGAGCGTTGTTGTTGTATCTCTGTACAGGTGGCAAATATAGCGAGTGGACGGCCGGAGTAGAAGGATATATTCGTGGAGAACTACCTCGTCATTTGATCCCGGTGATTCGTAAGCTGCTGCGTCATCATCCAGGAGAGCGATTTCAGTCTGCCGGAGAGGTGATTGGGGAGCTTCGACGCAGTGCTGATTTTCAGCCTGCTCAACAAGGAGTGTCCGTTGGCGATGCTTCTATCGAATATGGAGGTACAAGGGTTGTAGCTGTGCTGGGCGTGTCTTCTGGTTCTGGTGCAACGCACACAGCGATTGCGGTGAGCCACTATCTGGCCCGAAGGTCCCGTTCAGTGGCATTGGTCGAACTGCATAGTACAGCCCAAGCATTTGCCCGGCTTCAAGAAGTGGTAGACGGAGTACCCGTTGGGCGATCGAGCTCAAGCCGGCGCTTTGAGGTAGACGGAGTACACTATTGGCGCCAAACATCCCGTGCCGATGTCATTGCGTTACTGGGGGGCTCTTACCAATTTATTGTGCTGGATTTGGGGAGCGGGCAGGATAATGAGCGCTTGGAAGAATTTTTGAGAGCCGATTACCCGTTAGTGGTCGGTTCTGGAGCTGAGTGGAGAATTCGGGATATAGCAGGACTAGCTCGTTCTCTCCAGCGCCATCCGCAGCATAAATGGAATTACTGTTTGCCGCTGGCAGCAACGGAGGCTGTACGCAGGCTGCGTAAGGAATTGGATCACGACAAAGTGTTTGCTTTACCGTTCCATTCCGATCCGTTTGAGCAAGAGGACGAGATGGATCAGGTGCTGGATGAGCTGTTTCGTGGAGCCATTCCCGATACGCGAAAGAAACGCTTTGGATTCCTCAAACGCAGTCAGCGCTAGATAAAAGGTATATATCAAAAAAGGCAGGGGAGAAGTTGTGTGTCCAAGCTAAGAAAAAGCAGTAAGCAAAAGCTTTACGCCGGTTGTATTGGTGCGGGTATTGTTGGCGTTGTCTTCGCGAGCTACCTTATAATTAACACCCATCAATTGAATGATGTCAGGAAGCAGGCCGAAGCAGAGGCAGCACAAAAATGGAAAGGCTATGAGCAAGAACAACGAACGGCGAAAAAAGGTTGGGTTGTCGTTCGTGACATTTCTCCGGGTGAGCAGATTACACCTAGTGATTTGAAGGGAATTACGGTTCCTCGCTCTCAGGCTCCAGCCAATTTGGTTGCGGGTAAAAATGAAGCTTCCGGCAGCACGGCTAAAATTGAGCTGAAAAAAGGGTCTGTGCTTACATCAGCTATGATTACTGCCGAAGAACCTACGCCTAAAGACTTACGTAATCGGGAGCTGAAGGTGGTGGTCCTCCCAAACAGCCTCAAAGCCGGAGACGAAGTAGATATTCGTATTCAATTTCCGACGGGTCAGGATTATATTCTGCTAGCCAAAAAGAAAATTTCCAAGCTGGAAGGTTCGGTCATCTGGGTTACGTTGAATGAACAGGAGATATTATTGCTTTCGAGTGGGATTGTTGACGCCTATCTGCATAAAGCATCTATCTATGCATTAACGTATGTCGATCCGCAATTCCAGCCGAAGGCGATTCCAACCTATCCACCCAATTCGAAGGTGATAGAGTTAATGAATAGTGATCCTAATTTGATCCGCGTTGCTGAACAAAAGCTGTCCAAGCAGTTGCGTGAGTCTCTTGAAAATGCACTTAGTTCGTCAAACAATGTCATATCGACACCTATAGAAAGGAGCCTGAGTGAGGAAGTTGCGGCACAGCATGCGGGAGCGAATGCAGGTGGAGCCTTGAATGAGAACACAGGTACAGGGGACGGATATGGGAACGGGCCGGATGCCAAAGAACAAGCAGACATCTTGACGCAGAGCGGAAGCTCTGATCCATATGGTAAATAAATCAGAGAAAAGAGACAAAAGTATGAAAACTTGGATATTTGCCGGGCTATGTGATAAAAGCGATACCTTGTTATACATCAGCAGTATATTGGCAGCATCCGGTCAACAGGTATTACTTGTGGATGCCACGCTGCGGGGACAGTATCGGTACAGCATAGGGATGCTCGACAAACCACTTCCCATTGTGCAGTTTGGCGATTTTGATGTCGCCACGGGTTTTACATCTTGGGAGGATTTGCATATCGCCATGATGGCTGATCGGAAAGCAGGGTTGACTTATGACATTGTTATTCTGGATGTAGAGTCACCTGATTTCTGCCCCGTGTCTGTTTGGCAAGAGGCCGAACAGCGGATTTGGGTCAGTGACTATAGCCGGATGTTAATGGACAACGGACAGGTGTGGCTTGAACGTTTGTTCAGTCAACCTGATTTTCCGAAAAATCTTGTTTTTCACAAGTTATTTATGCAAGCCGTCGATTGTGGTGTGGAAGAGCCGTATTTATGGGAATATATGAACCGCTTTCCGGCCTCTTGGCAGCAGGAGCCGTATATACTGCCATGGGATGAAGGGCATCTTGCCCTGAAGCTGGAAAATGAGCACAAACAACAGCTCAAGCTTAAGCCATTGTCCAGAATGTATAAGAAAGAACTGAGTCGTTGCATTGGAGAATTAATGGGTTGGGAACCCAAAGAGAGCCGTCATGCGTTAAAGCGTGCGGAAAGGAGGAAAGCATGAGTACCATTTTGTTTTGGAGCCCGGTTAAGGGAGCGAGTGGAAGCAGTTCTTTGGCGGCATCCATAGCTGTTACTATAGGTAATCTTTATAGAGGGCGACTGCTGCTGACCCATTTGGGGCGCAGACATAACGGGATTGAGTCGGGATTTCCCATACAAGAACATCGGATGGACGATCCAAGCTTACAGCTTCAGGAGGGAGGTTGGGATGCTCTTGCACGATTAGCCCTGCGAGGGACATTGTCCAGAGAAAATATTCGCAATTATACGACGCCTGTACTGGAGCAGACTCTTGATGTGCTTGAGGGGACCTCAAGCTTTGGAGCCGCGCCGCCACTGTTATCCTCTGCTCTTGTACGAGCAGTGATGGATACGGCGGATCAGTATTATGATTTGACGCTTGTTGATGCAGGGAGTGGGGCAGGATGGGGAGCTGTACAGCATGAAGCATGTGTACGAGCCAAGCTGGCAGTTCTTTCACTGACTCAAAATATGAGAGAACTGGATGCCTACTTTGAATCTGTATCTCCATTATCCACTTATTCGGAATTGCCGCTATTGATCGTACTTGGAAAATATGATGTGCATTCTCAAGCGAATGTGGCGAATATTCGCAGGAGATATGGCTACAAGGGAGCACTCCATACCGTTCCTTATAGCACCGAATTTATGGATGCGTGGAACCGCAGAGACGTGATCGGTCATGTGCAGCGGGATGTACGAAGTGGTAAAGAAAAGGATCGTAAGCTTTTTATGCCTGTGGGATGGGCACAGAGCATGCGTCAGATCAGCAAGGCTATTCTGGAGACGGCAGAGTCCGATCTTCGGCTCAAGGCTTTGGAGAGGGGCGCTTAAATGCTGTCCGCTCAAATGATTAACGGGCTGCTTCTTACCTGCATCGTTCTGTTGTGTATCATACTGGTTATCGTTAAATACCGAGGGAGCCTTCGCTTGCGGCATTCAACCATGCAGGTAGCTCCAGAGAGTAAAGATGCCACATTGGAGGCGCTGATGGAGTATATCAAAAATGCGCTGCACGAGCTAAGTCATAGTCAGATGGCGGATGCCGGATTACATGAGGAGGAATACAGGCGGCGTATCCATCAAAGGGCCGAACTGCGCAGGGCGTTAAAGGACTGTGCCAATGGCAGCAGTGGAGACAAACGTTTTGTGAAAAACCTGATGGCTGAGCTGCTGATTAACGGTTATGGCTTGAATGAAAAGATCGTTGATACCGTTATGCCATTCTCCAGACCAGAGCTGTTTAGCGTACAGGACCAATTCGAAATTGTATTTTACCAATATCAGCAAAAGTTTGGTGTTGATGCTCTTTCACGCTTACTGGATACTTATGATTTGGCGGAAATGAGGTATTCGCAGCAAGGTGAAGAGGATGGAAGCTATCATATCACGGCGGAGGATATCCGCTATATCTATGACTATGAGCATCGCCCTCTCTCCTTTCTGGAGAAGGTAGATATTATTGTGCAGCGGATCTATCAGCACTATAAAGGCTTTTCCGTCATTGATGATATTCGTGACCAGCGGATCGACGGTGTCAGTGGGGGCGTTAGCGGTGTGCCGGAAGGCGGAATCCCTGTATCGGCCGATTGGCCTCAGGATCACTATGCATTCGAACCAACATCTGAACCAATAGCGAATGGCTATGAGAGTGTATGGATTTTTTATAAAGGCAAGACCATTCACCTTTCATTCCTTTCCTTCGGTTCAGAGCGGGAGCTTAAAAGGGTATGCCAAAATATTTACAAATACAACTACCCTGGACAGCTTTCCGAAGCCAATGGTTATAAGGTTAACGAAATGAAGGATGGGTCACGGGTTGTTGTGGTACGACCTCCTTTTTCAGAATCGTGGGCTTTCTTTGTCCGTAAATTCGATATTCAGAGCGCATCGCTCGAGCAATTAATTAAGGGAGAAAATGCTGAGTTTCCGATACAGTTACTTTCTTATTTAATGAAAGGCAGCCGCATCACAGCAATCACCGGAGCGCAAGGCTCAGGTAAAACGACGCTTCTGATGGCGATGGTCAAGCATATTTACGCTTCGTATACGCTTCGTGTGCAGGAAATGGCCTTTGAGCTGCATCTGCGTAGCATTTACAGCCGTCGTAACATTCTGACCTTTCGGGAAACGGATCATATTTCAGGGCAACAAGGGCTCGATTTGCAGAAAAAGACAGATGGAACCGTCAATATCCTTGGTGAAGTAGCGAGTGATGAGGTAGCCGCATGGATGATTCAAATGTCGCAGGTTGCCAGTCTGTTCACCATTTTTACCCATCACGCCAAAACCTTTCGTGATCTTGTGTTCTCCCTTCGTAATTCACTGCTCAAAACAGGAGTGTTTCAGCATGAAGGTATTGCTGAGGAACAGGTCGTTCATGTCATTAACTTTGATGTGCATCTCAAGCGTGATGCTGAGGGACGGCGATATATTGAACGGATTACGGAATGTGTGCCGCACGATCCCGATCATACAGATTCAGGCTCCAGCTCTGTATCGAGTTATAGCTACCGTCATGTTATGGAATATCGAAATGGGAGATATATGGCGATGGAGCCCCTGACCGTCAAAAGCACGGAAGAAATGTGTGAACAGATGAACGTCAAGGATGCCGGAGATTTTCGCAGATTTCTGACTCGCTATTGGGGGGAAGCCTATGAGTCTTAAAG
Organism: Paenibacillus maysiensis; assembly: GCF_000520815.1. GTDB lineage: Bacteria > Bacillota > Bacilli > Paenibacillales > Paenibacillaceae > Paenibacillus > Paenibacillus maysiensis. Next base: position 4,393 of record NZ_ASRY01000276.1, on the reverse strand, counting down.
AAATTTTACTGTGGGTTTTGTTCATTTCGGGTGGGTGCTTTGCGCTTCTCTATGTGACTTTGTGGTGGTTGCACAAGCGTAATGGTCATGCAATCCGCAGAGGGCGAATTCATTCTGTGCGAGAGGGACGGAAGGGAAAGGCAGTACTGCAACGGCAAATGCAATCTGCAATGCACAGGTTGTACACGATAGGCATGAGATTTCCTGTTACATCCGGGTATATCACGAGTGTACGTAAACGATTATCCGGTTTGCATGCCTACGATGAATATAAGCTTCGCCTTGAGACGATGAAGATGACGTTGTTCATTTGGGGGGCTTTTGCTTGCAGCGGCGCTGTGTTGCTTATGATGAAACCGGGGATAGAGTTTGCCATACTGGCTCTGTTATGCGGAGTGGTGATTAACAGTCTCATCTTGGATATGGCGATTAGCCGGATGGAAAAAAGGCTGCTTGCACAGATGATCGAATTGTTCGCCAATGTACGCCATCATTATCATCAGCATGGCATGGTGGAGGAGGCAATATCCGAGGCGGCCGATTTGGCAGGGGCTGAGGCTGGAAGGCATGCGCGACTTATTCATGAGGCGCTGACGGACGCTGATCCGCACGAAGCGCTGGAAAGATACTATGAATCCGCTCCTAATCGGTTTTTAAAAGCATTTGCCGGTATCTCGTATATGGTAATGGAGTTTGGTGACCGGATTGAAGAGGGCGGCTCCGTTTATTTAAAGGGACTCGGCAGTCTTGCACGCGAAATCCAGCTGGAGCTGCTGCGGAGAAATAAACTGGACTACTTGCTCAAAAGCTTAAATGTGATCGCACTTGCACCTGTTTTCTTTACAATGCCAATCGAAAGATGGGCAAGGTCCAGCTTTCCATCTATGGACGAGTTTTATCAGGGGAAATGGGGCTTTATCACGAAATTGTCCGTCTATATTGTAATTATAGTATCTTACTTCCTGCTCCAAAAGCTGCAACAGACCGACGAGACTGGATATCGTGCGGGCAAAGGAAAACGGGTCTGGGAGCAAAAGCTGTACCGTTTCCCCGTTATTCGTAATGTGGTGGATGCTTTAATTCCGCGACAGCATATGCCTTCTTATTTCCAACTGACCCGGCTGCTAAAGGAAAGTGGTGCAGAGGTTAAGCTGGAGTGGCTGTACATACGCAGAATCGCTCTTTTTATCGCAGGATTGGTGCTCAGCATCAGTACGGTGTTTATTTTACATCAAGCTGAGAAAACACATATCCTTCACGCTCCGGTTCAATCGGGACAAATGTTCGGGCGTTTGGGTCCAACGGAGGAAAAAGAAGCTTTAAAGCAGAGTGAGATTGACCGTAAAATGATGCATGCGCTAAACATGAGGGCGGACAGTACCTATGAGCAGACGTATGCAGCGCTGGAGCGGGTTTCTGGTGGCAGATCTACTCCGGAGCAGCTTTCCGAAAATACGCGTCGTATCCTGCAAAAGCTGGGAGCGTGGAACGCGGAATACATCAAGTGGTGGGAAGTGTTGATTAGTTTGGTTGCCGGGTATGTAGCCTATCAGATGCCTATGCTTTTATTGTATTTGCAGCGAAAAATGAGGCGCTTGGATATGAGGCATGAGGTTTACCAGTTTCAGACGGTTATTTCGATTTTGCGAGCCATGGAACGAATGTCTGTTGAGGAAATATTAGAATGGCTGAACCGTTTTTCGGTTATTTTCAAAAGACCTTTACAAAAATGCCTGCTTCATTATGAGCACGGGCCTGAGGCAGCACTTGACTTGTTGAAAGAAGAAGCGCCACTGCCCGAATTTCAACGCTTGGTGGATAAGCTGCATCTGTCTTTGGGCAAAATTACGATTCGAGAGGCTTTCGACGATTTGGATTCCCATATGTCCTACTATTTTGAACAAAGAAAACAGGAGTATGAAAAAATTATAGATAGCAAGGCCATTTGGGGAAGGTTGATAGGTTTTGCTCCGATGTACGGTCTTATCTTTTTATATTTGGTCATTCCTTTGATCGGTATGAGCTTTGTCCAAATGGATAGCTATTACGAGCAAATACAAAAGATTCAATAACAGTTCTAATACGACTATTACGATATAACAAGCTAAGGAGAGAAAAATAATGAATAACGCATCAACAGCCTTAAAAGTAGCTGCTGGCATATTTTTGACCATTGCACTGATCACAATTGTAGTCATTTTGTTCATTTCAGCACAGGAGGCGACCAAAACGGCACAAAACAATTTTGCCGATATCCAGACCGAGTTGTCTCAAGCCTCTTTTACGGTGTATGACGGGACAACGATCAGCGGGTCCCAGGTGACCAATGCACTGCGAAAATTTCAGGGCAAGGACCAATTCGGGATTCAGATTAAAACTGGAAAAAACATGACAGGTCAGTGGTATGGCAATGCGCTGAACATTAGCCCTGACAGTGAACAGTATGGAGCGGTGAACGGTGGAAGTGATAAGACCGGAAAAATAACGAATACGCTGAATGAGAAAGAAAACGAATACGTAAATCCAAGTGGTAAATTCAAGGCCGAGATCGTCAAGGATAAATCGAACGTTGTACGCGGGTTGTTATTTACCCAATCCTAGGATGCAGAATAAGGATATCAATTGTAAGGGAGATGGGTAGATGTCTGATCACGCTTCAAGTATGCTGCGGCTTGGTGTGTCAGTTACGCTGTTTATAACCGCATGTGCAGCGGCAGCAGAGTTGTCCAGTCAGATGGGCACTACACTGGAATTAAGATCGCAGCAGGAGGAACATTCCGAGGGCCGTATCAATCGTACTTTAGAGGTGAGCGTGCCAGAACGGATCAAAGGAACTCAAGTTATGCAGGCAATCCGTATGAACTTGCAGGACGGAATTCCTGTCCAGATCGATGGTACAGTGTACGATATGTATTCTGAACCGTTTGAGCCCGATGTATCAGCCCTGGATGCTTCCTCTTTATATTCCATGCATTCACAGCGTGATCAGTATGGAGATATACAATCCATACGTTTTGAGAAATTGGGGGAGGATTGAAGTGGTTCAATCAATATCCAAGCTGTTGGGAGCATTGCTCGCTGTCTTGCTCTTGTATATAGTGCCTGCAGCCCAAGCCGCTGAACGACAGGACGATATATCCGGGTTAAATACATATCATTCAACCGTACGTTTTGTTGATATGGTGAGAACCAAGGGATATATTACACCGACAATGTATAACGATTTTATGCGTGAGCTAGAACTGACGGGAAATACGTATGAGGTCGAATTGGAGCATATGCACAAAAAATACGTACCGGACTATGCTGATGCAGCGAGGTCGGATAGCTTTCTCGGCTACTATTCCTCCGTATATGACGGATACTATAACCCGCAAATCTTGCCTGTGCTGTTTCCTGACAATCAACAGCCAAAGTTGGATCAAACACGTCGATACACCATGATCTCAGGAGATTATTTTACAGTGCGGGTACACAATACGAATCGAACTCCTGCGGACTTGTACAAATCATGGCTCCTTGGAGGGGTAGATAGCGGCAAACCGACGGTTACAGCTTCTTACGGGGGCATGGTTCTGAATGAAGATTACTGATTTTGCAATTATATTTATCCTGCTCTTTTTGCCCTTTGGCGTGGTTAGTGACCTGCGGGTGCAGAATCAGCGTGAAGTACAGCAACTGGAAATGAAATATACCTCAGCCCTCCGTACCGCAGTCCAGGATGCAGGTGTCGTGCTTTCACAGAATGAACGTCAGGAACGGGAGGCTGGGTATGGCTCGGACAAGTTTTTTCGTGTAGATAAAGAAGAAGCGCTGCACACCTTTCTGCATAGCCTTTTTCTTAACATGGGAATTGATGGGGATCCAGTGGCACAACGTGCACTATTGGATTATATGCCTGCCCTTATGGTTCTGGACTATGACGGCTATTATGCATTTGCTTCCGTATCTTACACAGATGAGCATGGACAAGCTGTCCAAGGACCCAAATGGAGTGAAAAAAAACCTTATGCCTACGTTGATTCAGCAGGTAACAGTGTTGGATTTACTTTGGACAATTATGTACATGCCTATGATGCCCGGAATCACAGGTGGGTAGAGGGCTTTCAGAAGGAGCTTCAGGGACAGACAATGATCTCGTTGCTTAATGATCCGGAAGCATTTGAGCAAGTACGACGTTCCACCATTGTCCACAGCATTCAGGAGGATCTGGGCCGACTCATTAATCTCCATAACGAAAAGGCAGCACATAATGGTGTATCCTATACTTTCACGCTACCGCTCATCTCACAAGAGGAGTGGTATAACACTGTAGATGATGTGGGGCTGATGGCGTTTATCCAGGGAATCCCGGTTGGAGACAGGTACTATAATAACTATGGGTTTGGTGGTG
>NZ_ASRY01000275.1 GCF_000520815.1 Paenibacillus maysiensis | reverse complement strand
CCGGCAGGCGCACAGGCTCGCGCTGAGAGCGCTGGCCTTTATTCGGGCCAGCGTTCCCGGGGCGGCGTACCAGAAAGTCGAACCAACGACCCGCCAGCCAACCAGTCGATCCTATTTGCTCTCCCTAAAGGAGCCGAGCCACCGTTTGCTGTACCTGATAAGCCGTTTGCTTCCTTCTACGGGCGATCCGGCGGTTTTACCGCTGCCTCGCCAGCTGCATTTTCTGTACATTCCTTTACGTCCATTTCTCTGGCTAAAACGGCGATTCTCAAAGCACTGACCTGATAAGGAGCGTGCATTATGTACCACCTGCGATTATATATGACCAAGCTGTATGCCGTGAATGGCGGTGCTTTATTTCTCAATATTGGATGTATGATCATCGTCAGCTTGCTGGAGGGGCTGGGTATTTACATGCTTGTTCCCATGCTGGCGGCAATCGGCATATTTGGCGGTCATGCAGGGATGTCCATCCTGTCAGGCGGATTTGATCATTTCTTGTCAAACATCCCTAAAAGCTGGCTGTTGCCGGGAATGCTGCTGCTTTTTGTGTTACTGCTCATAGGGCAGGCACTTCTTCAGCGTTACCAATCCATTCTGAATTCGCGGATTCAGCAACGGTTCATGCGTTCCCTTCGAATAGACGTGTATACCTCCTTTATGAAGGCCCAGTGGACTTTTTACTTGCGTCAGCGAAAATCTGATTTCAGCCATGTGATGACAACCGAGCTGGCGCGTGTCAGTCAGGGAACCAATCTGCTTCTCCAGCTCACCACAGCCGTTATTTTTACGCTGATCCAGATTGCGCTGGCTTTTTGGCTGTCTCCTTCTTTAACCGGGCTGGTGTTCCTGTGCGGATTGGGGCTGTTTGTCGTGTTTCGCCGATCCATTCAAAATGCTAAACAACTGGGCGACCGTACGACCGAGCTGTCGCAGGTTTATTTTGCCGGGATCACCGACCATTTGAACGGGATGAAGGATATTAAAAGCAATCTGCTGGAAGCCGCAAATATAGACTGGTTTCGATCCTTGACCCAACGTATGGAGGACAACACGACCCAGTTTGTACGGCAAAATGCCACCACACAATTTTTTCACCGCACGGCGGCTGCCGTGTTTGTCGCTTGCATCATGTTGGTGTCATTGCAATGGTTACACGTCTCTCCTGAAAAGCTGATTGTGTTCATCCTTATATTTTCCCGTTTATGGCCAAGGTTTGCCCTTATTCAAGCGAGTCTGGAATATATCATGTCCATGCTGTCTGCCTTTGAAAGTGTGACCAAGGTACAGCAGGAATGCGAAGCTTTCTCAGATCCATCGCTGACTGCATCTACAACTGCATCTGCACGCCAGCCCTTGTATCTTCGTATTGGCATTGAATGCAGTGGTCTGGATTATCGGTATGAGGGTACAGCAGAGCTTGCGTTACACCAAATAAATCTGTTCATCCCCGCTCGGGGAATGACAGCCATTGTGGGGAAATCGGGCGCAGGCAAAAGTACAATGGTCGACGTCCTGATGGGATTTTTACGCCCAACCCAGGGCCAGATTAAAATGGACGGACATGTGCTGGACGACGAGCTGTTGCCACAGTGGCGGCAGTCGTTTGGGTATGTGTCGCAGGACCCTTTTTTGTTTCATGCCACCGTCCGTGAAAATTTGAAGCTGGCCGATGCGAATGCAAGCGAGCAGCAGTTATGGGAAGCGTTACATTTTGCAGCCGCAGACGGCTTTGTTACCAGATTGCCCGAAGGGCTGGACACGGTAATCGGGGATCGCGGCATTCGCCTGTCTGGAGGGGAACGTCAGCGGTTGGTACTGGCGCGGGCTGTCCTGCATCGTCCTCCAGTGCTCATTCTGGATGAGGCAACAAGTGCGCTGGATGGGGAGCATGAAGCCGATATTCAGGCGGCGCTGGAGCGGATGAAAGGTCAAATGACGTTGATCGTCATTGCTCACCGTCTGTCGACCATTCGTCATGCCGATCAGATTGTCGTTCTGGAACAGGGCGAGATTATACAGCAGGGGAATTACCGCCAATTGGTACAGGAAGAGCGGGGGGCGTTCAGTCAACTGCTGTCATACCAAAGCAGTGTCATCGCCACCCCTTAGCTACCTGTTCTGTTGACAATGCTTAACTCCCACTGGATATTGAAGGGGCTTGTCTTTCCGTAAACATATGCTAAACCTGAACCGCCGTAGTCTCAGGTTTCCTTGCGTTTGGCGGTACTTCTTTTCTTTTTGATCGGAGTTGGAGAAACGACATCTCCTGCCACCGCTTGTTGTGTTGTTGTGGCTGCTGTTTTGCGCGCAGGGCGTTTTTTCACAACGGCAGGGCCGGGATCGGTACCGACAGGCTTCACTGCCTCGATGCTGGCCTGGAGTGCAGCCATCAGGTCCACGACATTGGTCTGCGGCTGCGACGGAGCGATTCGGATCTCTTCTCCAGCCACTTTATGCTGAATGAGGTCCAGCAGACGCTCGCGGTACTGGTCCGTATATTTTGCTGCATCAAAAGGCGTGGATAGCTGCTCAATGAGCATTTTTGCCATGGTCAGCTCCTTCTCTTTAACTTCCTCCTGTCCCGGCAGATTAGGAACCTGAGACACTGGGCGGATTTCATCCGGGTAAAACATTGTCTCTATCGCCAAGCATTCATCCAGCACACGAATAGCCGCCAAACTGCTTTTAGATCGGATCGAGATTTGAGCAATGCCAATTTTTCCGGTATCCTTCATGGCATTCATAAGCAGCTTGTAAGCATTAGAGCCTGCCTGATCCGGGGACAAATAATATGTTTTTTGAAAATAAATCGGATCAATTTCCTGCAAGTCCACAAAGTCCAGAATGACGATATTTTTGTCCGCCTGTCCACTGATTTGCTCCAGCTCCTCCTTATCGAACATGACGAATTTTCCTTTTTCGTACTCATAGCCTTTACCAATTTCCTCCCATTCGACCTCCTTGTCACAAACGGGACACTTCCGTACATAACTGAGCGGACTTCCACACTCCTTGTGAATGTAACGCATGGAAATATCCTTATCCTCTGTAGCTGAAAACATCTTAACGGGTACATGAACCAGTCCAAAGCTGATCGCGCCTTTCCAGACCGTATGCATTACGACGCTCCTCCTTTCTTATGTGTGATATCAAGTATCAGCATTTTGCATCCTTCGATTCCAACGCTCGGCTGTGAGCAATCCATTTTTCACTTAGATTTTTCATTTAGTATGCTTCGGAGAAAGGAATGTATGAGGTGTAAAGAAAAGAGCAAGCCAACCAATCTGCCTTCTGAGGTATGACTACATCGCATAACACAATGATTTGAAGTTGTTAAGTTACATTAAATCAGTTTTGGACGCCGAACAATTAATCGCTGACAATATTATAAAAGTAAATGTATGGGCAACTGAGCAGATAGATTGGGATTACATGTATTCCCAATGGGAAAAGTTATTCGGGAATGATTATCCTGCAATGACTATCGGCTACCTTACTGCTCTAGGATTGCCTGAAATAAAAATTGAAATTGAAATTTGGGCAGCTAAAGCATAAAAATAATACGCACCTCATTTATGGGATGGAATCATAGATAGCCCCGGTCTTCGTGAGAAGCTGGGGCTGTTTTATGTTTAAATTCACGAAAAATGTACATCCGCCGTCGCGAGCAAACGCACTAAACGATGACCGAGCATCGCATTGTGATGAGCTATCCGCATTTGCATCCTTCGATTCCAACGCCTTGGCTGTGAGCAAATCATTTTTATGCTTCGTACAAAGGATTTGTATGAGGTGTAAATGAAGGCTGCGAATTGCTTCCGCTTGCGCATGGTTACAGCAATTTTGGTGCATAGTAAGGCATATCCGATTCAAAAGGAGGTACACAATTTATGACCGGAAAATCCTATCCTAAGCAAATCAGGCATCGTGTGGGTCAAAGCCATATCGCTTTTCGGGGACCCGCCGGAGGCGAACAGGATGCATTGCCGCCCGAGTTTGCCCTTTCCCATGGAATCCAGCCGCCTTTTCCCGTAGCTGTAGCTCATGTGGATTTGGAGGCTGTAGTTTCAACCTCTCCTTCTCACAGCTTTCCATCATTAGACGTTGAACGGATTATAGATGAAGACTAGTGACCTATATTTCTGAATTAATGCACACCACAACAATCAGGAGGGGAAGAATAGCATGAACGTGGACCGAGCAAAAGCTATTTATGATTCATCCGAAAATATTGCCGTACAATTGGATGGCAAACCGATCTGGATTGAGCATGTAGACGAAGCGAACGGTATGGCAACAGTACAGATAGGCAGCAGACCCGGCAATACGCAAACCGTCCGTGTGGATCGTCTGGAAGAGAAATAGGAGATGAAAACCAAACATTTAGTCATTATTCATGGCCGTGACAAAAAGCCCAGATGCGACGAAATGCTTCGTCTCATTAAAAAGGCGCTGATCGCAGGATTGCGTCGAGTGAACGAGGAAGCGGCACAAAAGCTGGAGCAAGAGCAGATTTTACTGACATTTAGTTATTATGGTGACATCAACAATCGGCTCTTATTAGAGAGTCGGCCTCGGTACAGAAAACTTTTTGAAGAAGACGATGGAGATTTCTACGTTCCAGACCATTATTACGACGAAAGTATGGAACAATTAATTAATCGACCAACGGATCATATGACCCCGGAGGAATACGAGCGTCTGATGGCCAATGAACCCACTATACACTTCTATGATGATGCTGCAAAAATACTCAGCCCTTACCTCTCTTTGTTTGGTATGAGTACCCGTGCGATCAAAAGAATTCTCCCTGATCTGGGAGCCTATTTAACCAGTCGTGTAATAGGCTCTCAAATTCGCGAAAGGCTACAGTCCCCTCTAGCCAAGGCTTTAAGTAGTGGAGAGGATGTCATGCTGCTTTCCCATAGTATGGGATGCATGGTGGCTTACGATGTTTTATGGAAATTTTCACGTATGAGCGAATACAAACATCTATGGGAACACAAAGTTAACGAATGGCTAACATTGGGTAATCCGCTAGGCGAGCCAGCCGTAAAGCGCAGCTTGTATGATTCCAATGAGCCTGACGACGGTATGTATCCCGCAAATATCAGACATTGGACCAATATTAACGCCGAGGATGACTACATTGCGCATGATGCAACAGTTGAAGATGATTTCCATCTGATGCTGAATCGAAATTTAATAGAAAGTATTGATGATCAGCCGCTTATTCAGACATTCTGGAAAGATAGTCACACTGGGCGTTCCAATCCCCACAACTTCTTTGCTTATCTTAACCATACGAAGGTGGCTGAGCATGTAGCGGATTGGATTTTACGCTCATAAAAGGCGCAATTTATTTGCACAGCTGTAGGCTTTCATCGCAGAATGCTGCTTGAAAGGTCCCACTCCAACAAAAAAAGGCTCGCAATTGCTCAATGAGCAATTAGCGAACCTTTTTTGTAATAATGAAATGCTGTTTTGATCCCTGTCTTACAAACACGGGTCAGTCTCTATCTCCCCTTAAGGGCTTGTTCCGTTCCCATGACCTTCACACTGCAATGGCCTTCAAATGTGGTGAAACCATCAGCTCAGCCTCTGTTGCCATTTGAACATCTTCCACCGACAAACCCGGGGCAATTTCCTTTAGCATCAGCCCTCTACCCGGAATAACATCGATGACAGCCTTTTCGGTTACTATGGTCTTTACAACATTTACAGCGGTCAGGGGCAGCTTGCATTGCTTCAGTATTTTCGGCGCCCCATTTTTGTTCACATGCTCCATGGCTACAATCACTCTCTTGGCTCCAACCACCAAATCCATGGCTCCCCCCATGCCTGGCACCTTTTTCCCTGGGATCATCCAGCTTGCAAGGTTGCCTTTCTCATCGACCTCCAGGGCGCCCAAAACAGTGATATCCACATGCCCTCCGCGGATGATGGAAAATGAAAGTGCACTGTCAAAAAAACATGCTCCTTCCACAGTTGTAACGTAGTTTCCGCCTGAATCGATACAATCGAGTTTTTCTTTTCCCTGAGCCGCTTTGGGGCCTACACCGAGGATTCCGTTCTCAGCCTGCAGCATAATATGAATGTTTTCGGGGATATAGTCCACTACCATTGTAGGCATTCCAACACCAAGGTTGACAACTTCGCCATTTTTGAATTCCTGGGCTATTCTTCGAGCAATGAATTCTCTGTTATTCATGCGTTTCCACCCACCTTTACAATTGCGTCGATAAATATTCCGGGAACGTTGACATGATTGGGGTCAATTTCTCCCGTCTTTACGTATTCGTCTATCTGAGCAACTACATACTCTGCCGCTGTAGCCATAACCATATTGAAGTTGCGTGAAGAGCCGTTAATGACAAGATTTCCCTCTTCATCAGCCTTATGGGCTCTGATTAGCGCCACATCCGCTTTGAGCGGCAGTTCGAGCAAATATTCCCTTTCGTCAATTTCTATTTTCTTTTTTCCTTCCTCTACCATGGTGCCTACACCTACAGGTGTTAAAACACCGCCCAAACCGGCTCCCCCTGCGCGTATTTTTTCAGCGAGCGTGCCTTGCGGGAAGAGTTGGACCTCCGCTTCTTTCGTCATAAGGAGCCTTCCCGTTTCCGGATTGGAGCCGATATAGGATGCAAAAATCCGTTTTACTCTGCCGCTTTTTACAAGGTTATAGATAGATAATTCCGGCGTGCCTGTGTCATTGGAAATAATTGTGAGATTGCTGGCGGAATTTGTGTCGACAAGCGCACGTACCAGATCCTCCGGAAAGCCTCCTGCTAGAAAACCTCCGACCATCACCGTGTCTCCGTCTTTGATCTTCTTAACTGCTTCTTCAGCGGAGATTACTTTGTTATTCATGGTTCCTTCTCCTTATATTTATATTTTTAGGAAAGCAAACTTTATTGGAGATAATCGTAGAGAACTCTTCCATATGGGAGCGTTAAATCGGCAATAAAATGTTTTCCGCCAATATAAGCTTTTACCGGCAAATCTGCCACAGGAGCGTTGACATGGGGGATCAGGCTTAATCTGGCAGGCCCTGACCAGGCGCCTTTTACAGTAATGTTATCGAGATTATACGCTACTAACTGAGCGATTTTGGGAGTACCATCAACATCAGGAATTAATTTTAAATTAACTTGCGTTTTTGCGATGGCTTTAGCCGTTTCCTTTTCATCAAGAATGTTATATTTGAAAGGCATAGTTCCCGTGGCCACCAGGACGTGATTATAATGCAATGTACCCGTCAGCGTCTCCGTTTCCTCCACGCTCAGGCGAGGCTTCGCCCATTTTTTCGGAAATCCCCAGATTTCACGTCCCCCAAGAATAGCAGGCGCGTTATCCAAATACATTTGGGCAACAAAATTACAGGGTTCTCCATGAAAAGTACACGGAATGACAATACCGCTTTCCTCATAGCTTCCTAACCCGGATGAATCGGGCATCTTGATCCATTCATAGGAAACGGTATTGCTTCCATCCGGCTGAAGAGGTTCCGGAACCGCCTGTCTAATCGCAGCGGGATCGGATTCATAGGTAATGATAAAAAATTCCCGGTTGATGAAGCGACATGGTGGGCGCCCATAACTGCCGCTGGCCGCAGGCATGGATTGGAGTGAAAGTACATCTTTTTGATTCATAGAGATCTCCCTTCCTTTTAAGAGGTAGTTCTAAAAGTCATCTTTTGATCACGCATTTTAAATAAGTGCATTTTCAACCAGCATCGCTATTCCCATTCCCGTTCCGATACATAATGAGGCGATGCCGTAACGTGAAGATCTTCGCACCATTTCATGCACCAGCGTAACCAATATTCTGGCACCGCTTGCACCGACAGGATGCCCGATCGCGATCGCGCCGCCATTGACATTCACCTTCTCCGGATTGACCCCAAGCTCTTTCAATACCGCTAATGCTTGTGCGGCGAACGCTTCATTAATTTCAAAAAGATCAATGGCATCGACGGATAGCCCCTGCTGCTCAAGAAGTGACGAAATGGCTTTCACCGGCCCCATTCCCATATATGCAGGGTCAACGCCAACAAGTGTATAACCCTTGATATATGCCAACGGCTTTAACGCATGTTCCTTACATTTGTCTTCCGACACTACAAGCATAGCCGCCGCGCCATCATTAATTCCCGAAGCATTCCCGGCGGTAACCGTTCCATTCTCCTTAAACGCAGGTTTTAATTGAGAAAGTTTTTCTTTCGTTGTATTTCCTCTTATATGCTCGTCCTCTGTGAAAGAAATTGTTTCTTTTTTGTTTTTGATCATGACCGGAACAATCTGCTCTGCAAAAACCTTCTTATTTTTGGCTTCTACGGCCTTTATCTGGCTTTCATAGGCAAATTCATCCTGCTCAAGTCTTGAAATTCCATATTTCTCGGCAACATTTTCTGCGGTAATTCCCATATGGTAATTGTTGATCGGGCACGTTAGGCCGTCGGCCACCAGGGAGTCTACCAATTCACCGTTGCCAAGCTTGTAGCCGTTTCTTGCATTCCTTAGCAGATAAGGGGCGTTCGACATGCTCTCCATGCCTCCGGCCAAGACGATGTTGGCTTGTTCCGCCAATATTGAGTTGTAGGCTAAAGCAACGGCATGAAGTCCTGAACCGCAAACCGTGTTTATCGTTGATTCGGGTACATAAATGGGGATACCAGCTTTTAGTGCCGCCTGTCTGGCAGGATTTTGGCCATTGCCTGCCTGAAGAACATTTCCCAAATAAATTTGATCAATCAAAGAAGGCTCTAATTTACTTTGCTGAAGGCATGCTGTCATCACAGTTGCTCCCAGTTCAGGAGCGCTTAGGGGCGCGAGGGTTTTGTTAAAAGAGCCCACCGCTGTTCTCAACGGGCTTACTAAAGCTACTTTTTTCATTAAAATTCACATTCCTTTCGCTGTGTTCAAGACACAATACATCCATGACTGCACTTCAATTCGTAATTTCCGCTCTTAACTTATGAAACGCAGCGACTGCAAGATCCATTTGTATGCGGGCATATCATGGTGCCTAAGACGGTGAGTGTGACGGTTCGATCGCCTTCTCTCGTTGGAAATTAAAACCATTTACATCATAGTTCTAATGCAGATTTTGCTCAATGTTCAAATATATACATATATTTATATACAAGTACGTATAAAGCCATATACTCTAAAATATATAGGCCATTCTAATGTTTTCTGTTAATTTCTTGATTTTTCTGAAAATCATGATCTTAAATTGAATTTTATGTTAAAAACTAAATTTCTAATCAACGCGTGAAAAAACGAGGCCAATCGTTGAGTTTGCACACCTTCCTCTTAATCACGTCCTTCCTTTTCTTCGCAAATAGCATCTAACTTATCGCTGGGAAATAAAAAAAGCCCTCCAGAATTTTCTGAAGACGGCTTTGCCTTTAAATATTCATGATCTTCGTCATAATTGTGCCAGCTTGCTTCTTGCTAACGGTGTCTCTCGAAAGGGCGCTTTTTTATATTGTCTAATTCAGGAAACGGGGTGTATAGCATGATTAATATTTTAGGGGAAGTGAGCCGTATGGACTTTAACATATGCTTGTTCGATGATTTTGAAACATTGGATGTATTCGGACCCGTTGAGATTTTTGGTCGCCTACCAGAAGTTTATGACTTAAAATATTTCTCTTTGGACGGAGGGATTATGGAGAGCAGGCAAAAAACCAAGATTGTTACTGAACCCATTGCACAGGTAAAGCCCGATGGCATATTCATGATCCCAGGCGGACAGGGGACAAGAAGTTTAATCCATGACGATCAATTTATGAAGCAGATCACTGAGATTGCGGAACAGTCCTATTTTTGTATAACTGTCTGTACAGGTTCTGCACTACTTGCCAAAACAGGCTTGTTAAAAAACAGGCGTGCCACATCCAATAAATTAGCCTTTGATTGGGTCAAATCTATCGACACGGAAGTTGACTGGATTCCAAATGCAAGATGGGTAGTAGATGGAAAGTTCTATACTTCATCCGGTGTATCTGCTGGAATGGATATGTCCTTAGGCTTTGTTTCTGACCAATTTGGTCTTGAAAAAGCTCAACAGGTTGCCAATCAAATTGAATACATTTGGAATGCCAATAAAAATGATGACCCCTTTGCGAGATAGCAAAAAAACCTGTGAATTGGATCAAATAGAGCTTTATTTACTGCTTTTTATAAAATTAAGTTTAATGTCTCCACGATTGTTTAGCCACAGCAATTCGTTAATTAGAAATGTCATGCTATCCATAGTATGTAGTCTGTCAATTGTATTGGATACAGCCTCCATAAGGTCACACTGAATGTTTTCTGCCAGTTGGAGTCCACCGCTGTCACCGTCGACGAATAAGTGGGTATGTTCAGGATGGTCTACTTTGAGCACATGCCGAAGCCACAAACGCTCGTCTTCTATGTGAAAAAAGTATTGTCCGTCGTAAATAATCCCCTCAAATATCTCATAATTATGAGATTGATCATAGGGTCCAAATACCATCGCTGCCCGTTCTAGTACGAGTGAATTTGTTTTTGTTTTTATAAACATATGTTTACCCCCTGTTGGATAGTTATTGTATTTTGAAACGGTAACATATTGCTAATAACGAAAGGTTTTGCTACGATGAACAGAAGATAAAAAGTAGTTAACATATCAATATGTCAACATTTTGTGCATGAATGAATAATATCTAATATTATTCTATATGTCAACATCCTGTGCTTATTTTTTGGAGGAATTTTATGAACCCTTTAAGTATACGTTGTCGCCTTGGTGATATTATGCGAGAGCGGGGACTGCAAAACAAAGATGTAGTGGATTTAACAGGAGTGAGTCGAAACACCGTTACTTCGCTTGCTGGTAACGCAACCAAACGGATAGATTACGATACACTAGGTGCATTGTGTCGAGGATTAGGTGTAACTCCGGGTGATCTTCTAGAGTACATACCGAATGCCAAAGAAAATATTGAATAAACTTATGTAGAATCCATATACTTGAGTTACCAATAGCATTGACGTTATAACGTCAATGTTTTTTTATTCTGCGTTTTTTGGCGTAAACGAAAAAGAGGCCGACCTGCTTGAAAGCAGTCGGCATGGAACGTAAAGGTTTTACTTCAACAACTCACGAAAAATGTACTTCCTCCGTCGCGAGTAAACGTACAAAACGATTACCGAGCATCTCATTGTGGTGGGCAACGATTTGTTCGCCGCTCAGCACTTTGCTATTAAATGTACTGTGCGCATCCGACACAAGCACATTATTCTGGTACCCCAGACTGTAGGCGTTTCGACAGGTCGTGTCGAGGCAGAACTCGGTCTGCATCCCAGCGATGATGAGGCGATCAGCCCCCAGTTCCTTCAGCACATCGCCCAATTCAGTTTGGTAAAAGCTGTCCCAGGATGATTTACGAACAATTCGTTCATGAGGAAGAGGACGCACTACATCTGCTATGGCCCACCCTATGCTGTTTTCCCGAAAATCCTCGTCCGTCTCGCTGGTATGCTGGATAAAAATAACGGGCGTACCTGCTGCTCTGGCTTTGGTCAAAAGCTGCTGCAAATGCTCTACAACCTCCTGCTCTCGATACAGCCTCTCATCATACATGAACATAGCCTGCTGAACATCAATCATGAGTAAAACGTTTTGTCCCATCGTTTCGCTTCCCTCCCTGTATGTTACATCTATCTTACAATAGCATGTCTTCATGTCTTGCGGCGACATAAGGTGAACTATATAATAAAGGACAAGTTGGAACGGTCCGATTCGGACGAAAGGTGATTAAAATATATGACAATTTCGCAGGAACAGTTTACGTTCCGTTCTGCCGAAGAGGCGCAGACCGGGGCTTTGGCAGGTTTTTTGGCAGCCAAAGCGGTTCCCGGAACGGTGATTGTACTGGATGGAGATCTGGGAGCGGGTAAAACTGCTTTTTCCAAGGCTTTTGCCAGCCATTTAGGTGTGCCGGGTATCGTAAATAGCCCAACCTTTACCCTCATTAAGGAGTACGAAGGTCGATTGCCTTTGTATCATATGGATGTGTACCGGATTACCCAGGACGAGGCAGAGGATCTCGGGCTGGATGAATATTTTTACGGGACAGGCGTATGTCTGGTGGAATGGGGGAGTATTATACCGGATATGTTGCCGGAGCAGCGGCTTCACATGTATATAGAAACAACGGATGTGGGGGAGCGCCTGATTCACCTGACCGGGTACGGCGAGCCTTATGAACAATGGTGCCGCAGTTTGCGGGAGAATGGAGTTTGAACCATGCAAAGAGAGCATACAGATGAGAATGTAAAACCGCGTGAGCGGTTTTTGGCGTTAGATACAGCGACGACCGTGATGGCGGCCGCCCTGATGAATGGAAAAGAGTTACTGGGTGAAAGCAACGTGTACGGCGAACGCAATCACTCGGTGCATGTGATTTCCGAATTGGAACGGCTTCTGAGCGAAGACGGGCTGACACGAGATGATGTGGACGGCATTGCGGTGGGTGTGGGACCGGGGTCTTACACAGGTATTCGCATTGCGGTGACCGCAGCGAAAACACTTGCTTGGGCCTGGGGCGTCCCGGTGACATCCGTATCTACTTTGCACGCGCTGGCCTGGGGCGGTTGGAGCCGTGGCACCGAGTCACAGGAGCAAGAAGCTGGAAGTGAGTTAGCAAGTAAACACTTGGCTGGAGAGCAGGTGGCAGACTGGATCGTTCCAGTGCTGGATGCAAGGCGCGGACAGGTTTATACAGGCTTGTTCACAGCGAATGTGGACGGCAATACCGGGATTCCGCAGCGTCTGGAGCCGGATGCGATCCGATTGATGGCCACTTGGACTGAGGACCTGCTGCAACGACTTGAGGCTTTGCCGTCCGAACAGCGTCCTGCGGTCATTTGGCTGGTCGGTGAAACGGCGGTTCACGCAGAAATAGCCGAGCGCCTGCGTGCATGTGGCGAGCTTCGTATCGTACCGTATGAGCTGGAAGGAAGATGGGTTGGCCGCCTTGGGGCGGATAAGCTGCTTCGTCAGGAACATGACGAGTTACATACGCTGGTTCCAAACTATACCCAGTTGGCGGAGGCGGAAGCCAATCTGCTTCGTCAGCGCTGTAGAGAGCGGTGAACAACATGGCAAAGAACATGCAACGGGAAGAAAAGCTAGAGTTTCGACTGATGCAGCTGGATGATATTCCCGATGTGCTGGCAATTGAGCATGAAGCGTTCACGCTGCCGTGGACGGAAGAAGCGTTCCGCAATGAACTGACAATGAATCATTTTGCTAAATATATGATTATGGAGCTGAACGGACAAGCCATCGGCTACGCAGGTATGTGGACGATTATGGACGAGGCCCATATTACGAATATTGCCGTTCGTGAGGCCTATCGCGGGCGCAAGCTTGGAGATAAGCTGCTGGACGAGCTGATGCAGACGGCCTCTTATTTGGGGATGGAACGCATGACGCTGGAGGTACGGGTGACGAACCGGATCGCTCAGGGCTTGTATGAGAAAAAAGGCTTTAAGCCGGCGGGTGTCCGTAAGGGCTATTATTCGGATAATAACGAGGATGCCGTGATCATGTGGGCGGATCTTCCCGCACATGGGGCATCCGGTGAACAGGAAGGAAGCGTGCAGAAGCAATGACGCAAGAGGAAAAAGCAGGTACAGGCGCCGCCTCTGGCGAGCCTTGCTATATACTGGCAGTGGAGACGAGTTGTGATGAAACGGCTGTGTCCGTCGTGAAAAATGGCACGGAGGTGCTTTCTAACCTGATTTCCAGTCAGATTGAAACGCACAAAGCCTTTGGTGGAGTTGTGCCGGAGGTGGCATCCCGCAAGCATGTGGAGAGCATTACCTACATGCTGGACGAGGCTATGCAAGCATCGGGAATTACGCCCCGCGAGCTTTCGGCGGTTGCCGTGACGCAAGGACCGGGACTGGTCGGTGCGCTGCTGGTGGGCATTGTCGCCGCCAAAAGCGCCGCCATGGCGTTCGGTAAGCCGTTGATCGGAACCCATCATATTGCAGGACATATTTATGCAAATCAGTTGGAGCATAAAATCGTATATCCGTGCATCGCTTTGGTCGTATCGGGTGGGCATACGGAGCTGGTATTGATGGAGTCCGAGGGTCATTTTCACCTGATTGGCCGCACACGGGATGATGCGGTTGGGGAAGCCTACGACAAGGTAGCCCGTGCTATTGGATTTCCGTATCCCGGTGGTCCGCACGTAGACCGAGTGGCTCATGAATCCGAGGAAGCTATCACCTTGCCACGTGCATGGTTGGAGCCGGATTCCTATGATTTTAGCTTTAGCGGCTTGAAATCTGCGGTGTTGAATGTGATCAACCAGACGAAAATGCGCGGAGAAACCGTTCATGCCGGAGCCATCGCAAGAGGCTTTCAAGAGTCGGTCGTGGAAGTGCTGGTGGAAAAAGCAATTCGTGCCATGCGTGAATACGGCGCGAAGCAATTGCTGCTA
This sequence comes from Paenibacillus maysiensis, assembly GCF_000520815.1. Taxonomy (GTDB): domain Bacteria; phylum Bacillota; class Bacilli; order Paenibacillales; family Paenibacillaceae; genus Paenibacillus; species Paenibacillus maysiensis. The sequence continues at coordinate 22,369 of NZ_ASRY01000275.1, read as the reverse complement.
TGCGGCGGTGTTGCCGCCAATCGCGGACTGCGGACCGCACTTCGTGAACGCTGTGAACGTGAAAGTATGGAATTGCTAGTACCATCCATGAAATATTGCACGGATAATGCGGCTATGATTGGTGCGGCTGCTTACGCCAAGTGGAAGCGTGGCGAATTCACCTCACTGGACATGAAAGCCGATCCCGGGCTGTCTCTGGAAGAGTGGTCCGTCCAATCTTAGTTGGAGAAGCATCAGGCAGTGAGCTGAATGCAAGTGAAGATAGTAGATAGGGACACGACTCGTTTGAGTCGTGTCTTTTATATTTTGGCTATGTTAAATTCGAGTGTTGATATTTGATATCTACGAACGTTTGTTCTATAATTAGGGTGACATAGATGTCAAACGGCAACGTTACCGTTGTAAATCATGTCAACAAACGTTTAACGATCTTACTAACACTCCTTTTCAATGCACCAGAAAACCCCATCTTTGGGTTCGATTCATCGAATGTATGATTGAGGGTTATTCGCTTAGAAAATGTGCGGAGTTGTTGCATGATGAGGTAACTCACAGCAAGGAATATGAGAATACAACGTCGAATAAGAAAAATATGTTGGTCTCCTCATGTCTGTTTCCAGTAGTAGTGACGAATGTCCTTCTTCGTCAAGCATCGATTTCTTCATGATACGAAAGGGCATGGTTTTGATGGTATTTTTCACCTGAGTGTATTATGGTAATATTACCCAAGTGAATAGATTATTTTGAAGGGGGATGTATTTTGTTGGAGATATTTAAACAAATTCCGTTATATCGCTTCTTAGCGTATTGTAATGATTTAACCCTTGAAAAAGTAGTGTTAGATTGTGGAGCTGGGGGCGAGACCCCTCCATTAAGTTTGTTTTTTGAATATGATTATAGAACTATCGGTATTGAGTCTGATAATGAACAATTACAAATTGCAGAAAATTATGCAAAAAGTAAGGGTCAAGATTTGAATATAATGAAAGGGGATATGCGTCAATTACCTTTTGAAAATAATTCTATCAGTTTTGTATACTCTTACAATTCAGTTTTTCATATGACCAAGGCTGAGGTTGAGAAATCAATAAATGAAATGAAAAGGGTATTAGTTCCTGGGGGATTGTTTTTCGTAAACTTTTTGACGACAAAAGATTTCCGATGTGGTGAAGGTCCTTCTCTCGGGAACAATCAATTCGAGCAATATGACGATGATATTCCTGTAATCCATTCATACTATGCAGAAAACGAACCCGAAACATTGTTCAATGATATGTTTATACTCTACAAGGAAGACAGAGTATTGGAGAGAATATATCAGGGTGAGAAAATTCGACAGGGGTTTATTGATTACATATTAAGAAAGTAATACCCACCTTCTAACTTTTGAATAGAATAGTTGAATCTACCGCCTTAAATTTACCGCCTTAATTAATAAGGCGTTTTTTTAAAGGGGTATAAATACAGGAGTTTGAGCAGGTGAATTTTAATGTCTAATTCTCCCACAGCGTTCGTCATGATGCTGCACGATTTTTCAGCATTCATCAAAAAAACCTTAAATTTAATACTCCCCGAACAAGGATATGATTTGTCAAGTTGTGAACAAAGTTATCCACATATACCGTCCGAAATGTGGATAATTAAGCTCGAAGCAAGCAGCGTAAGACTTTTTCAGGATGCAAGAACAGGGGATATTTTGCATCTTTAGGCTTTGTGAAATCTGTGGATAGTGTGGATAAAATGGTGGATAAATTTGGTTTTCATATGAAAATGGCTTTTTATCAATAAAAAAATGGCCCTAAAGGCCATTTTTCAATACATTCCATGCACATATTCTGTGGATATCTTTGTGTATAAAAAGACGGATGGGGCAAATGTGAAATTTTTAAGTCCATATTTTAAAGCATGCCTTATTCTTCTAACAGTTCCTCCCATGAAGCGTAGGTTGCTGCCAATTTCTGCTTGCGTGCGTCAAGCTGTGCCTGAATTTCCTGAAGCGCCGTGTAATCCTGATAAATTTCGGGGAGAGTCATTTGCTCCTCCAGCCCCGTAATTTGTTCTTCCAGCTCTTTGATTTGATTTTCCAGTGTCTCCAGCTTGCGCAGGCGACTGCGTTCCTCACTCTTGGCTTGTTTGTCTGCGGCATAGGCTGCTGCACCTGTTTTGGGTGCCGTCTCGTCCGTTGCGGATACAGATGATGCTTTGCTGCGTGTTGCCTGACTGGACTCCTGCGCTTCCTGCGCAATTTCCGCCAGCTCCTGCTTTTTGTCTACATAGTCATCATAATTCCCCAGGAAATGTTCTATTCCTTCAGGATGAAGCTCAATGACACGTTCCGCCATTTTGTTAAGGAAATAACGGTCATGGGAGATGAACAGCAGCGTGCCATCATAGTCGATTAGGGCAGCCTCCAGCACTTCTCTGCTGAACAGATCGAGATGGTTGGTAGGCTCATCCAGAATCAGTACATTGGCCTCGCGCAGCATCAGCTTGGCGAGAGAGACGCGGGCTTTTTCACCACCGCTTAATGTGGCTACCTTTTTGAGTACATCGTCACCGCTGAACAGGAAGTTACCCAGCACTGTGCGAATCCGCGCTTCCTCCATATGGGGGTATTCGCTCCATAGCTCCTCCAGCACCGTATTGGCCGGGTTCAGGTTCGTTTGCTCCTGATCATAGAGACCGATTTTGATTTTTGTGCCCCAGTGAATCGACCCGGCAGCAGGCTTTAACGTTCCGGTGAGGCATTTGAGCAACGTCGATTTTCCAATTCCGTTCGGACCAATCAGCGCAACGGTATCGCCGCGTTTTAAGTCGAAGGATGCATGTTGAAATAACGGTTTCTTACCTTCGTAGGCCACGGAGAGGTCGCGTACCTCCAGCACTTCCTTCCCTGACATATAAGCTGTTTCAAAGGAAAAATGGGCTTTTTTCAGATCCCCCATCGGCCGATCCATTCGATCCATTTTATCAAGCTGCTTGCGGCGGCTCTGGGCGCGTTTGGTCGTGGAAGCCCGCACGATATTGCGTTGTACGAATGCCTCCAGACGGGCAATTTCCCCTTGCTGCTTCTCATAGTGCTTGAGATTGGTTTCGTACTCGGCAGCTTTCAGCTCCATATAGCGACTATAGTTACCTGTATATCGTGTCGAACGATGACGCTCGATTTCAATAATGGTGGTCACCAGTCTGTCGAGAAAATAACGATCATGGGATACGACCAGCAGCGAGCCGGAATAGCCGCGCAAATAATCTTCCAGCCAGGTCAGCGTTTGAATGTCCAGATAGTTGGTCGGCTCATCCAGCATGAGTACATCGGGGGCGAGCAGCAGGATACGGGCCAGAGCGAGACGTGTTTTCTGTCCGCCGCTCAGTGTGGATACAGGCGTCTCCGGTGCAAACGAGCCAAAGCCCATGCCATGAAGCACACTGCGAATCCGGGTCTCCATTTCATATCCGCCGTGATCCTTGAACCAGTCTGACCTTCTCGCATATCTTTCCAGCAGATCTGCATAGCGCTTCTCGTTCTGCGCATTGGCGGGGTCGGCGATTTCCTGTTCCATCTGCCGCAGTTCCCGCTCTGCTTCGATTAGCGGAGTGAATACGAGCATCATTTCCGCCCAGATGGATCGGTCCGAATTCAAGCCGCTATTTTGCGCTAAATAACCAATGCTGGTCTCCTTCGCTTTAAAAATTTGTCCACTGTCGTATGATATTTCACCAGCGATGATTTTGAGCAATGTTGATTTGCCCGCTCCATTCACACCTACCAGTCCAATGCGTTCACGTTCCAATATTTGAAGGTTAATCCCGTCCAGAACGGGCTCAATTCCATAGGATTTCGTAATTCCGGTTACTTGCAATAGCATCGCGTATCGTTCCTCCATTACATTATGCACAGTTTTCCCCGCTTCCTCCGCAGGGTGTCTTCCTTCCAGTTTACATGAAAATACCCACTAATGCACTGCTTTCACCCCGTAAACCCTTGAGCCGCGTGTAGTCAATTTGTATAAACAATGATAAACTTAAACGAGAAGTGAAAAAAAATGAAAAAAACTTGCAACGTACAGCACTTACTGACAAATGGACCAATAGTAGCATTTTAAATCATTATCGAAGATTGTGCGGGAGGGCGGATGTGTGGATGTCTGTAATGTGAAGAACGCGCTGCGTTTGAAGCAACGGGAAGCGCGGGACTCCATGGACCCGCTGACAAGGCAAAAGGCATCGGCTGTGGCCTGTCGGTATGCAATCGAGGCATGGGAGCAGCTTAGAATAGACAGAAACGGGGATAAGCTAACATTATTTAGTTATCTCTCTTTTGGCAGCGAGATTTCGACGACTCCCCTCATTGAGCATTGCTGGTCACAGGGAGATCGTGTCCTGGCCCCAAGAGTGAATCCGGTAACCCGGACCATGGAGCTGAGGGAGATGGATCAGTACGGAGATATTGTGCCCGGAATATGGAACATCCCTGAGCCTGCGCCCACATGCGAGGAATGGTCGCCTGAAATGTGGGCGGAAATCGACTGGGTTGTTGTGCCCGGCTTGGCCTTTGATCTTCGTGGGGGCAGGATCGGCTACGGCGGAGGCTACTATGATCGTTTTACCGCACAGGTAGAGGCAGAGAAGCGTAACAACGGCTGCGAAGGTCCGCTTTATGTCTCGCTGCTGCTGCCGGGACAATTGCTGAAGCAGGTGCCCATGGAGCCAGGGGATTTACGAGTGGACGTGCTGTTTACTCCAGAAGGGCCCTTGGATTGTGATCACGCAAAATCGACAAATGATGAATGAAGCAAAGTTGGGTATGTGAAAGGAGCTGTGAGGGAGTCGTGGATTCCTTTACTCATTTTAACGAACAGGGACGAGCTCGTATGGTAGATATTTCGGGTAAAACGTCTACGATTCGTACAGCAGTCGCCGTGACTCAGATTACGATGAACCCGGCTACATTGACGGCCGTAAAAGAAGGAAGAATCGGCAAGGGCGATGTTCTTGCTGTGGCCCAGGTCGCCGGGATTCAAGGCGCGAAAAAAACGTCGGACTGGATTCCGATGTGTCATCCGCTGGCTCTGACAGGCGTGAACATTACGTTTTCTGATAATGGACATGATGTGCTTCACATTGAGGTTGAAGTGAAGACCGAGGGCAAGACAGGTGTGGAAATGGAAGCTTTGACAGCGGCTTCAGCCGCAGCGTTAACCGTGTATGATATGTGTAAGGCGCTGCAAAAAGATATGATCATCGGCCCTACCATGCTGCAATCGAAAACAGGTGGCAAGCATGGGGATTTCCAAAGGGAGGACCACCGGGAACCTTGACATAGACATACATGTCGCCGAGAGGGTACTGTGATGTGATGGAGGATGCAGCGTGGCTGTTTCTGATTTTCTGAAGAGAAAGTATTCTTTCATGATAGGAGAAGGGTGATCTTATGGTGTGGAAAACGGCGATCCTAACAGCCAGTGATAAAGGGGCGAGGGGAGAGCGTGAGGATACAAGCGCACAGGTCATCCGGGAACTCATCGAAGAAGAGCTGGGCGGAGAGATTGTGGAGTACCGGATCGTTCCCGATGAACCGGATGAAATTATTGCGGCTTTAATCGAAATGACCGATTATTTTCATGCAGACCTGGTACTGACGACGGGCGGAACCGAGCTGGCAATCCGTGATGTGACACCCGAGGCGACTCGGCGGGTCGTGGAACGGGAAGTGCCCGGCATGGCGGAAGCGATGCGTATGATTGTGATGCAGAAAAATCCGACGGCCATGCTTTTTCGTGGAATCGTAGGGATTCGGGGGCGTACGCTGATCGTGAATTTGCCGGGAACTCCCAAGGGCGTGCATGAAAATTTGGCGGCTATTATGGATCAGTTGCCAGAGGCGCTTCTCATGGTGACAGGCCAGTTCCGGTAGAAGGCAGCATGCTGAGTGTGGTATGATATCCGTAAGAAATTACATGGCTGTATGCGGGCAAATCACACAAGAAACATACAACGGACAAGCATGGTCTCCATGGTTGTTTCTGCGTCTGTGCACCAGATGCTGGTTCTTGTTTGTCATTTTGCCCGTCAACATAAGGAGGGTTACCACACATGCCTAATATTGGAGCACCGGGTTATATTTTGTTAATCATTCTGGCGCTGCTGCTATTCGGCCCGAACAAGCTGCCTGAGCTGGGTCGCGCTGTGGGGCGTACATTCCGTGAGTTTAAAAACGGAGCACGTGACATTTTGTCTGAAGACCAACGGACTGAACACAAAGACAATAAGGATAGTGCGGTCAAGGCATCCCAGACGACGGCTTCAGAAGTGCAGCCCCAGCCGGAGGATAAACGGTTATCTTAGGTTAGTTTCATTGTTGATGCTTTTACAATTTCAAGAAGAGCCTCTTCTCCAGGGAAGGGCTTTATTTTTTAGGAGGCGCAGCTGCGTCCGATCCAGGAAGGAGGAGCGAGTTTGACCCAATTAGAGCATGAAATGCCGCTCATGGAGCATCTGGGGGAGCTACGGCGTAGAATCATTTATGTGCTGATTGTATTTGTTCTGGCACTGGCTGGTGGTTTGTTCGCCGCAGGTCCTGTCTATGACTGGCTTATTCGCTCCGGTTCGGCGCAGGCTTTTCAGCTGAATGCATTTTCCTTCTGGGATGGAATAGGCATCTACATGAAGATCGCCATGTTGATCGGGATTGCGGTGGCGCTGCCATTTGCATGCTATCAGCTGTGGAAGTTTGTTAGCCCCGGCTTGCGACCGCAAGAACGAAATGCTACTTTGCGGTATGTGCCTTATGTGCTGCTGTTGTTCGTGATCGGTGCAGCTTTTGCATATTTTATTATTTTCCCGATGGCGATTCAGTTTACGTCGTCTGTCACCAAAAGCATGGGACTGCATGAAACGTACGGTATCGCTCAATACTTCACCTTTATGTTTAATATTGTGCTGCCTGTTGCTTTGTTGTTTGAATTGCCGCTGCTCATCATGTTCCTGACGGGGATTCGGGTACTTACTCCGATGAGGCTTCGCAAATGGCGGAAAATTTCTTATTTTCTGCTTGTCTTTGTTGCTGTCGTTATAACTCCCCCGGATTTTATCTCTGACTTTCTGGTGGCGATCCCGTTACTGGTGCTGTATGAAGTGAGTGTGTACATGTCAACAGTGGTGTACCGCAGGCAACTGCGTGCAGATGAAGAACGGGAGGCACAACTGCGTGTAGCACCGGAGCGGTAACAGGTAGAACCCGAATTTCCGTGCAAAACGGTATCTTCGGGTTCGGGAGCTACATGGCAACTTGCAGATCATGAAAAGCAGCAGCTTAGCTGTCTTGAAAACAGATCAAAAAAAATAGCAGCATAGCTGCCCTAAAAATAACCATTAGCCTGAGATAACGGTTATTTTTAGGGCAGATGGATATAATCGAGAAGGGCCGTCCATAAAAATTCCCATAAAAAATACATTAGGGACTTGAAATTCAATCTCAAGTTGAGTATCATAAAGTTGGTTGTTAGCACTGACGAGTGTCGAGTGCTAACACATACAACATAACAACCGTATAACGGAATAAAACACTTAATAAGGAGGCTATTTTTTCATGATCAAACCTTTGGGTGAACGCGTATTGGTGGAAGCAATTGAGCAAGAGCAAACGACTTCCTTCGGAATCGTACTTCCTGACTCTGCTAAGGAAAAGCCGCAAGAAGGCAAAATTATCGCGGTTGGCGCAGGCGCATTGAAAGACGGTGCCCGCATTCCTCTGGAAGTAAAAGAAGGCGACCGTGTAATCTTCTCTAAATACGCTGGAACGGAAATCAAATATGAAGGTAAAGAATATTTGATTATGAAAGAAAGCGATATCCACGCGATCATTGGTTAACCGGAATCCGGACAAGACCTGAATATAGGAATCGAACAAATCATTCATAATCCATGGGAGGTTTATCGCAAATGGCAAAAGACATTAAATTTAGTGAAGACGCTCGTCGCTCCATGCTTCGTGGGGTAGATGCATTGGCTAACGCTGTTAAAGTAACACTCGGACCGAAGGGCCGTAACGTTGTACTGGAGAAAAAATTCGGTAGCCCGCTCATCACAAATGACGGTGTAACGATTGCAAAAGAAATCGAATTGGAAGACGCGTTCGAAAACATGGGCGCTCAACTGGTTAAAGAAGTAGCAACCAAAACCAACGATGTAGCTGGTGACGGTACGACAACTGCTACTGTTTTGGCTCAAGCCCTCATCACAGAAGGTTTGAAAAACGTAACTGCTGGTGCAAGCCCGATCGGTATCCGTAAAGGGATCGACAAAGCGGTTAAAGCAGCTGTTGCTGAACTGCAAGCGATCTCCAAACCAATCGAAAGCAAACAATCTATTGCACAAGTAGCCGGTATTTCCGCTGCTGACGATGAAGTAGGCGAACTGATCGCTGAAGCTATGGAAAAAGTGGGCAAAGACGGTGTGATCACGGTTGAAGAATCCCGCGGTTTTGCAACTGAGCTGGAAGTGGTTGAAGGCATGCAGTTTGACCGTGGCTACATTTCCCCGTACATGATTACAGATACGGACAAAATGGAAGCTGTGCTGGACAATCCGTATATCCTGATCACAGACAAAAAAATCACGAACACACAAGAAATTTTGCCTTTGCTTGAGAAAATCGTTCAACAAGGCAAACCGCTCGTGCTGATCGCTGAAGACATCGAAGGCGAAGCGCTGGCTATGCTCGTTGTCAACAAACTGCGTGGTACATTCAACGCTGTAGCTGTTAAAGCTCCTGGCTTTGGGGACCGTCGCAAAGCAATGCTGCAAGATATCGCTGCCCTGACAGGCGGTCAAGTAATTACGGAAGAGCTAGGTCTGGACCTGAAAACTGCTTCTGTAGACCAACTGGGTACAGCACGTCAAGTGCGTATCACGAAGGAAAATACAATTGTGGTTGACGGCGCTGGAAACAAAGCCGACATCGACGCTCGTGTTAGCCAAATCCGTACACAACTGGAAGAAACGACTTCCGAGTTCGATAAAGAGAAACTGCAAGAGCGTCTGGCTAAATTGTCCGGTGGCGTAGCGGTTATCAAAGTTGGTGCGGCTACTGAAACAGAATTGAAAGAACGCAAACTGCGCATCGAAGATGCCCTGAACGCAACCCGTGCTGCGGTTGAAGAAGGTATCGTATCCGGTGGTGGTGTAGCGCTCCTGAACGTATACAGCGCTGTTGCAGCCGTTGAACTGCAAGGCGACGAGCAAACAGGCGTGAATATCGTATTGCGCGCTCTGGAAGCTCCAATCCGTACGATCGCTGCTAACGCGGGTGAAGAAGGCTCCGTAATCGTTGAGCGTCTGAAACGCGAAAAAGTTGGCGTAGGCTTTAACGCAGCTACTGGCGACTGGGTAAACATGATCGACGCTGGTATCGTTGACCCTGCAAAAGTAACTCGTTATGCACTGCAAAACGCTGCTTCCGTAGCAGCTATGTTCCTGACTACCGAAGCGGTTATCGCTGACAAGCCAGAACCAGAAAAGGCTGCAATGCCTGACATGGGCGGCATGGGTGGAATGGGCGGCATGATGTAATAAGGGCTGCGAAGCCTGTAATTCCGCTATTTAAAAGGCTCCCGAGAGGGAGCCTTTCTTCATTAAATCACGAAAAAATCACATTTCTTGCAAAGGGAGATGATCTTTCGTGAAATTGAAGTTTAATATATCTGCAAAGTGAATTCTTATTTTCTCAATTGCATCCTTTTTCATCTTATCTGTGACGTGTGTGTAGATCTTTAGAGTTGTTTCTGGGTCATCATGTCCCACACGCTTCATAATCGTTTTTAGGTCTACTCCAGCCTCTGAGAGCATGCTTATGTGGGTGTGTCTGCAAGCTTAGTGATTTCTTGGCTCAAGCTACAGCCCGTTGTTCCTGCTCAGGTTCAGGCTGCACCTGAGCCTATTTCAGCACCGACAGAAGCAGTTCAAACGCCTGTAACTACGGAGTAAGGTTAAAGCAAATACCCTACCGCTTTTGCTGGTAGGGTATTTTATTTAATAATATTTATATATCATCTTCTGTTGTATCATAAGATTTTTTGAATTTTATTTTTTTCTTTTTTATATATCTTATTATTGCTAAAAAGGACAAGGGAATAGGAACATAGGTTGCATAGATATTTATAAGCTCTTGAGAGATGGGTGTAAAAGACAACACTATAAAAGAAACTACACAAAATAATAAATAGAATAATAATAGGCCTACTAATAAATTTATAAATTGAAATATGTTAACTAAAAGGCCCCTTTTTGTTTAGGTACCAACCAAGAAAAGAAAAAAAAGAGCCGAACAGAGCAGCTAATGAAAATCTTATAATGTAACTTAGCCATACTATATCAGTATACGAACTGATATAAATACCTAAAACTCCTCCAACAGCAGCACCGAAAATTCCAACAATTGTAGTTAGTGATAAACCGTTCATGTTGCAGTTCCTTTCTCGAATAATCAATCTTCAATATATCCAAAGATTACAAATGTTTTTTTATATAGTCTATCAGCCCTGGGATGATTTTTCTATATATATTTACAAAATAGACCAAATGGTACACTTATAACAACATATACAGAAGCACCGTTGTGCAATTCAAAAGCATCGGTGACACCCTACTGGCTAAAGCCGATGGGGTGTTTTTTTTGTTTAATAGGGGAAGGAATACATATACTTAGATGGATAGTGGCGTTGCTGGCTATGGTTTTACTAGGTCCTTTTTAGTAGTTTTTTACCGAGAAGCCGCCTCGAAATGAATTTCAATACATACACTAGAACATGAATATATGGAAGAATAGCTTTCAAAAAAATAAAAAGTTTGTTTTGTAAAAACTAATATTTCCATATTTTTAAAATGTAGAATGGAGGAGATTTTTTGTGCCACGAGCTTCAGTTATACTGCCAGTTTATAATAGTGCGGCTTTTGTTTTGCTAGCAATACACAGTATTTTAGTTCAAAGCTATTCAGATTTTGAATTAATTGTTATTGATGATGGCTCGACAGATGGATCTGCCCTTCTTATTTCACAAATAACAGACCCCAGGGTGATTAAAATCTTCCATAGTACCAATCGAGGGTTGATCGCTACTTTAAACGAAGGATTAAATAAGGCAACTGGTGAATATGTCGTTCGTATGGATAGCGATGATATTTCTACGCCAGATCGACTGGCTGTACAAATATCATTCATGGATCAAAATCCGTTGATTGATGTATGCGGTGCTGCTTTTACTACTTCTAGTGGAGGAGTACTGAAGGTGAATCCGGCCAGTCATGACGAAATTAAAACATGGTTGTTATTTCATTGCTGTATGTGCCATCCTGCTACAATAATACGTAATAGTATGATCCATCGGCTAGGCATTCAATATGATAGTAATTATCCCCACGCCGAAGACTATGAGTTGTGGAACCGATTAGCTTCTCAGGTACAAATGGCGAACCTTCCTATAAACTTGCTGTATTATCGTCAACATAATGGACAAGTGTCCAATCAGCACAAAGCAATACAAGACGCTACCGCCCGGAGAGTCCGACAAAGACAGTTTAGCCAGATGGGCTTGGAATTATCTGATGAAGAGAATCAAATTATGCTGGATATTCTTGAATTTAAAATTAATCCCTACGATTACAATAGTTATGCTAAAGCTTTAGGATTTGCAAACTGGGTGCTGGACCAAAACAGTAAGTATTTAGTTTATAATCAGGAGCTATTAAACATGGCTTTTTCACGGTGCATATCCCATCTTCCATATTAACAAAGGTATCAGCAAGCGATCCGAAAGCATCGGTGACACCCTGCTGGCTCAAGCCGGTGGGGTGTTTTTTTGTTTTTAGAAGGCACAGCAAATCTATTGAAGGTATATTAAAATATTCCAAAAATTGGTACAATTGATTGCGGAAAGACTGTTCCATCATTGGATTACATTTTCAACTCAGATATGCCGTTTCCCTACTATGCTACTTATAAGGGGGGGGATTTTGTCCAATACAACCACGATACTCACAGAACTAGGAAACTTAATGAAAACTGTTTGGGGCTATTCGCACATTTGCGAGCTTACGCTATCCCGGAAACCCAAGCGGAATTTTACAATTTTATTGAAAAGGTGTGGTTAGACAATGTTAAAAAATTTTTACTGCTGATTATTACTGAATGGGGCTCTGTGAAGATCATTTGAGTAATTTCTTTTCATTAAGCATCCTCTTTTCATTTTTTATTAAACACATTAATTTGTATATGCTTAGATAGTTGTCATATCACAAATGGACAATTAAACTTTATGAAATACAACGCCCAATTTCTAAAAGTAGCAAGGGGTTAACCTTCCTGATCTTTTTTGTGTCTTGAGTACAGAACGCATGTTTGTAAATAATTTAGTACTCTACAATTTCTCAGCTGGTCGCCGCCGACTACCTACCATGAAAAAACTGGAGATAAAAACCGGAAGGCGCACAGAGGACATTAAAGCCGGGTTGCTTGCTCTGGAGAAGGATAACTAATTGTATGGATTAACAATTGATATACAATTGTAGAGTGGTTGCCGCAAGGGCTGATATGGGGCAATTAGTTCGGATATTTGAGAGTTACAAAGGAGCACGTAAAAAATCACAATTCCGGCGAATGAGGGCGGATAATCACGAGTTCAATTACTTGTGGGAGGCCTTTTCTACTCTTCGAAAATGCTTTTTAATCGTACTTTCAAATACAGAGCACACCAAAAGCAGTAATGAAATGCCTCCACAATAATATGAACCGTCCCCGACCAGCCCAATGAGGATAATGCCTTGGAACACAGCGTACCCATGATAAGAATGGCTTCAAAAACTAAAATGTCCACCAACAGCACAATGACTGTACGGGATTTGGCTCGTTGGAAGAGTTGCAGGGTTTTGAAATTCCAGCCTGTTGCGATCAGTTCCAGCGTTATGATTCCCAGGGACATGCCGGTATACCCGAACTCGGGAATGGCAACTATGGAGTAAAGAATGATGAAATTGGCAAGAACACCTGCGCAGAGGCCGATAAAGGGAGTTTTCTTTCGATTTTGTGCCCATAAGACGCTGGTTGTGATTTCCCGCAATCCGACGAGTAATGGTAACATAGCCAACGATTTAATGGGGATTTCGGCATTTTGTATACCAAAAACAAATAGAGAGATTTCTGGGGCATATTCAAAAATGAAAAAACCTGAGGCTAATCCCCAGACCCATGCTACCTGAATGGCGGTATGGCTTTTTTTGTAGAAAGCGTTATATTTCTTATTTTGCCAATCCGAAGTTATTTTCATAGTGAGCGTATGTGTTAATGCACCTGTAATCAAAGTAGGCATATAAGCAACGACAAGGGCGATGCTAGTGACAATACCGAACATCTCCGCTGCTTCTTTGGAAGAAACTCCGGCAACCTGTAATCGTTGGGGTATGATGATCGCATCCATAAAATCAGACGAAGGGATGAGCAAGCGTGTAAACGCAATAGCAAAGGAAGCTTGTACCACTAAAGGTAAATCAGCTCGACTTGATGGAGGAGATAAAGCTACAGAGGGACGGTTATACATAAAAAAAGTAATAAGCACAGCAAAGGATAACAATGCACCTGTGAAGGTTCCCAGTACCGCTCCGCCTACAGCAAACTCGATGCCCGATTGGATAAATAACGGCACCAGCAACATTAAAGTACCGATCCTGGCGGTTTGCTCTATGATTTCCGAAAGGGCAATCGCGGTGTATCTTTCAAGCCCTTGCAAATATCCGCGCAGCAGACTTAACAAGGGAACGGCCAGCATAGCCGGGGAGAGGCATCGAATCACAAAATCGAGCTGTGGATAGCCGAGCAAATTAGCGATCGGTGTTGAGAACCAAAAGGTTAATATACTACATACCAATCCCGTGAGGATCATGAACACTGAAAAAATTTTGAACAACCGCCAGCCTCTTGCCGTATGCTTGGCTGTAAACATACCCAATGCTGTCGGCAATCCCCCGGAAATAATCATCAAAATTAAGCTATAGAAGGAGTAGGCTAGCTGGTAGAGTCCCATTCCTTCAGCTCCAACAAGCCGTGTCATGAATACTTTTCCGACCAAGCCTATGGCTTTCACGACGATCATCGCATTAGCTCTTACCATGGTTTGTTTTAATATAAGAGGTAATTTCAAATTTTTTTCACCCCATTGGAAGCTGTCCACTTTATTCCTATGACAGCAACCTACGGGATATGAACAAGTGTAACGGTTTCAAGATGCTTAATCTTGTATATGAATCAACAAATACTTGGTGCTTCTATCCCACCCCAAGTCAAAGGGCACCCTGAAACGGTCTGCGGTATGGGAGTTAACTAAAGGATAGCCACCTTGATCAAATCCGACAACAACGGAGAAGTGGTCTACATCGCCTTTTAATACGTAAGCAATCAAATCACCTGGCAGCAACTGTGGTCTGTTAAGGTGCTGCTGCCGATCATTCACCGAGTGCGCAATATCGGAGAAGCTTCCTTGTCCTATAATTCTTCCATAGCCGGAGCGTATCAGAAAATTTTTAAAAGCGTCCGTTTGAACCCAGGCTTGGCTTCCACCGTTGCCATACAAGTAATGCCACCCAGATTTCATAGGCAGCCCTCCGCCTTCCTCCTTGTCCCCGATAACTTGGGAGGAGAAGTTGGTACAGTCGCCTCCTTTGGAGTTATAATCCAGATATTTTTGATTATATCGCTGACGATTTCCTGCTCCCCATGTTATTCCTGCATACTTGTTAGCATATTCAACGGCGCGGGCTCTGTTGTACTTATGGATAACTTTCTCTGATGGCACCGGATCTTTATGAGGAATAAAGCTTAAATCGGACTTTTCAATCTTTGCTGAATTTTCTTCCAGAGGATCTGAATACCATTCACGTTCTACATACCAACGGCTATCTTTTTTTCTCAGTGTAATGCCATGACGTGTTCCAATTCCAAAATCATGCTGACCGGGATAGCTGTCGATATACTCATAACTCAGTTTCAAGGACTGAACAAGTGACACCTTTGCCGTATCGCCCACCACTTCGGCACGGGCTATCCGAATGGAGCTTTCTGCATTCACGAATTTCATTTTTCGATGCTTGGCCCATTCCTGAATATATTCCGCTCTGTTCATTTCATGAAGGTACGCGTAGTTGCTTCGTTTATCCTGCAATAAATAATGGTCCTCGATATGCGTTTTATCCTGATCCATCAATAACCGGGTACGGTCATCAAACAGCTCTTGAAGAAATGGGATAACCTCATCTTGTTTAGCTGGCTCGGCTTCTGCACGAACTAAAGAGAAGCTGTAAGCGGGTATCCATATTAAGATTATGCACAGCAGTTGCAATTTTGCGATCCTAAGCACATTTATTCATTCTCCTTGAAAGTGGTTGAAATGACCATTTATTCTTCTCCCTAATTAGTAGCTTTTGCTTTCAGACTCTTCACTTATTCACCTCAATAAGTCTTTCGAGCTTCTTACGATTGGCAAGCAGTTCGGATACGGTGACGAAGGTAAAGCCTCTTTTTTTCAGCTCAGGTAAAATGATTTTCAGGGCTTCAACGGTTTGTGTACTGTTATGTACATAATCGTGCATGAGGACGATGTCGCCGTTGCGGGCATTGCGAAGCACCTTGTTAACGATCCGGTGTACGCCGGGTCTTCGCCAATCCAGGGTGTCCTGCTGCCAGGACCATAAAATCATTTTCTGTCCTTTTTCTTTAGATAGCTTCACGAGCGTGTCGGTGTAAGAACCGCCGGGCGGACGAAAAAGATGGGTTCCCAAACCGGTAGCTTGAACGATGCTTGCTTGGCCTTGGTCCATCTCGGAAAGGGCTTTGTTACGGGAAATATGCTGAAAGGATGGATGATGAAAGGTATGGTTGCCGACATCATGTCCTTCTCTTCGTTCCCGCTTCACAATGTCAGGGAGTTTTTCTACACGGCTGCCGACGACAAAGAAGGTCGCTTTGGCGTCATATTGCTTGAGCAAATCCAGAATGGCGGGCGTTTTGCTTTCATCCGGTCCGTCGTCGAATGTGAGGGCAATCACCTTGCGATGGGTAGGAACCTCCCATACAATGTCCCCTCGTTCTTCATAGTAGGCTCTTCCCTTTGTAGGAGCAGGGGAGGCGTATGATGCGGCCTGTGCAGTATTTGTATAGGGTGCGGGGCATAGGCTGGCACAGAACAAGGAAACAGCGATACTTGCAGACAGTAATCGGTTATATTTCATCAGGCTTCTTCTCCGTTCTGACGTTTTCTCACATTAGCTTGCCAAGAAGGAGCGTATACCATTCCTCGTTCCCGAAAATTACCTCCTTCAAATTCACTCCTATTCCTGTCCAACACAGCTTCCAGCGTAGCTCTGACACTGAAATGATGCTTCGAAAGAGTGGTAGCTTGCTTGTTGATTACTGCCCATAACCATGTTAAATTGTACATATCCATCCTTGTTTCAATGAGCAGTTGAGGTAGATCTTTGTCTGATTCGTGAAAGTCTTAATCTGGCTGAAAATGAATGAGGTTGACGGGACAAGCCGCAGAAGCTTATCAGAGATCATCATATAAGCGACTCGTTCCTCAGCTTCGAACAGGAGATGAGACGGGATGAAAACAAAGGAAGAAGAGCTGCGAGCCATTAGCGAAACCTTAGAGGCGGGCGAACACATCCGGTCATGCATTTGGTGTACGCACGATGTGCCACAAAGCCTACAGGACACGACATGTTGCGGAATATTGGCGGTGACATCCAAACGACTGATTTTTTATTCTTCCACTTTTGGCATTCCATGGCTTAAGTTTATCAATTATCACCATATTTCATCGACCAGGCTGGAAAAGAATGTGCTGGATCGGGGTTCCAGTGAACATATTATTTTGATGAACCGAAATGCACGTGAAGTATTTAAGTACCTGCCGGAAGCAGATGCGTTGGAGCATTTTCTAGCTGCCCTGAGTCAAGAATCGGGTATAGATGTAAATAATCATGCATTTCATATGTAATCCTTCGTTTATATAATGTAAAATAAATACGTAAAACCTCCACCTTCGTAATATGCCGATAGTCGGCTGTTCACGAATTTGGAGGTTTTTTGGTTTTGGGACGGGATGGATCGAACGTTAGCTCAGCAGTGTTACTACCAGCAGATTGTACAGCACCAGCGGCAGAACGACGTTTCTGTAGGCATAGGAACGATGGGGAGCGTGGGTGCCTGGAGCAGGAGCGTGGTGCGGCTGAGGAACGCTCAAATACAGGTGATCCGCATCGATGTGGACAATCCTTCCTTCATACACATGATGATCCATCGTTTGAGCCTGCCATTGTGCAGGTACCCAGGTGTGACAGGTTTTACAAAGGCATGAAACATTAACATTCTGCTCCAGCCCGCTTGATGTTCCCTTTACATGGAAACGATACACTTATTGAGGTTGGTTTGAAAAGAAAGGGGCGCTCCGTTTTGGGTGAGCTTAACAAATCTTTGGGACTCGGGACGAGGAGCCAGCAACAGGCTTCGTCTAAAGCCCGCATACGTACGGGTTCGCTAAAAATTCAGAGACTGCGTGAAAACGCGCTGGCGTATACGTTTTTGGCTCCATCGCTTATTTTGTTTGCTTTATTTATGTTTTACCCGATGATCAAGTCGGTTTATCTCAGCTTGCACTCCACAGATCCCGCAGGAAATGTTGCAGCTTATGTTGGGTTAGACAACTTTGCTACACTTTTCAGCTCGGGTCAATTCCTGCAAGGAATCAAGGTTACGCTCCTGTTTGCACTGCTGACGGTGCCTGTAGGCATTTTACTGGCGCTGGTGCTGGCAGCACTCACACATAGCAAGCTGCGGGGGATGCGCATCTTCCAGTTCGCTTTTTCGCTGCCGATGGTGTTGTCGGTCGGTTCATCTGCGGTCATTTGGAAATTTCTTTTCCATCCAACATTGGGGATGTTCAACTATGTGCTTTCCCTGTTACATATTAATCCGGTTCCGTGGCTGACCAGCCCGGATTGGGCGTTGTTCTCTGTAGCGATCATGACCATCTGGATGAATCTCGGCTTTAATTACATTATTTTATCAAGCGGACTTCAAGGGATTCCAGATGATATGTATGAGAGTGCCAAAATGGACGGTGCAGGCCCGCTGGTAACATTCTGGCGTATTTCCATGCCGCTGCTGTCGCCAACGATCTTCTTTGTAACCGTAGTATCCATTATTGGAGCTTTCCAGTCCTTTGCTCAAATTAACATTTTGACCAAGGGCGGTCCGGTGAACAGCACGAATGTGTTCGTGTATTCCATTTATCAGGAAGCCTTCGTTAATTTCCGATTCGGAACGGGCAGCGCACAGGCGATTGTACTGTTTGTCGTCATCCTGCTGCTCACCATGATCCAGTTCAAATGGGTGGAAAGAAAGGTGCATTACCAATGAAACGACATCTTAATTCAACGCTGCTGTATGTGCTGCTTACGATTGCGGCTGCTTTGATTTTATATCCGGTCATTTATACGTTTTTTATGGCTGTCATGTCGCCGGAGGAAGCGAGTGCCTATCCACCAAGCTTTTTCCCGCATTCCTTTCATATGGCCAATTTTACCGAGGTGTTTGAAATCGTTCCGATTGCTGCATTCATTGGTAACACCTTTCTCATTTCGGGCCTGACGATGATCGGTCAGTTGATTACAGCCAGCTTGGCGGCATATGCCTTTGCCAAAATGGAATTCAAGGGGAAGAACTTCATATTCAGCATGTTTGTCGCTACCATGATGATCCCGTGGGAAGTGACCATTATTCCGAACTATCTGACCGTACGTAGCTGGAATTGGCTGGATACCTATCAAGGGCTGACGGTTCCGTTTCTGGCGACGGCATTCGGAACGTTCCTGCTGCGGCAATTTTTTCTCCAGCTTCCCAAGGAATTGTTCGAGGCGGCTCGTATGGACGGGTGCGGACATGTCCGTTACTTCTTGTTCCATGTGCTTCCGCTATCGCGCCCGGCGCTCGGAACATTGGCTGTGTATTCGTTCCTAAATATGTACAATTCGTACCTGTGGCCGTTGTTGATCACGAACAGCGAGAATATGCGTACGGTACAGATCGGAATTTCCATGCTCGAATTTCAGGAATCTACCTCATGGAATCTTGTATTCGCGGGTACGGCCCTTGTCATTTTACCGTCTCTGCTTCTGCTGATCTTTGGTCTGAAGCAGTTAGTACGCGGGATGGCAGCGGGTGCGCTTAAAGGCTAAACAAGCCCACAAGTACAGTAACACCTGCGCAAGCAGCCTAAATACAGAGCATTATCACCAAAGAATATTGCAAGAAAATCTGTATGCGAGAATCATTTAATCAAAGGGAGAGAAGAGAGATTATGAGATTTTTTCGTCTGAAAAGTGCTTTGACCTTGCTTATCCTCACTGCAATCGTTGTTGCAGCAGGCTGTAGCAATAAAACGGCGGCTGAGAAGCCAGGCAACGGTAGTGATGCGGGAGCAGCAGTAGGTTCTCCGGTGAAGCTGACTTGGTGGCATTCCATGTCCGGTAACGGTGAAAAAGCGATCAAGCAAATCGCCGCTGACTTTAACGCCAGCCACAAGGACATTCAGGTAGAGCCGGTATACCAGGGCAAATATGATGACAGCTTGAACAAGCTAAAAGCATCGCTGGGCTCCGATAGCGGCCCGGACATCATTCAGGTGTATGAAATCGGCAGTAAATTCATGATTGACTCCAAGATGATTACTCCTGTACAACAATTTATTGATGCAGACAAGTTCGATCTATCGCAGCTTGAGCCGAATATTACACGGTATTACACCATTGACGGTAAGCTAAATGCAATGCCATTTAATACGTCGAATCCGATCTTGTACTATAACAAGGATGCTTTTAAAGCGGCGGGACTTGACCCGGCTAATCCTCCGAAAACATATGATGAATTTGAAAAGGCTGCCAAAGCCTTGAGCAAGGACGGAAAATCCGGTGCATCCATCGCCATCTACGGCTGGTTTATGGAGCAGTTGTTTGCCAATCAGAATGCGGATTATGTGAATAATGGCAACGGACGCAATCAGGCGGCAACGGAATCGCTGCTGAATTCGGATGCAGGTGTGAAAACCCTGACTTGGTGGAAGAAAATGATCGACGAAAAGGTTGTATCCAACCTGGGACGTAACTCCGATGATACTGCCAAAGCTTTTTCTGCAGGACAAATTGCCATGACACTGGATTCCACCGCTTCGCTGCGTAATATTGTGGAGCAGGTTGGCGATAAATTCGAGGTAGGTACTGGCTTTCTGCCAAGAGCGAATGAAGCTAAAGAAGGCGGCGTGGTTGTAGGTGGTGCGAGCTTGTACATCATGAACAACAAGCCTGAAGCCCAGCAAAAGGCAGCGTGGGAATTCATTAAATTCGTTACTTCCCCGGCTGTACAGGCACAATGGAGCGTGAACACGGGATACTTCCCGATCACCAAAGCGGCTTATGACGAGAAGGTACTCAAGGACAACATGGTGAAATACCCGCAATTCCAAACCGCTGTTGACCAATTGCATGCATCGGCGCAATCCACCGCAACACAAGGCGCAGTCATGGGCGTATTCCCGGAAGCGCGTCAAATCGTGGAGGGTGCAATCGAGGCCGTCCTGAGCGGACAGCAACAACCAAAACAGGCATTGGATCAAGCCGCACAGGAGATTACAGGCAAAATTGCGCAATACAATCAAACAGTAAAAAAATAATCGCCTTCCCTTAAAAGCGGCTGATAAACTGTAATGCGCGCCCCCTTTTTCAGCCGGTTTTATAAAATAACGGACCGAATAAGTGACCCCCTCACTTGTTCGGTCTGTTTTTTTGTATGTCCGCATTCTCCTGTTTTTAGAACGTTCGTTTAGACGAACTGTCTAAAATTGTTTATTTTGTACATTTCCTATTGCTGGATACCTAAAAGCGGGCTTATAATAAACGTATAATTTTTGTACTGGACGGTCAGTTCAAAAAAAGGAGGAAGCATGAAAAACCAGACGAAGGAAATTATTTTCAACGGTGCGCTCAAGGCCTTTTCCGAACGTGGCTTCAATGAAACCAATATGGAGGAAATCGCCAAGGTATGCGGCATTGCTAAAGGTACTCTTTATTACAACTTCAAAAATAAACAAGAGCTGTACATTTATATTTTGAAGATGGGGATGGAACGTTTTGTTCAGGATATCCATGAAGCCATGGCTCCGGTTCCAAAGGATCAGGTAGAAACGAGGATTCACAAGCTGATTCAAGTACACATTGAGTTTATCGGAAGAGAGCCGGATTTTTGCCGTTTGCTGGTTAGCAAAGGTTGGGTTTCGCAGGAGCAGCATTTTAATATCAGGCAGGTCTTGGCTGACTATTTTGATTTTATAGAAGCGGAGATCGATTCCGGTAAGTTTTACGGGAAAATTTCGAGTAAGCTGGATGCGAAAACGACGGCAAATTGCTTATTTGGTATTTACATTTTTGCACCGATGCGGTCAATGGTTTGGGGCGAAACGATGAACCTTCAGGAAGTCCGGGAGAGTATTGAAATTTTTGTTTGTAATGCGCTGGGTATACATCATTAAAAGAAAGATGGAGTGTGAGAACATGAAAGCTAAAAAATATACGATTTACGCCGTACTTATTGTTTTAATCGCCATAGGGATTTATGCTTTGACTGCTTTTCAACGGGGTGGTAGTAGCTTGTCTGCGGATCAGTCCTCTTCCATTCCGACGGCTTATGTAGAATCGGATACGCTCAATGCCAGCTTTAAGATGGCGGGACGTATTGATCAGATGCTCGTGAATGAGGGCGACAAGGTGAAAAAAGGGCAGGTGTTAGCCCATCTGGAAAGCCGTGAGCTGGAAGACAAGGTGAAACAGGCACAGGCGGCATTGCTGGCAGCCAAGAGTAATGTGTCCAAAGCGAAGGCTGGCGTATTGCAGGCTCAAGCTGGAGTAGGGCAGGCACAGGCTACCGTGAGTGCAGCTCAGGCCAAAAAGAGCCAAGGTACCACAGCAGTCGGCGTGACTGCACAGGCTTCATCCAGCCAGATCGAACAGGCACAAGCGGCTGCGGCTGCGGCCAAGGCGAAGCTGGATGCCCTCAAGAGCGGCGCAAGACCGCAAGAGCTGGAGCAAGCACAAGTGAGTGTGAAGGCTGCCAAGGAAATGCTGGATCTGACCGCTAAAAATCTGGAGCGCGCCAAAAAGCTTCAAGAAGCCGGGGCAGCAACCCAAGCCTCACTGGATCAAGCGACGCTGGACCATCAACAGGCGGAAGCCAAGTACAATTCAGCATCTCAGCAACTAAATATGGTACGCG
>NZ_ASRY01000274.1 GCF_000520815.1 Paenibacillus maysiensis | reverse complement strand
AAAAAAAAAAGCCAATCGGCTGCTTTGTTAATGTCGCCTTTGTGCTCGGATAATGCGGAAATACTCGGAATGGACAACCATTCCTGTAGCTCGTCCAGTTGTTGCTCTCTGGCTTTTTCAAAATATTCAGAATAACTCATAAACTATGTATCCTCCTTTTTAAATGTAAACGTGTGAATGTTGCGCTATCCTCCGAACCGAGGTCGTGGACGATATGTCTAGTTTACTACGTTTTGTGCTGAACGAAAAATAGGGAGATAAAAAAACGATTCTACCCGGGTCTGTCCAGACCTGAGCAGAATCGCCCTTAACCAAGCATATGGATGTACTTATGCGCGAATGTCCAGTTGACCGCCAAGATGAGGCTGTACGCTTTTTTCCATCATCTGCACTAAAGCCTGTCCTTGTTCACTGGCCTGATCCTTAGCCATACTTAATACCTTCACACTTACGGCTTGCGCCAAGCTGGCCTGACTCATACCTGTTGATAATGCTGCGATATCCATGTTCCAACCCTCCTTCATTGTGAAGACTCTTTCTCTGTATTTATCGGTTGGAACGGTTATTTTATTTCATCCAATTGGAATTTTGTCAGCAAATCTTGAAGCTGTTCTGCCAGACGGGTCAAATCTGCGGCAGACGAACCGATCTCTTCCATGGAGGCGAGCTGTTCCTCTGCGGCTGCGGACACGGTCTCCGTATGGGATGCCGCTTCTTCGGCAATACGTGTAATTTCCTCCATGCTGCTGACGACTGCATTTGTTCCATCTGCTACCCCGGCTGTAGAGGCTGCTACGTTGTCGAGCTGCTTTGCCGACTTAACAATCGCTCTACGGATACGGGAGAAGGAGCGGCCGGACAGATCAACAGAATTGATACCTTCACTTACGCGTTCCTTGGCGGATTCCATGGCAACCAGGGCTTCAGATACACCGCTCTGTATCCCTTGAATTTGCTCACGGATTTGTTGTGCCGAATGAGCTGAGTTTTCCGCCAGCTTGCGGACTTCAGTCGCTACAACTGCAAAGCCTTTGCCGTGCTCTCCAGCGCGTGCTGCTTCAATAGAGGCGTTCAGGGCGAGCAGGTTGGTTTGGCTGGCGATTTCGGTAATAACCGTGACAATCGTTCCGATTCGTCCGGATCGTTCACTCAAAGCACTGATAATGGTATCCAGTTCTTCCACTGTAGTACGAATGCCGTCAATGGAGATGACGCTGTTGCCGATATGCTCGCTGCCTGCATCCGACGCCTGAATGGCCTGTGCGGAGTAAGTGGTCATTTCAGCCATGGTTTCGGTCATAGCGGTAATGTCTGTTGCCATGCCGCTAATCCGTTCCTGATTATCTTTAGCGCTGTCCACTTGGCGCTCACTGCCTGCGGCTACATCTTGAATGGCTATGGTCACATGCTCGATCGCACGGGTCGTTTGTTCTGCACCTGCTGCAAGCTCTTGCGAGGATGCCGACAAATTGCCTGTCATCGCTTGAATTTCTCTAATCATGTTACGCAGGTAATCTACCATTTGTTGAAAATATCTTGATAATTCACCAATTTCATCTGTGCTGGTCGTAGCCACCTTAATCGAAAGATTACCTTGGCTGATGGCATCCATAGAATTACGTAATCTCTGGATGGGCTTAAGTATACTGCTGATTATCCACATTGCGAGCACACCAATGATGATGGCTGCAATCACCAACACTACGATAGTTGTGACAAGAATCGGTTTGGCGGAGGCACTGGTTTCTGCTTTGTCCATCGTTCCGGCAATTTTCCAGCCCGTCAGCGTATTGGTTTTAAAAATCAGGTTTTTAGATACATCATTAAGATTGTAATCAAAGCTGCCTTCCTTGGAGGCAAACAGTTGCGGTACTATTTCTCCGATTTTGGTACTTCCGCTGATTTCTGTCGGGTGAGTGACGATACGTTTGGTACCATCTAATATCATGACATAACCATTTTGTCCGATTTTTAATTTTGTAATTTCTTTCAAATTATTCAGGTTCAGGGAAAGACCGAGAACACCGTTGTTGTCGGGAAGTGTACGTGAAATATACACAACGGGGACCTTAGCCGTATTGAGTCCTACAGGGCTAATTACGGTTTGCCCGGGTTTTTCCATGGCCTGTTTGTACCACGGACGCTCACGAGGATCGTTTTTGGATCCTATGGCTTTGCCAATAATGAGTTTTCCTTCGGGAGTTCCTACAAACATATCGACGGCTTCGGCATGCATTTTCAAATACACTTGTAACCTTTTCAGGATGGCTTCATCTGCTTCAGCACTGTTATCACTAGCCGTCATCGTAGTAGCGTAATATTCGAGATCAGCGATTTTGGCTTGAATCGCTTGAGTAACTGCACGATCAGATGCGGTAACGCTAGTCGTCGCACTGTCAAGTAATTGGCGGTTCGTCTGGTTATACGCTGCCTGATACGAAAAAAAACTTACAATAATACTAGGAACAAGCATGACCAGAAGAAATGCTGCTGTCAATTTTTTACGTAAAGTTAAAGTTCTCATTCGTTTCAGTTGTTTCATCAAACCCCTGCTTTCTAAATACATATTCATTTCCAATGCTTATAGCATATGTATTTATTATCGGCTATTTTAAGCGGATTTGATAGATTTATTGCTAATTTGTCCAATACGCTTAAGAATTTCTCGCATAACATGAAGTATCTTGCAATTTGGAGGCTGGGTCCTGAACCGGAGCGGTTCGGCCTGATTGGGCTGCGAACCTATCTCGTACCGGGTCCGGTAGTGACCTTTAGCGGTTCCATCGGTCTGATCGGTGAGCTTGGTGATACGTATGCGATTGAAATCGTACGTGGTGCCGACTACGATCCGAACGATGATATTACCGGGCAGAGGGTGTACTTGGCGTTACAGGGGCTACTGAAACGCAGGCTTTTAATGCACAGGATCTTTCCGCGCCATGGGCGATACAAACGGTGTATTCCTCTTATATTTCCGGGGTATCGACGACCGTACGTAACGGTCCGGAGGTATTTACTGGCATCGCTTCGACTCCTTTTTTCTAAATATATCAGACGAGTATTTATTTAATTAAGAGCTCGCTGCAACACCCAGAATACAAATATCCTAGGTGTTGTTTGCTGTAAGCTCATCAGTTCCGGCTCCTAAAATCGGAGCTTCTCGTCCCATGTGACCGATTCTCCTATTTTGCTTCCCGGATTCTAATTCTTTAAAATCTCTCGCAAATATCCTGTCAACTCATCTGCCGCTTTGGTATGGGCGGTGAGCCCGGGATGGCTGCGAGATCCTAACGTTTCTTCCGTCGTGTTCGGCAGTTGGAATACGGACACATTCCGATCCCTCGTTCTTTTCTTGTACGCGTCTACCGCCCGGTAGATTGAGGGCATCATCGGAGTACCAAGCATCCCATAGGCCCACACAATATGGGCAGCAGGATTACAGGTCCGAAGCTTGGTAAGAAAATTTTTGACAGCGTTTTCAAAAGCTTGTAAATCTTCTTCATTGAATGTGCCGTCCTCGTTCAAGCGTTGCTTGTACACTTTCCCGCTTGCTGGGTCCGTCCATGCAGGAGAATAAAAGGCTCCCCCGTCATTAGTCCCCAAATTCACCACGACCACGTCCGGCTGCCATGAGGTAAAATCATGATCTGAAAATGCCCCTAATGCTTCATTTCTCTCTCCGGTGAGCACACCGCATACTTGCTCATAATATGCCGGTATGTTCGCATGCGGATTATTATCCCAGCTTGTTAGGACACCCCATCCGCTTTGTGATAACACTCGGTAGTCCGCATTCAGTGCTTCGGCTGTTATGGCTGTATAATTGCGTAGTGCTGTGAACAGCATGGGAACCCAGTCTGTCTCCTCCTTCGCTCCAATTGTTCCTTCTCCTGAGGTAATGCTGTCACCGATAAATTCCACCTTGTGGGGCTTATCGGTGACCGGCAGTAATTCTCCGTCAACTCTCAGGGCATGAATTTGCAACAAGCAGCGCGAGTCCGAACTCATAGGCTGGACATCCTTGACCACCCGGACATTTTTAACCATGTCAGGATTCATTCCTCTCAAAAGACAAATCCAATGCCGTCCTGCGGCCACCATCAGACGGCTCATCGGGGCACCATTGATGACAATACTGATCCAGGACTCATACACCTGGTAATCGGTCTCCATTTCAATCCACAGCTCCGAGCCTTTGATATTCAATTCAATGCCGCTGCCTGTCCAAAACAGAGTTAGTGGTGTAAGTGTTTGCGTAGTTCGACCATGAACCTTTACATGCTTAGCTTTTGTAAGTGGATATGTCTTCAATTTCTTGTTATGTGTCATTTCAAATATCCTCCTCATGATCTCCAATTTAATGCTGGTTTCTATAATATTGTAAAATAAGTGATGGGAAATCTCAAAGTCTATTTTTAAGCATTAATTGGCTTTGTCGAACATGACGATGTTAATCGCCTTGCCGAAGTCTATGCCTACTTTGCCAGTTAGTTCTGCTGTTTTTTGTGCTTACACGGCTGCATTGACACCACATGAGAACAGCGCAATATCAAAGTCATCTTTGTGTGCTGTGATCCATTGGAGTGTTTCAGGCATCTGTTCATATTGATGAAATGCGAGCGTGTGCGAGATATGCAGCCTGTACGGCTCGGCCTCAAGAATAGGTCTTACTTCAGCGGCCGTCCGGGTGACCAGCAGAATGCGTCGATTTTTCAGCATGTCCCAGAAAGCGGGTGTCTCAGCCAAATACCGATTCAGGCAGGCGTGGCAGGTCAGTAAAGGGGAAAGAGCATAGTGTGCAAAGACCTGATCGGTCAGCTCCCGCTTCATATAGGATGGTGCTTTAATAGATTCGTCATCATATGGCAAAATGCCAGCGATGCTGGCTTTGTTCACTGCCTCAGCCACCGCGTCTCGTATTTCTGTATTCGGCAGAAACAGTCCCTTTTGACCGAGATTGGCTTTGAATGCCCAACGTTCCTGCTTGTTTAACTTTTCAAATAGAGCAAAAAACTTTGTATTCTATCATATGTCGAAAGCGAAAAGGTTTTTGTATGAACGGCTATTCTTTTTGGATTGTACCTATTTTTGCAAGATTTGTTGCATTTGTACATGCCGGTTCAGGAGCGTCTTCATAACTTGAGAGAAGACAGTTGAAAGGGAGGAAGATACATGAGTCGCAAGATTGTGATTGAAATTAATTTTAATAACTACGGGATGAATCCCAACCGCCTGACACGTGAGTGGATCAGTGACCGACTGGATTTATTCAGAACCTTTACGCTGCGTAGTTTGCTAAGTCAGACGAATGCGGCCAGATCGCGGAAGGGTAGGATTTGACGCTGACCAGTCCTGATATGACCCGTTTTTTCCTCACGCTTGGAGAGGCGATTGGCTTGCTGCTGAAGGCTTCTGTCACGGCGATGGGTGGAGAGACGCTGGTGATGAAAGTGAAGGGCTGCAACATTGCAGATCTGGCGGAAGTGATGAAGGAGCAGGCGGGCCAGCCAGCCTTGAAAGTAAAAGAAATCGGAATACGCGGTGGGGAAAAGCTGCATGAGGTGCTGATTTCTCCTTATGAGGTGCCGCACACGTACTGCTATGATGATCGTTATTTTGTCATTCTCCCACAGCAGGCAGACAAGCGATTACTGAGCCAGTATGGCGGGCTGGAGCGGGTGAGCTTTGATCAATACCGCTCGGACGATGAGTTAATGGATCGGGCTGGAATTGCTGAGCTACTGCGAGGCATGGAGTAACGATGAAAGAGGTGATACTTTGCAGCTTATGAAAAAAATAACAAAAGGAACTGTAAAGATTGCGGTAATCGGCCTCGGTTATGTAGGGCTGCCCATGGCAGTGGAAATGGCAAAGGCTGGTTATGATGTATATGGTGTGGATTCCGATCCCGTCAAAATAGCCAAGCTGCTTCAAGGACAATCGTACATCATAGACATTGGCGACGATGCATTGGAAGGTCTGATCGGACAGGGATTGCATCCGGTTACGAATATCAAGGTGCTGGAGCATGTGGATATCGTCGTGATCTGCGTACCTACGCCGCTGACAGACGGACATCAGCCGGATACGTCCTATATTGAAACGGCTATCGACCAGGCGATCCCTCATTTACGTAGACAGACGCTGCTGATTCTGGAAAGCACCACGTATCCGGGAACAACGGAGGAACTGATCCGCCCGGTGATTGAACAGCGCAGGGGCTGGACGGTCGGTCAGGATTTTTATGTGTGTTTTTCACCGGAACGTGTTGATCCGGGCAGTGTTCATTTTAACATTCGGAACACGCCCAAGGTGATTGGCGGCTGTACGCCGGGTTGCCTGGCAATAGGAGCAAGCTTTTACGGCTCCTTTCTGGATCAGATCGTCCCGGTTAGCTCGACAACAGTGGCGGAAGCCGCCAAGTTGTTCGAGAATACGTTCCGTAGCGTCAATATTGGAATGGTCAATGAGCTGACAGCTGCTTGTGAGAAAATGGGCATCAATATATGGGAGGTTCTGGATGCGGCGGCAACGAAGCCCTTCGGCTATATGCCTTTTTATCCGGGGCCTGGCATCGGGGGGCACTGTATCCCGGTTGATCCGCTATGCTTGTCATGGAAATCTGAGCAGCATGGTTTTCCACTGGAATTCGTGGACTTGGCAGATCGCATGAATCGACGTATGCCGCTGTATATCGCGGAGCGAATTGAAACCCTGCTCGCCCAGGAAGGTAAAGCCATGAACAAGGCCGAGATCGTTCTGGCGG
This sequence comes from Paenibacillus maysiensis, assembly GCF_000520815.1. GTDB lineage: Bacteria > Bacillota > Bacilli > Paenibacillales > Paenibacillaceae > Paenibacillus > Paenibacillus maysiensis. The sequence goes on along the minus strand of NZ_ASRY01000274.1, from coordinate 11,888 downwards.
GCGTAGCCTACAAAAAAGACATTGACGATGTTCGGGAATCACCTGCCCTTGTTCTGTTTGAGCGCTTAAAGGAAATGGGTGCCTCGGTGAGCTTCACCGACCCGTATGTAAAGAGCTTTAAGCGAAATGGCGAGGTCATCCAATCTCGTGTAGCGGATACCCAGCTGTGGGAAGGTGCGGATATCGTCGTGATCACAACGGATCATTCTGTGCTGGACTACCAGCAATTGGTCGACCATGCCCCGCTGGTGTTCGATACACGCAATGCGACGGTGCGTTGCACAGGTGGGCATGTCGTGATTCTGGGGCATCCCGGTACTGGAGGGGGCGCCGCTGTTGGCTAACCGTGATCAGGTGAATGAGCGTTATTACGGGCAGATTAATTCGGAGGAATCCCATGAGGCCACCCGTAACAGAATTCACTGGATTTGCCGCCATGTGCAGGGTCAAGGGACGCTCGTCCTTTCTGTACCCTACGGATACCATCCATTTCACGATCACAAGCGGACCTACTATGCCGGGAGCCTGTCCCGTGTGCTATATCCTTATTTTGATGAACAAGCGCTGGAGGTGCATCACAAATATTTGTGCTTCGCAGGCCGCAAAAAATCGAAAGATATGCGTGAGGCCAAGCCGGGGGCAGAGCATTTGGCCCGCTGGATGGCGTTAGACGAGGAACAATTCCGGCTGGTGGAGCAGCAGCATGTTCGCAAAATGAATCAGCGCAAGGCAGCGCTCGACAAGGCGGTACAGCGAATCCGGCATATGGAGGGACGGGCATTGCCAGCGGAGAGGACTGCACGTCCTGAACAGGCAGGCAAGGCGCAGGATGAAGGAAAAGGTGCATATACTGATGGCGGGTCTACCGGGAAATAGACCGGGAATATAGCCAAAGGTAAAGGAGATGGCGTCAAGTCATGACTGAACATCCGATGACCATCAGCTTGTGTATGATTGTGAAAAACGAGGAGCAAACGCTTGCCCGCTGTCTTGATTCGGTGGCGGATCTGATGGATGAAATCATCATCGTGGACACAGGGTCCACGGATCAGACGAAGACCATTGCAGCCCGTTATACGGATCGGGTATATACATTCGACTGGAACGACGATTTTGCCTCCGCCCGCAACGAATCACTCGACAAGGCGACTTGTTCCTATATCCTGTGGCTGGATGGGGTTGGCGGAATGCTATCTTCATCTCGGGGAGCCGGAGCAACAGCTGGATAGTCTGCTGCGCTCCTTCCGATATGATGTGCCGCAAGCGGACTTGTGCTGCATGATCGGTGACTGGTTTTTCACACGAAAAGAGTGGAGCACAGCCACCTACTGGTACGAAAAAGCACTGGAGCAGCAGGACGTATCTGGCTTGAGAGCTGTTCCGGTGCCCTGCTACTCCTGGCTGCCGCATATACGACTTAGCCATTGCTGTGTCAATCTGGGCAAGCTGGACGCTTCATATGAGCATAGCCAAAAAGCTTTGCAATACTTGCCTGAGGACCCGCATTTGCTGGATAACGAACGCAAGCTCAGGAGTGCTATTCAAAACCTTTCATCCTCAGCCCGTTCTTCAAAATAGTTCAAGCTGTTCGGGTCCGTTGTCCTCTTCGGGTGGCTTGCGGAGTGGAAAAGGCTTAGGCTCCATGCCGAGCATGGTCATGAGCTGCTTGGCGTTAGCGGCGGCATCTCCACCTGAGTTGTTGTTGAAAATAACGCACACCTCACGGCTTTGCTGCTCCAGCTCCAGCAATCGGTCCTTCCATTCGGCCAGCTCGCTCTCATTATACCGATACAGGTAACGAACCTCTCGCCAGTTGGGCGCGGAGCTTTGATTCCAACCGGACACATTTCGTCCGTGGAGACGTACCACCGTCAGGTTGCTGTCTGTAGCCTGTGGTACAATCGGCACGGACCCCAATCCCGCCTGCGGCTCGTCGCATACGCTGTGTATCCAGCCTTCCTCACGCATAAATGCCAGTGTTTGCTTTCGAAACTCGGGTGTGAACCAGCTTTGATTTCGGAATTCAAGTACGGATGGGACATCTCCCATCCTTTTTTTCGTGTCACGCAGCACGGCGACGTTCTCACGTGTACAGTCGAACCAGGGAGGGTACTGGAACAGCACAGCCTTGAGCTTTCCCGCTTCGCGGAGAGGCTGTATGGAAGTATGTAATGCTTCGTACATCGCATCGATGGTTTTGAAATAAGGCTGTTTGCCGCGCGTATGCCCGGTCATGCCCTGATAGGCTTTGACAAGAAATGAAAATGAGTCAGGGGTTTCGGTCACCCAGCGTGCCATACGATCCGTGGGCTGTACGGCATAAAAAGAACTATCCATCTCTACCACTGTAAAATGGCCTCCATAGACGCTTAGCTTTTGATTGGCTTTGGTGCCGACCGGATACAGATCATCGTGATCGCCCCAACCCGTCAGTCCGATTTGAATCATAACGTTGCCGCTCCTTTCCTTCATAAATACCGCCAAAAGGCGTTCCCATGATTCATTTTAATGATAAAATAGGGTGAATCGCATGAAGCTGGTATGAAGTTCCTATGAATATTTAAGCTTAAATATGGATATTGTAACATGTTGCTTAATCGTAATGTTTTTTAGTTTCCAGTTTGAAAAAGCTAATATGGTATGTAATAGAGCGAAATGAGTTCATGGAGGAGAAACAATATGGCGGAATGGTATGAGCAGAGCTTTGGGGAAGATTACTTATTAGTATACAAGCATCGCGACTTTCAGGGAGCCTATCATGAAGTACAGAAAATGATCTCTTGGCTCAAGTTGCCGCAGGGCTCCAGCGTATTGGACTTGTGCTGTGGTATGGGACGTCATTCTCTTGCGCTCGCGGATGCGGGCTATAAGGTAACGGGTGTGGATTTGTCCTGTGTGCTGCTGCGTGAGGCACATGCTGCCGATCCCGAAGGACGGGTTAGCTGGCATCAGGGCGATATGAGAGAGGTGCCACTGGAGGAGAGTTTTGATGCGGTGGTGAATTTGTTTACTTCCTTCGGTTACTTTGAGGAGGATGCGGAGCAGCTTAAAGTATTAAAAGGAATTTATCGGCTGTTGAAGCCGGGCGGACGTTTTATAATAGATTATTTGAATCCTGCGTACGTAGCCGCTCATCTGGTGCCGCATTCGATACGGGAGGATGAAGGAAATCAGATTGAGGAGCATCGGGTTATCGAGGATGGATTTGTGAAAAAACAGATCGCCATTCGTTCAATTGCTTCTGTTTCGGCTTCTGATGGCGGTGCTGCTGGTCAGGATACAACTGTAGCGGGTGAAGAGCCTGTACGTGTGTATCATGAACGCGTCAAGCTGTACTCATATGAAAAATTCCGTGCTTTGCTGGAGGAAGCCGGACTGTCTGTAGAGCAGGTACATGGAAGCTATAACGAAGATGAATATATCGAAAATGTATCGCCCCGAATGATTTTTGTCGGCGTGCGTGCTTGATACGGAAAGGCGGATGGGAAGCCATGAAGATGCCGGAGCTGACACCGTGTGAACGAATAGATGGAGGCTTTCAGGTCAAAATATCGATGTCCTTTCCGCTGCGCTGGGTGAACAGCTATGTGCTGAAGGGGAAGGACGGCTTTACGATCGTAGACCCCGGCCCGCGCAGTACGGATACGGAGAAAGAATGGGCGCATGTCTTCCAGGAGCTGGGGATGTCCTTTGGTGATATCTCGGACATTGTCGTGACTCATCATCACCCGGATCATTATGGTTTGGCGGGCTGGCTGCAGCAGCAAGGTCAGGCTCGTGTACATATGTCAGCGCGAAGCCATAAGGAAGCGATGATGATGTGGGGCCAGCCAGATTCACAAGCGGATATCTCTATGCCGATGGAGCAGAGGCTGCCAAGCTTTTTTGTCCGTCACGGCTTTCCTGTGGAGCAGGTATCGGCCTTGGAGCTGCACATGCGGCAGGCTCATCTGCAAGTGAATCCACAGCCTGATATCACCGTTATTCCTGTCGGGGAGGATGCCTGTCTGGAATGGGGTGGGCGTGGCTGGTTGCCCATTGAGACAGGGGGGCATGCGCCCGGACATGTCTCTTTGTATGAGCCGAATAGCGGCGTTATTCTGTGCGGTGATGCGGTTTTGCCAAGGATTTCGCCTAATATCAGTCTGCTGCCGGGAAGTGACCCCCAGCCCTTGCAGTCTTTTTTGAATGGTTTGCAGCGGCTTGGCGAGCTAGAGGTAGCGTGGGCATATCCGGGGCACCGTAATCCGTTTGGTTATTTTCGTGAACGGACGCAGGCGCTGCTGGAGCATCATGAAGAACGGCTGGACAAGTTCCATGAATTGATCCAGCCAGAGGGCAGTACAGCCTATGAGCTGTGTATTGCTATATTTAGTGACAAACTGGGGATTCATCAGCTACGGTTTGCCATGTCCGAGACACTGGCTCATCTGGTGGAACTGGAGCGACGCGGTCGGGCCTCTATAAGCGAGACGAACCCTATCGCACGTTTCTATCCACTTTGCGGGAAATAATGGCGGAAAGTAACAGAAGGACAACGGCATCCATGCCGGGAAAGAGGCTTTTATGAATTTGCTGCTGCTAGGGGCTACCGGACGTGTGGGGCGTTTTATCCTGGAGTATGCGTTAGCGGACGGTCATACTGTTACAGCTCTTGTTCGTTCACCGGACAAGCTGGAGGATTACATATTAAGATATGGGACGCTGCTCCAGATCGTACAAGGAGATGCCACCAACGCTGAGGATGTAGCGCAAGCGCTGGAGGGTGGGACGACGGCTGTCATCAGCGCGTTGAATACGGATGGAACCAAGACCTTATCCGTGAATATCCGTTCGCTGATCCGGCTTATGCAGGAGCAGTCCGTTCCCCGGCTCATTACAGTGGGGACGGCAGGGATTTTACAGAGCCGGACGGAGCTGGGTTTGTATCGGTATGAATCCTCCGAGCCCCGGCGGCGCAGCACCCGTGCGGCTGAGGAACACCGCCGGGTGTACGAACGGCTGCGCGATTCGGCGCTGGACTGGACGATAGTCTGCCCGACATGGCTGCCGGACGGAGCGCGGACGGGCATATATCGCGTGGAAAAGGATCTGCTGCCCGAGGGTGGCACACAAATTACGACCGCTGACACGGCCGATTTTACCTATCGTCAGTTGAGTAGTAGCGATTTTCTACACACACGGGTAGGCATTGCCTATTGATGCTGTACGAGTTTAATATTTGACAAAAATTCAGAATTAGAATACTATGATTCTTGTTGGTAACGTTGTTTCTGAAAAGACCACGTTCAAATTCTATGTTAAAAATAGTAAGGAAGTGCATTAAAAAATGTCCGAGCCATCGCATCCCTATAAAACCTATTCGGAAGTGAAGCTACAGCAGCAGCAATTGCTACGTAAAAATGTCATTGATGCGGCATGTATCCTTCTTGCGGAAGAAGGGCCAGAGGCTGTGACCGTGCGACGAGTTGCCCAGAAATTAAGCTGTTCCACCAAGATTATTTACAGTATTTTCGGCAGCAAGGATGGTCTCGCCAATGAGATGTACCTGGATGGATGTCGGCTATTAGCCGAAACTTTTCAACAAGCTCCGAAGACTGATGACGTACTCGCTGATCTGGAAGCCCTAAGTTGGGCGTATTGGCAATTTGCACAGCTTCATTCAGCCTATTACAAAATGATGTTTGGCGGGGCTTTATCTGATTTTAAACCGGATGAACAGAGTTTGGAGGGTACAACTACGGCCCTATCTCGAATTCTGGAAACCGTCATACACGCTATGGAGCAGGGTGAACTGGAAGAACATGATCCGCTGCTGGTTGTCCGGATGTTTTGGTCTGCTTTACATGGAGTCATACATCTTCAGTTTGCAGGTCATTTTTCAGATGTGGATATAGCTCAAGGGGTGTATGCATTTACACTAAAGAATACGCTCGCAGCATTTAAAACATCCTCATCCCAATCTTAAGATATAAGGTGTACTGAGGTCGTCATAATAGGTGACTTCAGTTCATTTTGGAACAATGGTAACAATGTTTCTGAAATAAAACAACGATACTATGGAGGTTCATAATCATGTTTATGTACGCAAACAAAACAGCTCTGATCACAGGTGCATCATCCGGTATTGGCGAAGCCTTTGCCTATTCGCTGGCAGCTCAAAAATGCAATCTCATTTTGGTGGCACGTAATGAAACGAAGTTGAAGGCGTTGGCTAAAGAGCTTTCTGCTAAATACAATGTAAAGACAACAGTCATCGCACTTGATCTTTCCGCGATAGGAGCACCGCAAACATTACATCAGGAGGTTCAAAAACATCAACTAAAGGTGGATCTCTTAATTAACAATGCAGGCTTTGCCACCTATGGATACTTTGAACAGGTTTCAGGAGAACGGCAGCATGAGGAAGTCATCCTCAATGTGGCTGCTTTAGTCGATATCACACATGCATTTATGCCTGATTTATTGCGTAACCGGGATGGCGGATTAATCAATGTTGCTTCCACAGCCGCATTTCAGCCCGATCCGTATATGGCGGTGTATGGAGCAACCAAAGCATTTGTGCTTTCTTTTACTGAAGCGCTATGGGCCGAAAACCGGAAACGGGGGCTTAAAGTTCTGGCCCTTTGTCCAGGCTCAACAGAAACGCCGTTTTTTGATATTGTTGGCGCAAGTGAAGCGTCAGTTGGAATTAGGGAAACTCCCCAAACCGTTGTGAAGAACGCGCTGAGAGCATTTGAAAAGGGGCGCAGTCACATCATTTCCGGTCGCCAAAACTATTGGGTAGCTCAGGTGTCCCGGTTCTTCTCTCGTCAATCCATGCTGGGAATTGTAGAACGTACACTGCGCCCAAAAAATTAAATTTAGATTGTATAAATCACATTAGTTTTCCCCATGCGCCGGGTCTGATCGTTTCTCCTTCGAATCAGACCCGGCATTTCTGCTTACATAGATCAAGCGCTCAGACGCTACTCCAGCCCTCTGGAATTCAGTAAAATTCCATTCCACAGTGCAATAGCCTGATCATAATCGTCAGCCTTCATCGTGCGGAATGTATATCCTTCTTTAATTAACGGGTTGTATTCGGTGCGCTTTCTTCTCCAAGCTCCTGTTCGCGCTCTGCCTGTTTGCGATGGGCGATACGACTGCTGGCCGAAGCTGCGATAGCACCCACAATATCGTCCAGAAACGTATGGATCGGCCCCAGACTTTTATCGTTCAGGCGTTCCAGCACACCCGGTTTGAGCTTATCGACATAACCGTAATTTGTAAATCCAATACTGCCGTATACATTCACAATGGAAAAAGCCAAAATTTCATCCACTCCGTATAGCCCTTCATCATTTTCAATCATATCCTGCAAGGGGGGAAGGAGAGCGCCTTGCTCGGCAAGGATATCTAGCTGGATGCCTGTGAGCACCGCATTTTGAACCTCGCGCTTCATCAGCACCTTTTCCACATTCTCCATACATTCTTCCATCGTTAAATTCGGATAATATTTTTTTTGTAAAAGCATGACCAGCTCTGCGATCTCTGTAAGGTTTACACCACGCTTGTGCAGCCATTCGCGGGTGGCATCGGCTACCTTTTTACTGTTCAGGCTATAAGGCACTTTTTTCTTGTCCATAAAGTTGAAGTTCCCTCCTCGTATCGTTCCTAATTTCTACTACAATATGACCAGTGTGTCCAGTCGGCTGAAAAAGTAGTTATTTTTTACGCGAGGCTCGTATACATATTAGTACAATCTGTACAAAATTGTTAGGGAGGAACTTCATTTATGAACATAAAACATCCATTGCGCGTGACGTCTGTAGTAGGGCTGCTGTCCCTGCCGTTGTTATTGTCCGGCTGCAGCCTTTTCGGCAACGAATCGGCATCTATTGATTCCCCGCCATCCACGACGGAGCAGTCCATGATTAAGGCGGTGACCGGAAAAGCTCCCGTCAGCACCGGACAGCTGAGGGCTGTATTTTTACAGGATCATAACGGTTTGCTGGCTCCGGTATCCTTGCCGATTGCTACAGGTGATGTGCAGGCGGATGCCAAGTCGGCGCTGGAAACACTGGTTGAGGGCGGGCCATATGCCGGACTGTTACCAGAGGGCTTCAAGGGCGTGCTGCCACAAGGTACGGAAGTGAAGAGTGTAACGGTGGACAAGAACAACAAGCTGGCAGTCGTCGAATTCAACAAATCGTTCGGCAGCTACAAGGCACAGGAAGAACGCAAATTGATGGAGAGCTTGACCTGGACCCTGACTGACCGTCCCGATATTCAAAGCGTACAAATCTGGGTGGATGGCAAAAAGCTGAATGAAATGCCTGTTGGCGGCACACCGCTGGATCATCCGTTGACCCGTGCAGTAGGCATTAATCTGGAGGTTGGTCATGGCGTAACGCCGCTGGATTCCAGTCCGGTCACCGTGTATTTCTCCTCATCTTCTCCTGCCGGAGTTCAATATTATGTGCCTGTAACACGGTTGGTCAGCCCGGAAAAAGATCGTGTTCAGTCCGCGCTGCATCAGTTGATCCAGGGTCCGCAGACCAAGGACGGATTACAGGAAGTCATGACAGGGGAGACCGCTCTGAAATCGGTAGAACGCTCCAAAGATAACGTGATTACGGTATCGCTCTCGGATGATATGTTTGCCAAGGGAGAAGCGGTGCCTGCCGAGTTTCTGGAATCGGTCGTGCTGACGGCGGCAGATAATTCAGAGGATGCGGTTAAAACCAAAATTCGAATTGAGCTGAACGGTGAAAAAAGCGTGATTGGACAAAATAATCAGAATTATGGAGAGCCTGTAGCTAAGCCGCAGCATATTAACGAAATTCCTCTTTAAGGACGGGGAATCGTCCTTGGGGTGCTTTTGCCTGCACACTTTGGTAGAATAAATGTACAAGAACAGGTTGCATACGACGTAGGAGGAAAAAGCATGAGTAGATCTAACGGACGAAACAGTGATGAGCTGCGCCCGATGAAATTGACAGCAGGAGTAAATAAGTATGCGGAGGGCTCTGTTTTTATAGAGGTTGGCGAGACGAAAGTCATCTGTACGGCTACCGTGGAAGAACGTGTTCCACCCTTTATGAAGGGACAAGGAAAGGGCTGGGTAACGGCAGAGTATTCCATGCTTCCGCGGGCCACTCATACGCGTAATCAGCGTGAAGCTGCACGTGGGAAGCTGACAGGCCGGACGATGGAAATTCAACGTCTGATCGGAAGAGCGCTGCGTTCGGTTGTGAATTTACAGGCGCTGGGTGAGCGGACAATTACGCTCGACTGTGACGTGATTCAGGCGGATGGCGGCACACGCACGACCTCAATTACCGGTTCTTTCGTAGCGCTGGCGATTGCTGTGAATAAAATTGCGCTACAGCACAAGCTGCCTGTTTTTCCAATTACCGATTTTCTGGCATCCGTCAGCGTGGGGGTTGTTGGCGGCAAAGCGCTGCTGGACCTGAACTATGAAGAGGATTCCAAGGCTAAGGTAGACATGAATCTCGTAATGACGGGTGGCGGCAAGTATGTTGAGCTGCAAGGTACGGGGGAAGAAAGTCCGTTCGACCGTCAAGAGCTGGATCAACTGCTCAGCTTGGGTGAACAAGGAATTCTGCAAATGATTGAGCGTCAAAAAGAGGTGCTCGGACCGATTGCAGACAAGATCGGAGCAGGACGTGCGGGGGCTGGGGCCTGATGCTGTTGGAGGGTCCGGTTGTTATTGTCGCTACGAAGAATAAAGGGAAGGTGCGGGAGTTCGCACATGCCTTTGCTCCGTTTGGCAAGGAAGTCAAAAGCATGTATGACTACCCCGATATTCCTGATGTCGTTGAGGATGGTAAAACCTTTGCCGAGAATGCGCTGAAAAAGGCCAAAGCGGTCGGAGATGTGCTCGGATTGCCCGTGCTGGCTGACGATTCCGGCCTGTGTGTGGATTTGCTGGACGGAGCGCCGGGCGTATACTCGGCCCGTTATGCCGGGGAAGGCGCCAGCGATCACGAAAACAATATCAAGCTGCTCGACGTTCTGGAATCGAAGCAGCTTGGTGATGATACCGGACAGCCTTTGCTGAGCCCGGCTCAATTCGTCTGTACCTTGATTCTGTATAATCCGCAGACAGGGGAGACCTTGGAATCGACTGGCTCGGTGGATGGCTGGATTACAACGGAAACCGCAGGCAGCGGAGGATTTGGCTATGACCCGTTGTTTTATTTGCCTGAGTTTGAAAAGACGATGGCCGAGCTGACGCTGGAACAAAAGCAAGCCATTAGCCACCGTGGTGTAGCATTGCGGGGCTTGGCGAACAAGCTGGGGAATCCGCAGGCATAGCTTGATATAAGTAACAGGCGAGACACATAACGATCAAAAGGCTATCCGCCAGTCATGAGCTGCGGATAGCCTTTTTGACTTTCACTATTTCTCGTCGTTATTTCCCGTATACGACGAACCAATCGCCGTTCTTTGCCTCGAAGCCTGCTGCTTTAGCTATTGGTTTAATTCTTACCGAATCGCTACCTTGTAAGTGCGCAGCCAATTATCCACTTGAGCCAAATACGCGAACAATTGAGGCCCTGACATCAGTTGACCGAACCAGGGCAGGTTGGTAGATGCCTCCGGTGAGGCCGCGATATCCCGTACTTTTTGCGCATCAATCAGCTTGAGCAGTGGGGAGGAGGAATCATCCAATAGATCCAGCGCCTGTTTTTTCACAGCAGCAAGATAGGAAGGGTTATGCGTTTTGGGATACGGGCTTTTTTTGCGATACAGCACATCATCCGGCAGTACACCCTCCAGTGCCTTTCGCAAAATACCTTTTTCACGTCCGCCCGTCATTTTAATACTCCACGGGATGTTCCATACATACTGCACCAGTCGATGGTCGCAATACGGCACCCGCACTTCCAGTCCGGCCCCCATACTCATCCGATCCTTGCGGTCCAGCAGAGTAGGCATAAAGCGGGTGATGTTCAAATAGGACATGACGCGCATTTGCGCGGCTTTATCTGCTTCCCCCGGCAGCTTTGGCACTTCTCCTACCGCTTCCGAGTAGCGGTCGTTCAAATACTCCAAGGGCTTGATCCAGTCCCGCACCTCGGGAGACAGCAGACTGGCTCTCATGTCGGGAGCGACTGCCCACGGGAATGTGCCCGAATTGAGCATATCCTCCCGATGGAACCACGGATATCCGCCAAACACTTCATCCGCCGCTTCACCGGAAATGGCGACAGTGGCCCCCTTTTTAATCTCCCGGCAAAAGAGATACAGCGACGAATCCACATCCGCCATACCGGGCAAATCCCGCGTTAGTGTGGAGTTGTTCAGCGCTGCTACAACCTCGGGCGTATCGAATTCGATCCAGTGATGGTTCGTACCTAACTTATCGACCATCCGCTGAATCCATGGGGCATCGGCTCCGGGCTGGAACGCATGGGCTTTAAAATGCTTGTCGTTATCCACATAATCGACCGAATACGTATGAACTTGTCCCTGCCCGGTACGCTTGTAATAATCGACAGCCAGCGCGGACAGTGCGCTTGAATCCAGACCGCCCGACAGCAAGGTGCATACCGGAACGTCTGAAATGAGCTGCCGCTCCACCGTATCCAGCAACAGCTCGCGTACCTTGAGTGCTGTTTCTTCGGTGTTATCCTCATGTGCAAAGCTTTCCAGCTTCCAGTAGGCTTGAATGCGCACACCGTCGCGGCTGTACGTTAGCGTATGTCCGGGGCGCAGCTCCTTCATGGACGAATAGACGCCGTGTCCGGGGGTGCGTGCAGGCCCGATGATAAAAATTTCGGCCAATCCCTCGGCGTCGACTGCGGCTTCTACCGCAGGGTGCTGGAGCAGCGCTTTGGGTTCTGAGCCAAATACGAATACTTCTTCGGTGTGGCTAT
>NZ_ASRY01000273.1 GCF_000520815.1 Paenibacillus maysiensis | reverse complement strand
TGTGATTATGTTTGCCGATATATTTTAATTCAGGTGATTGATTTTGCTTCATTTGATTGCCATTATCATCACTGTCGATTGTATAGTGTAGAATTTCATGGTCGGTATACACGTCAAGGTACACTTGCTTATCGAATCGACGGGTAAATTTATGTAAGCCTAGTAATACATTTCGTTCTGCTGTTCCATCTTCCAACACATACGCATTCAAAGGAGACAATACTATCGCTGAAAACTGGCCATCCGAGTCGATATAGTTCAACTCAAAGCTCTCGCCAAAGATTTCAGATTGTTTCCGAAGCTGTAGATTATGCTCCTTGTCCCAATGACTCATATGTACATCTATGTTATGTATAGCTTCATCCTGATCTGACTTGGACACATAGTTTACTGGTTTACCGAGCAGATAGCCCACTTCATTATCTACGAACTTACGAGGGAAATTAAAAACAAGCTTTTGATTGCTTCGACTTTCTTGCATCGCATAGTTCTTGAGAATAGCATGCTGACCATTATAGTAATCTGCATATTTCTGTTTGGCTAAATCAGCCGATTGGAGTTCGTTTAGACATTCAAAAATAAGTTCTACATTTATTTTCATACCTTTGCCTCTTTTCAAAAATGGGTCATTTAATTGCTGATTGTAATAATAAAAGAACCACCTTTAATAAGGCAGTTCCTTCTACGTTAAGTTATTAACGAACTACATTGCGTACTTGAGTATATTTCTATCCTATTAGTTACCCTTAATATTATTTTCTGCTTTCTCAAAACAAAGATTTACAGTTCTTCCGTTAGAGCGTGTTCTATGCATGACATTTTGGGGAATGGTATACACATCTCCTTGGTTCAAAACTATAGTCTGGTCTTCAAAATCTATTATTAATTCCCCTTCAATTACAATAAAGAGTTCATCGCAGTCATCGTGTTTGTGCCAATGGAATTCACCATCGATTACAGCAGCTCTTAAAACATGATCGTTAACTTCACTGACCACAAAGTTCGCATAATCGTTTATGTCTTTTGTAACCTCGAATAAATTTATCTTTTTCATTTGTCCTTGCTTCATAATCCTCCTACCTTTCTCTTCAGCGGTTTTTACCATATTGCAGTCTTTCTAAACGTAGCAATCTGTCGACTAAACCAACAGCTTAATCTTGATGCTTATGAAACAATCGTTTCCGTTAGCATCATATCCAAAAAGGAAAATTCACTTATATTTCAAATCATTCCCAAGCATTATGGTGTATTAGATTATTTAGATTTCGACGTCTCTCCCAATTTACTTGCTCTAGGATTGGTTTTGTAGGATAAAAATCCGTATAACCTAATGAAATCAAAGCAATAGGGTCAATATGTGGTGGAATATTTAGTATTTCCCGTACGTCTGTTTTCTTGTAAAAACTAACCCATCCCATAGCTATTCCTTCTGCATAAGACGCTAACCACATATTTTGGATACAACAGGCGACGGATAGAATATCTGTTTCAGGAATAGAATTTCGCCCAATTACATGTCCGCCACCTCTTGTTGGATCACATGTAATACAGATCGTTATAGGTGCTTCCCTTATACCCTCTAATTTTAACGAGAGAAATCTTGTCTTTTTTTCATCTTCATAGTGTATGGACAAGGCCTGTATTTCTTTATGACATGCATGCGCCAATCGTTCTTTAACCCCTTGGGAGTCAATTACAATAAAATCCCAAGGTTGCATAAAACCAACGGAAGGTGCATGATGACCAGCCATTAATATGTTGTTTAACTTATCTTTGGATATGGGTTTTCCATTAAATGATCGAATATCTCTCCTTTCAAAAATGGCCTTAAATATTCCTTCTCTTTCAGAATCATTTAACAATTTAATTCCTCCCTTAAAACAAAAATTCCCAGCCTAAATAAGACTGAGAATGCGCCAGTACTCAGATTATTATGACAGGGCTTCAGGCTCAAGTTTACATTGGAATTGGTATTTTTATGATATAACTCTAATATTATTTATGCTTGAAATCAATATCATCTCTTGCAGTTCATTATCAATCCGTAGTCTAAACTGCCTGACCCTCAAAACAACAAACTACGATCATAAAACTTTAAACTTTTCACAGACTGAATCAATTGAACAGCCCCATATAAACTATCTGGCGCATCATCATATGTACAATTTCGATTGTAATCCTTCACCTGATGATTATATCTGAGGTTATCTGCATTGAACAGAATATGACCCTTCTTCACTTCCGGCTCCAAGCTAATAATGCGTTCATGCTTCTGCCCCTTGGAATGAACACTTTCTATGGGTGTATGTATATTCGCCTTCCATAGCTCTTCTTCAAACTTTTGCTTCATATAGCTTTGTGCCTGATTGACTTCAAAACCGAGCTTATCTACTGGATAAAGCTTCAACTTTTCAATAGCTACCTGAAACAGATCATCCGGCAACAGCTTATAAATATTACCGTCAACCACATACATCTGCTTTGTCTTCCTATGTTGCCCAATAATCGAAATAGCAGAATAATCGTTTTTCTTCCCGTCCTTAATCGCTGGATCAATGTACATGGCAAGTTCCATGTCCTCAAACTCAGGTAACCTGTCCCAATACATGAGATTCTGAAATATGTATTCATCGGTTGAACGCGGATCATTTTGTAACTCTTTAAAAAATGACTTTTCACCCATAGCTTGCTTCTTGCATATCAAATAATAATAGTCCAAATACTCGCTCCACAGGATTTCCGTACCCTTCAGCATTTCTTTTTCGTGAACCATAAAAAAAGACAAGGCCGTATTGATCCTATCCTCGTCTTGGAGATTATTATATTGTCGCTCCCACTCTGACCATAGATCATCACGCTCTGAAAACTGAAGCACGGCTGCTTTACGAACACTTCGCACACCTGGGATTTTACCTTTGAGCAGATCGGCCATAATATCTTCTTCATTCAAAATCGTTCCACAGATCAGAATATTG
>NZ_ASRY01000272.1 GCF_000520815.1 Paenibacillus maysiensis | reverse complement strand
CCCTCGGGGTGCAGGCGGATATTGGTTCACTCGCAAGTATGGTTCGGGACCGCGCCTGGACCCGGCGGTTTGGGGCTACCGCCCTGGAGGGCGGTTATGACGCCTGGACCGCCTACGAATACCATCTGGGCGGCTATATGTACGATGAGCCGCCCACCCCGCTCTGTGCGGAAAGGTCGACCGCAGATGAGGTGGTCGTTTCTTTCAGCAAGCGGATTGCCACGCCGTCTGTGAATGAGCTGCGTGTCTGGAGCCGGGAGAGTTCGACTGATGCCACGGGCGATCAGATTCGCATAGGCAGGAACGATTCACTGAGGCCATTAGAGCTTGTGGACGCAGCGGCAGACGGTAACCGTTTACTGCTACGTATATGTAATTTGCCGCCGAGGGCGTTCAGCCTGAGGCTTGAAGGGATACAGGATACACCGGAGCTATGGCTGCTCAAGGGAAGGAAGGCACATCACAATCTGCCGGAGCATGAAGTGCAAGTTCTTTAAAATTTGGGTAATAACAAGTAACAGTTGTATAAGCGGCTCATTTGCCGCAGCATTTTTAAATAATATATCTATGGAGTAATAACATCATATGGTTTTAAAGCTGTCCCGGTCAGAGGGAGCGGAGGAGCTGTTGTCGTTGCTTCAAGAGATGGAGGGTATTCGTTCGGTAGAGACCAAATCCAATTAGACGGCTGTACTGTTTACAGCATGTCTTTCAGTGCCTCTTTTGTCGAACGTTGACGGGTCCTTGAAATAGTAAAAAAGCTTTAAAAATAATGATTGAAAACGCTTCCTTTTGTGTATATACTCTTACTACATCACAGAGGCAGCACCAAGTAAACATTACTGTGGAGCACGATAGACATCTTTATATAACATGAAAAACGACCCCATGCATATGCACAGGGCCGATATTATCTTACTTCACTTTGACTGGAGCCGGATATTTCTTACCCAGCGTGTCCACGGTTACCTTTTTCATCGTAGCTGGCTTGATCGGTTTATCATGGCTGTCACGCTTGGAATTCACGATGGCATCCACCACGTCCAATCCAGACGTTACTTTGCCGAAAGCAGCGTATTGACCGTCAAGGTAATCCGCATCGGCAACCATGATGAAAAATTGCGATCCGGCTGAATCCAGATCCGCTGAGCGGGCCATGGATAGTACACCGCGCGTGTGCTTGAGCGTATTGTTGACACCGTTGCTCTTGAACTCGCCTTTGATGCTGTAGCCGGGGCCGCCTGTACCGTTACCCTGCGGGTCACCGCCCTGAATCATGAAGCCGGGGATGACACGATGGAAGATCGTACCGTTGTAAGCGCCCTTTTGCACCAGGGAAATGAAATTGTTAACCGTGTTCGGTGCTACTTCCGGGTACAGCTCAAGTTTAATCTTTTTACCGTCGTTCATGACAATCGTGACGATAGGATGGGAAACAGGTTTGCTTTTGTCTTTAGTCGCGGCAGGGGTTGTACTGCTTGTCCGGCTTGCGGCTTCAACATCTGTCGCTTTTGTGCCGCATCCAGCAACCAGCACGAGCATGGTAGCCAGCAGGCACAGCATATACCAGGGACGTATCGTTTTTCGGATCATTTGTATTCCTCCTGAAAGGTTAGATGTGTAAAATCCTAAATTATAGTTTGGGGCAGCGCAGAGCACTTTTCCGTTTTCTATCATACCTTTTTTTGTTGGGATAAGGAAATACGGGTTTGAATACCGTATTCTTGGCCCATACTGCTGCTATTCCCAAGGAAAGGGGCAGAATCATGGTGGAGGTAGACAAAAAGCTGGCTAAAGGTCTCATATGGGGTATGGCGTTCAGTCTGCCGGTTTGGATAGGGGTGCTGTACTCGGTACAACACATTCGTGACTGGCTATAATATAATCAAGCGTGGAGATAGGCCAAAACCGGGATGGTTTTGGCTTATTTATATTTGTGCCAATCCAGATTGCTGTTATTCAGCAGATGCTCGAAGTTGTTGTCCAGCTTCTTCTGTTCTGCTTTTTTTGCTTCGAGGGCACGCTGCCGTTCGTCTTCCTTACGTTTATCCTGCTCTGCCTGGGCTTCATTGGCCTGAGCCTTGAGCTTATTCAGCACGTCCTGACTCAATAGATCCTTTAACGTTGCGGGTTTGTCCTGAGCCGCAGGAGCAGGGGAAGACGAATTTCTTTTTTTAGCCATGTCATCAACTCCATTCCATTCGATTATATCAGCTTCTGCATGGTTGTTCCACGGCTGAAGGGTGAGGTTTGCTGTGGACTTTTCTAATTTAGAGGTTAATAATGGAATGTGGAGAAGGGACGTGTAGCTTCATGCATCTTTATTGGAAGCGAAACCTGGTCGTTTTGTGGATCGGTGTATTTTTTTGCAGCATGGCCTATTCCGTATCCATTCCGTTTTTACCTATTTTTCTGAATACGGAAATGGGTGTGACCGATCATCTGGAGCTGTGGGCGGGGATCGCCTTTGGGGTTACCTTTTTAGCCAGTGCTCTGATTGCCCCGTTTTGGGGTTCGCTCGCAGATAAGTATGGACGGAAGCCGATGCTGATTCGTTCAGGCTTTAGTCTGACGGTATTGTATTTGATATGTGCCTTTGTGACTGATCCGTATGTGTTCGTGGGGGTACGGCTGTTTCAGGGCCTGCTCTCCGGGTTTATTCCTGCCGCCATCGCATTGGTCGGAACGGGTTCGCCTGAGGATAAAACGGGTTATGCACTCGGCATTATGGCAACCTCCGGGGCGACGGGCAGCATCATAGGTCCGTTGATTGGCGGAGTGGTAAGCCATTATTACGGCAATCGAAATGCCTTTCTATTCTCTGCGGGGCTTGTGCTGGTCTCTGCGCTAATTGCGACCTTTGCCGCTAGAGAGGACAACTTCAAGGGAACCAGTACCCGCTCGCATGTCCGTGATGATATCAAGGAGGCTATTGCTAATCGGCCCTTGTATTTTTTGCTCATACTGGCTGGATTGAGTACCTTTTCCGTCATGATCCTGGAGCCACTGATTACGGTGTATGTTCTGGAAATGGGAATTGACCGTAGCCGAGCGTCCTTAAGCTCCGGAATTGTATTCTCAGCCGTAGGCATTGCGGCTGTGCTGATGGCTCCCCGCTGGGGACGGATTGGTGGCAGGATTGGATTTGCACAAGTGATGCTGATCGGGCTGATTGGTTCGGGAATCGGCAATATCCTGCAATTTTTTGTATCGAATTTTATCGGCTTTGGTGCGCTTCGGTTCGGTTACGGATTGTTTTATGCGTCTGTCGTTCCGGCCATCAACGCAATGACTGTGGAGGTCACCAAGCCGGAGTTTCGCGGACGAGCCTTTAGCTTGAATCAATCAGCTACCCAACTCGCGACGATGGCGGGGCCGTTGATTGGCGGCATGCTTGGCAGCTGGATGCCAATCCGCTGGATCTTTGTGTTAAACGGTGGCATACTGCTGCTTGCAGCGTCGCTGCTATGGATGAAGGGAAGGGATGTTTTCCCGGCCTCAGCTCAAAATAACGCAACGGATCGGGATGTTCGTCCTGCCGGATAGGTGTATTGTAGACAACGGTTCGATGTGCATGAACATATTTAATTGCAGACCTGCTCTTTCAGCGGGTCTTTTTTTGTTTGATAATAGATAATTATCCCAAACCTTTACTTTTAGTAAACTTATTCATAACCCTCTAAACTAAGAATACGACAAAGGAGGTTATATAATGATAAGGGACGACATTTTGCGACAACGGTTGGAGAAAGCTCGACAAAGGCTTTATGTTTTGCAAGCAAAACATGGCTTCAGTCACTCCAGCGTGCTCAGACAATCTATGATTCTGGACAAGCTCATTAATCAATATAACCGCCATTTCTATGTGAAAGAAAAAAAGCCGACTGCATGAATGCAACCGACCTGGGCGAGAAACATGGTGAGGTCACTCGCCCTTTTATTGTCATCGTTATATATTTTAGTTGAAATCTTAGCATCGGAAATAGCGTTACTTTTACATCATTTACGATACCCCCTGCAAAATTCACAAAAAAGCACGATACATACCGTTCGTAATGTGAAAAGTTGAACGATTAATTTTCGCCTCATTGATAATATCGGTTACTGTAATCTTAGTAAAGGTTTTCTGCTGAATACAGACTATGAAACTTCTTTTTTAAAACAGTTTATTATCTTGCAGCTAATTTTTTATCTGAATTATATAAAAAAGAAAAGCTGGGGAAATAACGCTCCAGATCACATGAAAGTAAACTTTTCAGCCCTTTCGCTTCGCAGGAGGAAGTCGGAAGGGCACTGGACAGGGACAACCAGAACAGAGCCTACAAGCAAGTCAAGCGCAATCACGGAGCGCCGGGAATCGACGGGATGACCATCGAAGCAGCACTGCCGTGGCTGCGGGAGAATAAAGCGGAGTCATGGAAAACGGAATACGCCGCAAAACGGAAGAAGGCTCTCCTCAAGGTGGGCCGCTGTCGCCCCTTTTAGCGAACATCTATCTGAACGAATTCGATCAGGAGATGAAAAGCCGGGGTGTGACGGTCATCCGTTATGCGGATGACATTGTCGTGCTGGCGAAGAGCAAGGTCGTTAGCGTCGTCGCGCAGAAACACTTCAAATTCCTTGGCTTTGCGCTGGGAAAGAACGGGAGAGGCGTGTAGATCCGCGTCCACAGACAATCCCTTGCAAAGGCAAAGAGGAAGTTGAAAGAGTTGACGAGCCGAAGCCAAGGCAGAAACGCCCGGCAGGTGATGGAGGACGTGAAGGTCTACATTCGCGGATGGATCGGTTATTTCGATGTAGCCGACATGAAGCGAATCCTGCAAAGCTGGAATGAATGGCTGCGAAGGCGGATGCGCATGTACATCTGGAAAGGGTGGAAGAAGCCGAAAACGAAGGTGCAAAACCTGAGGAAGCTGGGGATACCGGAGTGGCAGGCCTACCCATGGGGAAATACACGGACGGGATACTGGCGAGTTGCCGGTAGCCCGGTGCTGTCTCGCTCCATAACAAACGAAAGGCTCGTACGGGCAGGGTATTATGACTTCCCTGCACAGTACGAGCGTCTACGACACAATTGCACTTAAACGGTTGAACCGCCGTATACCGAACGGTACGTACGGTGGTGTGAGAGGTCGGCTACTCAACTAATGGGTGGCCTCCTACTCGATTGGATGTTCCGTCCTTTATTTTACAGTTACAATCACACGTTGGTAATGTTTTAGCTGATGCTTTCCATTGTCCTGTACTTCTGCGATGATATGAATCGTATTTCCAGTTTTGGCATCCGCGGGAACTGTAAAACTTACTGCATTGGTATCGCTGCCTTGCAAGTCAATCGTATTTACTTTCTCACCCTTGGCCACTTCTCTATGAAGTCCAAGTTGCATGTTACCCAGCATTTCAGGTTTAACTGGTGCCGGTTTTACTTTAGAATCTTCATACGTATCGGCTTCAAAATATCTCCACCATTTATAGGTTAATGGATCGCCGTCCGGATCTGTTCCTTCCGCATGGAGTGTTATTTTCTCCCCAGGACTAGCTGTTACATCTAATCCTTCTTTAATGCTTAAAGATGGATTATGATTAGCAGCTTTATAGTCGGATGCAATAGCCCAATCTGCACGAGCTGCAAAGTCATTTTGAATATCATCAAACCATCTCATCAGAGAATATTCTGCTTCAAATTTTTTCGTATGCACATCGTAGTCTAACACGGTATTTCTAAATAATTTATCGTTAACCACACCGAAACGACCGCCCCAGCCACCATAGGTTGGGTTTTCCATACTCCGCAGACCGTTATCAATCAGATAGAAGAATGACGGAGAGTCTCCTTCAGAGATAAAATCATATTTATCATATTGTGGATTTTTCTTTAAATAAGCGTCACTGCCTCTTTGTTCTTCTGCCAATTCACCTGGAATCATCTTTCCATCGCCCATCAAAGCGTACATATCAAGCAATTTGCCGTGACCATTTTGGATATTCTTGAAATTCCAGTCCCCGTGTAACTTGCTGTTGACTTCTTCCGTGTGCATTTTCCAAGCGTATGCAAAATGCCAGAAGTTAGATTGATCATTGATAATTCTGATGTCCGGCCAATTTTTTGCGATGTATTTATTGTAGCTGTCATCTTGATCCAAAATGATATAAAGAACGAGCTTATCACTCACCTTTTTTTGGATACCAGCCCATTTAGCTGTATTTTTATATTCGTCCTCAATGGATTTTAAAGCTCTGGCTGTCGTATTTGTGCCACCCCAGGTTTGTACATATAAATCTCTTTTGTCATCATCCAGGAAGAGATTTTTAAGAAAATTAGATCCTTCTGTTTCTTTGTCCATTTCACCTTTGTATGAAATATTGCCTATCTTGGTCACGCTCTTAATATATTCTGGCTTGGGATATCCTTCGGCATGTTTAGTTAGATTAGGGTAAATCTCTCCATAAGCATCAATCATATCCGTTACCCATTGAGTTCCAGTCCATCTGAATGGCTTTATGCCTGCTTTTTCATCACCTGCATAATGGTACACGGAACTGGTCAGTACGATACCGGACAAGTCCATTTCATTAGAATAGAGGAGGAAGCGAATAACCGAATTCATATCATCGACTTCTCCATCGGTCGTAATAACGGTTCTAGCCTTCGTCGCTTTAGCTTCTACTTTATTGTCCACTTGTTCTTTGGCTGGAGTAGCTTTTTCATCCTTTGCAACAGCAGGAGCTTTTCCGCCGCTGCAACCACTGATGATCAAAATACATATCATACCTAATAGAAAAACGTTTAACCATTTTCTTTCTCTCATTTTCTTTTCCCCTTCCTGAACGTACACATGATGGTTTTTTAGGATTAAGACTGTATATACATTGATGGTTTTATATCTAATTTTAGGTATAAAAAAACCTAGACACATTATGCTTCAAAAAGAAATTGAGCATACATGTATCTAGGTTTTGCCTGCATTATCAGTCACAATCCTGATTAGATGTTACATCATAATCCGAGAAAATGAAAGCGATTTATTTCACTTTGAACAAACCGGATTCTTTTACTTCGGACATGAAGTTGTGGAATTCAGGAATATTCAGCTGTTGCTGGGCATCGGACAAAGCGACTGCCGGGTTCGGATGGACTTCCACCATGATCCCGTCAGCCCCAGCAGCAAGTGCGGCCTTGGCACAAGGGGCCATGATGTCCTTGCGTCCTGTGGAGTGGGTCACGTCGACCAGAACAGGCAGATGGCTTTCCTTTTTCAAAATCGGCACGGCGGAAATGTCCAGCGTGTTACGAGTCCATTTCTCATACGTACGAATGCCGCGTTCGATCAGCATCACTTGCGTGTTGCCACGGGAAACGATGTATTCCGCAGCATGAAGGAACTCTTCCATTGTGGCTGCAAGTCCGCGTTTGAGCAGGATCGGAGTTCTTGTTTCGCCGGCAGCTTTGAGCAACTCGAAGTTATGCATGTTACGCGCACCAATTTGAATGATATCGATGTATTGGATCGCTTCCTCCAAATGTCTTGGATCGACGATTTCACTGATTGTGGCCAGTCCCAGCTCATCGCCTACGCGTTTGAGAATTTGCAGCCCCTCAATGCCCAGTCCCTGGAAATCATATGGAGATGTACGCGGCTTGAATGCGCCACCACGAAGAATCGGAACGCCCGCCTCTTTCAGAGCTTCACCGACTTCACGGGTTTGCTGGTAGCTTTCCACCGAGCAGGGACCTGCGACCATAACGGAGGCTTTGCCACCAACGAGCGTGTCCTTAACCTTGATGACTGTGCTATCCGGCTGATTTTTGCGGCTAACGATCAGATGCTTTTTGTGTTCTTCTTTTTGATAGTTCAGGGAAGCCTTGAAAATATTTTTGAACAACTGGCGGATCGTAGCGTCGTCGAAAGGTCCACGGTTAGCAGCGATCAGCTTGTCCAGCATTTGTTGCTCGCGTACGGGATCAAAATCAGGCACCCCTTGAGCTTCTTTTAATTTACCCAGTTGTCCGACCAGTTCAGCACGCTGCGACAGCAGCTCCAGCAATTCCAGGTTGGTAGCGTCGAGCTGTTCCCGCAGCAGCTCCAAAGAATTTTCATTTGTCGACATAGATAACATCCTTTCCCGAATAAAAATTGTTTTTTCTGTCAATCGATAGAGCTTTTTTCAGAAAATAACACAAAAAGGCATTCGCCGCAAGGGACGAATGCCGTGGTACCACCCTAATTACAGAAGTATACATACAAGTCGTCAACGTCATTCCAGCCGACAGTAGCTACTTCTGAGCTTGATGCCCGTAACGGGGGCTTCCGGAAACCTCTAGTGCAGATAAGAAATGAATCCTTATGCTGGTTCAAGGCTCGACTCGGGAGTGAATTTCAACGCGGGATTTCGGTACGCTCTCAGCAATTCGTACCTTTCTGTGGAAATCCGGTAGACGTTTACTTGTCTCCGTCCATGTCTTTGTTCATGTGATTCAAAAGAGTTGACTTTATTTTAAACAAAGTAGGTGCAGAAGGCAAGACTTGTTTGTCAGGTTCGATTCTCGCCCGGTTTTGAATCGGTTATAATGTGAACAGCAACGGGAATCCCTTGCCATCTAAAAGACGTTATGTACAAGGAGTATGCCCCTATGGAATATCATCGCATTACTCAAATAGAAGACCCGCTGTTTGCGAGCATGCAGCAGTTGATGCAGGAGGTATTCCCACCGGAGGAAGTGGGAAGCAGCGTCAGGCTGATTTGCATTCCCATATTTGTTCCTGATCATGCCTGATCCTTGGGTACAGGCTTTGCCGATGCAATGCCTCGCGGAATGTCTTCGACAAGATGTTGCTCGGTATCATCTGTATTGGACTTGTCCGCAGACCTGCGGTCATCCTCTTCCACAGGGTTCAAGGCTTTGTAACGTTTATATGCCATATCCGCCTGAGACATAGGATCTTTATACATATGAACACGTCAACTCCTTTCGGTTATATACTTCATTACCCTTTTGGAAGGCTCGATAACCGCTCGTCCTCGTCATCCCCATCGGTACCATTCAGTAAATCCGTGCCATGTATAAATTCCGCCGGAGCGGAAGGGTCAACAGGGCTGTCCGGGGATACATCATCGGCATCGGGAACGTTTTCCAGTGGGGTATCCGGTCCGTCGGTCAGGTTTTCCCAGTTCGTTTCTGCATTTTGCAGGAAAGGCTCAAAATCGTTGTCATGAAGCTCATCGTTTCTATGATCTCTTTTTGCCATCGTGCTTCAGCTCCTTTGTTCGTTGATTGCTTATTCCGACCTTACCCAAAAGGCAGAACGACTAAACCTGGGGTTAGTGTGTCTGTACGAGGTTGAAATCATACGAAATCGGGATGTCGCCATTCCCAATGAACGTTTTTTTCAGTAACTGCTGTGATATGATAAAGAGGATATGGAGGGATAGGAATTGGAATGGTAGAAATACGCGATTATTTATTTTCGGATATTTGGACGATATATGAGGATGAAGAGTGCGAACCATGGATTGGCCTCAGAGAACAGATGGAGCCACGTGAACAGGACATGATCATAAATCAATATGAAGATCTGACAAAAAATGAGTAAAAAGAACATGATACCCTTCTTATGAAGAAGGTATGAACATCATCGTATAGAATAATATTATTTCAGGACGTTGAAAAATGATAAAACGTATACAAGCTTGTAATCCTACTATGTAACTTTGAGGTGCTTAACATGAGGCTTGTGCCCAAAGCTGTCGCCGCTCTGCTGGCGGTCATTGTAATACTGTTGTCGATAGGCCTACCCGTCTATGCGGCTAAAACGACCCCGGAAATGAAATACCGAATACCCTCTTGGGATATGAGATGGGGAGTGGAAGGGGAGGATGGATCACTTGATGAGGTGCGGGACCCAAGCAAAGTTTGGATGCATATTAATGATGAATCACAGTTGCCCAAGCAACCCGCGAACACCGGCTCTGCCTGGATTCGTATTCGGCTGCCATCGCTGAATGATGAAACGCCGGCGGTGCTTTTTGAAAATATTTATGGCAGACATATTACGCTGTATAAGGACGGAATCAATTTTTACGAGTCCTATCGCGGGTACAATTATGAAAACAATCGTATTCTGATCCCGCTTAGACCGGAAGACGGCGGTAAAACATTATACATATGGACGGAAAGCAGCAAGAACAGACTGGGCATTATCGGAAATGTGATGACTGGTAATTATCGTGAGTTGCTGGGGACCTTGGTCAGAATGGATGTTCTGGATATTGTACTGGGCAGTACCTTTATATTTATAGCTCTGGTGCTGCTGGTCTGCTCATTTTTTCTGTTCCGTCCGAGCATGGCAATGTGGCTGTCCCTAAGCGCAATTGTGCTGTCTATTGGTCTGATGATCGTGACGTATTCACCTTTCCTGTATACGTTCTATCGTAGCTACGGCAAGCTCTATTTACAGCTTTTTGATGTAGGAATGTTTATTCTCCTTCCTTCACTAGCCTACTTTTTTGAGCAAAATATAAGTTCAATTATCCTGATTCGCAAATTTAGAAAAGTGCTGACATTTTACTCTTTATTCTGCTTTACGATGATGGTTGTAAATTTGGGAGCACAGGAACGGTTAAACGACGTATATTATTTTTTCAGTGTATCTGTGCTGAGCGTATTGCTTGTGGCTTTGCTCGTACTGCTGGTGTTTGCTTCGGTTCGTATGGCGATCAAAGGGGATCATGAAGCGATCATTTTATCGATAGGCTTTGCTTTTTTCGCAGTCATTTCCATCGGTGAACTGACCTGGTTCTTCATCAGGGACGGACACTACAATATGTTTCTGTGGAAATGGGGCGTGTTCGGCTTTGTGCTGGCCCTGATAGCGATTTTGGGCAGAAGGCTGGCAGAGAAGCATAAGCAAGTCGTTCGCTATTCCAGAGAGCTGGAGATGTTCAATAATGAGCTTCAGCGTTCTGAGAAAATGGAGATTATTAGCGATCTGGCTGCATCTGTGGCTCATGAGGTACGCAATCCGCTTCAGGTTACCCGTGGATTTCTCCAGTTAATGAGCAAGCAGGAGGACGGCAAGAACAAAGAATATCTGCATATCGCACTGGAGGAGCTGGATCGGGCTTCCGCGATTATTACCGATTTTCTGACATTTGCCAAGCCTGAATTTGAGCATACCAAAACGTTGTCTATCCTGGATGAGTTTAAACATATTGAAGGAATCATTAGTCCGATGGCCAACTTGCAAGGTGGCAAAATTTCTTTGGATATTCCCCAGGAAATCAAAGTGCGCGGGAATTCCTCCAAGTTCAAGCAGGCGTTCATCAATATTATTAAAAACAGTATTGAAGCGCTGCGAGATCAAGGGCATATTCATATATGGGCTTATATAGAGAACGGAGAAGCTGTTATTCATATTCGGGATAATGGCGAAGGAATGGATGCTCAGACTTTATCCAGACTGGGTGAGCCTTACTTTTCCAATAAGACCAAAGGCACAGGTTTGGGCATGATGGTAACCTTTAGGATTATTGAGACAATGAACGGCAAAATATCCTTTACAAGTGCAAAAGGGGTGGGAACAGAAGCGACCATCCGCTTCCCCGTAGCCGGATAATTATCCGGCTTTTTGTGCTAGGGAAAACGGAAGGAAGTTTGCTGAACCCACCCGCATGGTGTTTAAGAAATATAAAACAAATTTGCTACAAAAAGCAATTTACCACATGGAGCGTGGTTTCCGAGATGAAGCGAGCACGCCGGAAGGGTCTGGAGGGATGACCAGATAAAACTGATCAGGTGTTTCCTCTAACGTTTTGATTTGGATATGATCGGGGATCACGACTCCTAACACATCACGAATTGCTGATTTGGGATCGGTCATCAGTTTTTCTCTAAAACTGGCATCCTCCCACGCTTTTTGAATGACTTGTGTTTGAAGAACTTCAGTAGCCATCAAAAATCACCCTCTCATTCAATTGGTTATATTTACCTAGACAGTATACCACGGAAGTCCCATAAAATCTAGCATTATTTCATATTTTTGGAGAGCCAAAAATCCAGGCCGCCTCTTCGCAAATGCGAACGTCCGGCTTCAATCTCCGTCGCTTCCTCGCCCAACTCTTCTGCGATCGAACGTGTGAACATACGCAAGCCGGGGATGTCCGGCTCCAGATTTTCCAACTGCTGGACCGCTTGGTCAGCAATACTTACGTAACTGGCAAGCGCGCCGCGTACATAAATCGCCTCTCGAATCTGCTCCGGTCCCAGTCCTTCGCGATAAGCCGTCTTCTGCTCGGCGCTGATATGGGACAAAAGGCAGTTGTAGCTATTTTCCTCCAAGTCCTCCGACCAGTCGGCCCAGTCATCTGACATTTGAAGTACAACCAGCGCTGTATCTGTCATGTCTGTAATGGTCTGGATCAGATCGGCACGCCCTGCGAGTAGCAATGCACCCGTCCCAGCCATTTTTAACGGACTGGCTTTCAGCGCCACCTGATGTCGTTCCCCCTGAAAATAGTCCTCTGTTCCCTCAGATGTCACACTAACGGCCCATTCACCGATATACGTTCGGGCATACGTCCAAAAAGGGGAGGACGCGGGAAAAAGGTCCCGGTATACGTCCAAACATTCGGTATAGAACAATTGGCTTAAGGCGAGTTGCATTTTGCGGTTGTCTGCTGCTGTGTCCATCACATCGTCCTGAATAAAATAATGAGCCATGACGAACACGTTGCCTAGTGATAGCTTACGGCAAATTTCGGGCGCCAGCCCGGTAAGTTCTTGCAGCCAGAACGGAAGCAAGTAGCATATGTAGTTACGCGTGCTGTCTTCCCGTAACGGATTAAAACGGGCCAGATAGTCCAAGCCCTGACTCTGAAATGGAGCAGGAAACGCGGCTGTCCGTTTTTCCGCTTGATGAAAAACATTTTCCAATTCATCTTTGTATGCAAAATACCATTCCATCGCTATCACCTGCATCTCTTATAGAAAATTTTATAGCGATATCTAGTTGTTACCCGCCATTATATAACAGATTGCAATTTTCAACATTTTGTTATTTTTACATTAAGGATTCTGCAAAAATATGTAGGATGAATAAAAAAAGCAGAAAGAGAAAATATAGTATGAAAAAGGACGAAAGAAGGGTCTGCATCATGAAAAACCAATGGAAATTGACCGCTGCTATCCTATATGGAGGGGTAATGATGTATGGGACTGCGGGTGTCGCCGGAGCTTCTATTCCCAACGCTTCAAGTCAAGGGGAAGCTCATCAGTGGAAGGTTGCACCACAGGATCATCACGGACAAGGACATGTTCATAGGCATGGACATGGGCTAGGGGGCTGGAACCACCATTTGAATGAGAAGGTCGCCAAGCTTCTGGGTATCACTCCTGCCCGGCTAGAGAATGAGCTGGGACAAGGAAAATCGTTGGTCGATATCGCCAAAAGCAAGGGCATCAAAGAGGAACAACTGATTGATAAGCTGAAAAATGAAATGACCGTGGATCTGAAACGGCTGGTTAATCGCAAAGGCCCGATTACATTCGACCGAAAGTCTGGAGCACCGCATGAAGCGCAATTGAAGCAGGAGCAGGGGGGAGGAACATCCTCATCCTCGGCTGACGAACATTAGACTAAAAAAGAGATGCCGTTTTACTTCTTTCAAAGAAAGACGGATTGTCGCACTTGGTTTGACAATCCGTCATGAACTGATTAATCAGTACAACAGTATGTTTCAGACCAGAAATCTGCCTCACTATGTTTAGAGCCAAATCATTGACAACGACGATGCTATATTCAGTCCATCCCCCCATTCCTTTTATGCGAAACTGTGACTTCTCCCACATAACGTTTATCATTATTCTATATAATTACTTATTTTAAAATAAAATACATGGTCATGGAATAATATGTTAATCAGTTGGGGAGATGGCGTGGCAGACCAAGGCAACAAAAAAAGCAGAGCTCCATAAGAAAGCCCTGCAAAAGAGTTGATTTTTTTGAATTAGAACTCCGAACTGGAAAACAGACGTAGAAGATTAGCCAACCTCCTGCGTGCCTTTGGAAGCGCGTTTGGAGGAAAGCGACTGGAACCGAAACGGCCAGGCTAACCGCTGTCGACCTTTTGAGCCAACAATCCAGTTGCCTCCCGGCAAATGGGCAAAAAGCCAGCTAATGCCCAGAGAAACGCTTGCCACGACGACAAACGTAATCAGCGTCGCCGTAAAATGATGGTCGCCCAGTGAAAGCGGACGGGTGTAATAGGATATAAAGGCCAGCACGAGTGCATGAGCCAGATACCCTCCGAAGGAATAACGTCCGATCCAGTTCAGCATACGGCGGAACGGCTCGGAGCGCTGGTCTTTTTGCAAATGGAGCAGCAGTCCATATAACAAAAGCAGCTGCGAGACAATCAGCACAAAGGTACTTGGCTTGAGGTAGGTGGAAATATTGAGATTGATCGTATCGCCCGACTGGATCAGCATCGTGTGACCCATGAGCATGAACAGACCAATAAAGACAAATACATTCCACGGTAATGTCTGCTTAGCCAGTCCCCGCCACGTATCCGTCATATAGGCACATACCGCGCCTAGCATAAAATAGAAAAAGTACATGACAAAGTTGTAGGTGCGGTAATCCAGCAGAGTCTGCCAAAGGGACGGTAACTTGGTGCTCCATGTAGACATGTCATAGTAGGACCATTGCAAGAGCAGAGCATATGCCGCCGCTGCTGTAAGCATCACAGTCAGAACGAGCTGTTTTTGTTTTTTGGTGCTATAGCGACGGAGAAACGTTTGTACATGCCCGGCTGCTTTTGCAAATAAGGGAAATAAAATATAAAACTGAAAAATCATCACCACAAACCATAGATGATATCCGCTGACAGGTATAATCATTTCCTCGAACATGCCCTTGTAAAAATAAATATTTCCCCACTGCGCCGTCGACCAGTTCTGGTTACATACCCAATACACGACCGTCCAGCAGAGAAATGGAACATAAATATCTCGAAACCGTCTGCCAATGTAACGGGGATAGCCAATCGGTTTGTTACCATTATAAAAAAGCAGCGCCGCAGACAGGAAAACGAACGTCGGTGTGCCAAAGCGTGTCAAATGATACAGCATTGCGAGCATAACGGAATCCGGCTGCTGGATGTCGCTGCGATAAATATATTCGCCAATGCAATGCTGAAGCACAACAGCGAGGTAGGCAAGACCCCGCAGTTCTGTCCACTCCGCGATACGCGGCTTGCTCATCCATATCACTCCTTTTCCACAAGATTCGTATACCTTCTCCATAACACAATTTAGGTATTGTAACGCAGAAACATTAGTGCAGGATTAACGTTACCTGAAAGTTGGAAGAGTGGAAGTAGTTCCAATTTGATATGATTGCGTTTACAATCTAAGTAAAATCACAATAAATTCACAACTTGAGGATACGCACGGAAGAGGTGGGCAAATGAAAAAAACGCTACTGGTATATATGCTGCTGATTGCGGCCTTTGCGCTCTATGTGTTCAGGTATGAACAATCCGGGCCGTTGAATGGCACTTGGGAGGAAAAAGGGCTGCGCGGCAACATCGGAGAAACCTATATGATGATTACGTTCCAGTCTGGTTTGGAGTATTGGAAAAGTGGTCTCAAGGGCTTTGAGGATGCCGGGGATGCCTTGGGGGTGAATGTGGAGTATCGAGGGGCTACCCGTTATGATGCGCAGGAGCAGACGACCGTCATAGAGCAGGCGATTGCTCGGAAGCCCGCAGGGATTGCGATTTCCGCGATTGATCCTCACTCTCTGATCCCGGCGATTAATAAGGGACTGGATGCGGGCATTCCTGTGGTGCTGTTTGATGCAGGAGCACCGGGGAGCCGGGCGTATTCTTTTTTGGGAACGGACAATTATAAGGCGGGTGTGACCGCTGCGGATAAAATGGCAGAGCTGCTGGGACGGGAAGGTGAAGTCGCCGTTCTGACACTACCTGGTCAGCAAAATCATGAAGAGCGCTTGCGCGGCTTTCGCGATACCATTCAGCGGCAGTATCCTGCCATGAAGGTGGTGGAAGTGGTAGATGGTCGCGCAGACGCAATGGTATCCCGGGATGAGTCACTCCGACTGATGAAGGCTTATCCGAAGCTGGCGGGGATTTTTGTGACCGAGGCGACGGGAGGAACAGGTGTCGGTGAAGCGGTACTGAGTCAAAAAAACAGCCATCCGCTGAAAATCATTTCTTTTGATACGAATAAAGCGACATTGGATATGATTCGAGCAGGTACGATCTCAGCAACGATTGCGCAGGGAACGTGGAATATGGGCTATTGGTCGCTTCAATATCTGTTCCATCTGCACCATCATTTGACGATTCCGGCACCTTCCTCTTCCGGTGATAACGCTCCGTTGCCCGTGCGGGTGGATACAGGCATTTCAGTGGTCACACGAAAGAATGTAGATGATTATTATGCGAAATGACGATCAACGGAAGCGGAAAAATCAAAGCTTGATTCCTGAAATAGGGAAGCGCATCCATACAGGAGCTGGAAAAAGAATGCAGCGGTTGCGCTTGCGTAATATGCCCTTACGGTATCAGCTCATGCTGCTGTTCCTGTTGTTTGGTATCGTGCCTTCGCTCGGATTAGGTCTGCTGGTCAACTGGACGGTGGAACGGATTATTGAGCGGCAGGTGGAAGATCATACGATGCAATTGATTGGCAAGGTGAACGAGGCACTGGATACCAAAATGGAAAATTTGCAGAACATGACGTATCTGATTGGCTTTAACCCGGATATCGGGGAGTTTTGGCAAGGTCGGACGCTGGCCGACGGTCATGCGGACCATGCGAGTCATGCAGGTTCTGCAAATATAGTAACGCAGGAAAATAAGGGGGAGCGGGCTAAGAATCAGGCTTACCTCTCGAATCAGGCCGCAAGCTCTGTACAGGCACAGGATAGGCTATATGGCATGAAGCAATTTTTGCAGGGTTTTACCACGTTATATCCCGAGATTGCGGGTATTCTAATCGTGAACGAACACGGCGACTATATTAGTAATGAAATGTATGCTCGAAGCGCAAGCAGTCTAACTCAAGAAGACTGGTACAAACAGGCGGCGCAGCATGCAGGTATTTTTACTGTACTGGGACAGCCGAGCCATCGTAATGTGACCACTCATGTTCGGTACAAGGACAGTGAAATTGTGTCTGTTGTCCGGTCGGTGACGGATTCGGAGACTGGACGTGTGCTAGGCGTGATTATGATTGATCTCAAGCTACGGGCCGTATCGCAGGCCGCCAGAGATGTAACCTTGGGCAAAACCGGGTATTTAATGGTGACAGATGCTGAGGGACGCAGCGTGTACATGCCGGATATGCCTTTGATTGAGCGTATTCCCCCGGAATGGTTCGGGGCAGGTGATAGCGGGATGTTTACCCGTGAAGCCGGAGGTCGGGAACTGCTGTTCATGTTCCGTGCTTCCGAATTTACAGGCTGGAGAACGGTGGGGGTATTCCCGGCAGGGGAATCGACGCTGGAGGTGCGGCAAATTAAATTCTACGTCGTCTGTTTTGTTTTCATTGTATGTCTGTTTGGCTTAACGGCATCCTTGCGCTTGTCGCGTTCTATTGCGCAGCCGATTTTCCGGCTGATGTCCTATATGCGGACAGCAGAGACAGGGGATCTTACGGTTCGGCAATGGAGTGACCGTGGGGATGAAATTGGGATGCTTGGCAGGAGCTTCAACCGGATGCTGGAGCAAATTCGCCGTTTGATGACGCTTAGCGAGCTAAGGGAGCGGCAGAAGCGGGATGCCGAGCTGCGTAGCCTACAGGAGCATATTAAGCCTCACTTTTTATACAATACATTGGATACAATACATTGGATGGCTCGTAAAAACGGGGCAGAAGACGTGTCCGACATGGTGGGAGCGCTATCGAGATTGTTTCGCCTCGGGTTAAGCAAAGGGGATGACTTTATTCCGCTACGCAGCGAGCTTGAGCATATATCGAGCTATATGCAAATCCAGCAAACCCGGTATCGGGACAGACTCCGCTGGGAATTAAACGTACCCGAGGAGCTAGGGAAGCTGTTCGTGTTGAAGCTCATGCTTCAGCCTGTGGTAGAAAATGCGATTTACCACGGCATCAAGGCCAGGCGCGGTCCCGGCACGATTGGGGTAGAAGCGCGGATTGAGGGAAATAAGCTGCTGCTGACGGTACGTGATGATGGCGCAGGGATGACGGTGGAACGGTTGCGGGAGCTGAGGAGTTTGCTGGAAGCACCGCTGGAGGCAATGGAAGGGCAACAGAAGCCAAGCGTTACCAGTGCGAACGGCAGAAGCTATGGCATGCTGAATGTACAGGCACGTATACGGCTATCTTTTGGTGAGGAATATGGAATTGTATTGGACAGTGAAGAGGGGGCAGGTACCTGTGTTACGATTGTTCATCCGTTGCTGCGGGATATGACGCAACTGAAGAATTCTCATGAAAAAGGAGCGGATCAGGATGAAGAAATCAAACGCCACAGGCACCTCGACAACGACGAGTCTGACGGACAAGGCCATAACAGAAGTGACAACGATGACGGCAAAACGTTACACCAAAAAACGTTATCAGGTACTGATCGCAGATGATGAGCCGATCATTCGAGAGGGCATACGAGATTGCGTAGACTGGGCTGCCCTCGGCATGGAGGTTGCGGGTGAGGCGGAGGATGGCGAAGAAGCGCTGGAACTGGCGGTACGGCTTGGCATCGATATTTTGCTGGTCGATATGAATATGCCGTTCATGGACGGCATTGAGCTAATCCGACGGCTGCGGGAAGAACGCCCGGAATGTCGTTGTCTGATCATTTCCGGTCATGATGAATTTGCTTATGCGCAGGAGGCTGTCCGACTTGGCGTGGAGGATTATATATTGAAGCCGGTAGATGCAGGGCAGCTTCACGCTGCGCTGTCGCGACTCGTTCAGCGGCTGGAAGAAGAGCGCAAGCGTGCTGCCTATGTAGAACAGGCCGCCGGACAGATTGAGCGGAATATTCCGCTGCTGCGCCAGCGCTTTTGCCTGGAATGGCTGGAAGGACAGAACACGGGAAAAGACGTGATGGAACAACTGGCGTTTTTACGTCTTCCAACTCGGCCACCCGTTCAGATCGGCGTTGTACGGTGGCCTGCGGCAGAGGCGCGGCAGACGATTATGCGTGAGAATGACCGCCAACTGTTTCTTTTTGCCGCTGAAAATATTATTGGCGAGCTGTTGGAGGGTCTGCCGCATGTGTTGTTCCGCGATGTAAACGGGCTGATCGGCATATGCCTGTGGCAGGAGGCACCCGAAGCAATCAGCGCGACGATGGAGCAGGCTATCGGGCGCTACCTGAATATAGCGGTTCATACGCATGTGGAGCGAAACGCCGGGGGCTTGGAAGGCGCGGTTGATGCGTTCCAAGTGTGCCGTGATCGTGTATACAGCGAATCGCAGCTATCTCCACTCGTGCGCCGGGCGCGGCAGCTTATTCAGGAAGGCTTCGCCGACCGGGAGCTGACACTTGAATCCCTCGCCTCGCGTTTACAGGTATCCGCCGTGTATCTCAGCCGTGTGCTCAAAAAAGAGCTCAACGATAGCTTCGTGACCCTCGTCACGCGCGCCCGTATCCGCAAAGCGGTGCAACTGCTGGACTCCACCACGCTGTCTATCCACGATATAGCCGAGCGCACAGGATACGACAGCCAGCACTATTTTAGTACGGCTTT
Organism: Paenibacillus maysiensis; assembly: GCF_000520815.1. Classification (GTDB taxonomy): domain Bacteria; phylum Bacillota; class Bacilli; order Paenibacillales; family Paenibacillaceae; genus Paenibacillus; species Paenibacillus maysiensis. Next base: position 88,316 of record NZ_ASRY01000272.1, on the reverse strand, counting down.
TAAAAAGACTATGGGTGTTTCCCCTGTTCAGTACCGCAAAGGTGGTGGAATTGGCGTAATCGTGTCGGATCAGGAGTGACCTGAAAAATGTGTGTGTAATCACACCTGCGCGTTTGGGGGTCTGTTACGCTATTGATAACGAACAAATATCTATCAATATTTGGAGGAAAACAATATGTTTTGTTATCAGTGTGAACAGACGCCGAGTGGCGGGTGTACCGTAGTTGGGGTGTGCGGCAAGAATGAAACGATAGCGAGCTTGCAGGATACGATGATTTTTGCATTAAAAGGCATTGCGGCCTATGCGACACACGCTCGACAGTTGGGCTATAGCGATCCTGAGGTGGATCGTATTACACATGAAGCGTTATATATGACCTTAACCAATTCTAACTTTAATTTACAAGAGCATTTGGACATGGCGATGAAGGTCGGAAATGCGGCTGTACGGATCATGGATGTGCTGGATCATGCGCATACGGATCGTTTTGGCATTCCGCAGCCGATTACCGTCAGTCAGAATAAAATTGAAGGTCAATGTATTGTTGTGACGGGACATAATCTGTATGCGCTGGAGGAATTGCTGCGGCAGACGGAGGGTAAAGGCATCAACATCTATACCCACTCAGAAATGCTGCCAGCCCACGGTTATCCAGCGCTGAAGAAATATGCACATCTGAAAGGCAATATCGGCAAAGCCTGGTACGATCAGCGCAGACTGTTCGAGGAATTTCCAGGCGCGATTCTCGCCACGACGAACTGTGTTATGCCGATTAAAGGCACGTATGCAGACCGCTTCTTCTCTTATGAAGTAGCCGGGCTGGAGGGAGTAGCCAAGATCATGGACGACGACTTTTCACCATTGATCGAGCGTGCGTTAGCCCTGCCAGCCGCAGATGTAGATTCGGAGCAGGTGCTTACGACGGGATATCATCACGAGACGGTTATCGGGCTGGCTCCTGAGATTATTCAGGCGATTAAAGACGGACATATTCGCCGCTTTTTCGTTATTGCAGGCTGTGACGCACCAGGTAAAGGTGGCAACTATTACCGAGAGTTGGCAACTTCCTTGCCGAACGATACAGTTATTTTAACCACGTCCTGTGGGAAATTCCGCTTTAATGACGTGGACTATGGCACCGTGGGGGACACGGGGATTCCGCGTTATATTGATCTGGGGCAATGCAACAATTCCGGTTCTACGGTGAAAATCGCTCTGGCGTTAGCAGATGCTTTTGGTTGTACGGTGAACGAGTTGCCAGTCAGCATCGTGTTGTCCTGGTTTGAGCAAAAAGCGGTGGCGATCCTGCTAGGCTTGTTCAGCCTCGGCATTCAGGATATCCGCATCGGGCCAAAGCCGCCTGAGTTTATTTCTTCTGGCGTACTGGATGTACTGGTGGAGCTGTTTGGCTTAAAGCTGATTACTACAGCGGAGGAAGATATGAAAGCGATGTTGGCGTTGTCGTAGGGGATTGGAATGGGGGGGACTGCAAAGTGCAGTTCCTTTTTTGTTGTGCTTATTGTTGTATTATTCATCGTTCATCGAATCTTATAAAGATGTCCGCAAGAATTTTTAAGCTCATCATTTTCCTTCACATATGTAAGTAATTGATAAACGCTCACGTTCAATGCCTTGGAGCTAGTGATATAATGACGAAAAGGGAGATGTTGGCTACAGCCTAGACACCTCCACATCAGAAGGATGTTATTTCATATGCCTACATACAACAAGCTGGTGCGGGATCGGCTATTGCCAAAAGATAAAGAACCTGATATATTGAAATCAACTCATACGTATGAGTTGTGGATGAGCTCGCCATCATGATATGAAAGCGTTTTAAATCACTGTAAGTAGTAGGCGTGTGCAGAGGTGTTCTGTGACCTGATTTCTTTTCCGTGGTTTCGTTTAAGGAGGCAAATATGCTTAACAAATACGACAGTGTTCCGCTGTATGTTCAACTGCAGAACCTGATCCGAAGTGATATCATCGGCGGGAAGTACAAGGAAGGAGAGACGATTCCTTCCGAGACGGAAATGATGAAGCTGTATGAGGTCACGCGGACCACGATCCGCAAAGCGATTGACGGCCTTGTGGACGAAGCACTTCTGGTAAAGAGGCACGGTAAGGGCACGATCGTGTGCCTGCGGGAAGTGAAGCATAACATCTGGAACTTTAGCGGCTTTACGGAATATGCGCGGAAGAAGAATGAGATTCCCGTTTCGCGTGTCCTGAAGAAGGAGATCGTTAACCTGGACGGGGTATCTTTTATGAATCTGGTGCGGCTTCGCGGAACCCGCAGAGAGACGACCATTAAGTGGTTGACCCTGGACACGTCCTATGTTCCCTTGAACCTTTTTCCGGGCATTGAACAATATGACTTCTCCGAGCATTCCCTGTATCAGATCATGAATCAACGTTACCGTATTTATCCGCAGAACGCTTCGCTCGGTATTCATCCCATTAACAGCAGTAAGCGGACCAGGCAGCTGTTCGAATATGAGGGGGATTTCCCGCTGATCATGGCTAAAGGCAGTGTGCTGGATGAGAAGGGAACCGAGGTGGAAAAGGTAGAAGTCATTTATGGCCCGAATGTGGAGTTTAAAATTGTGACGCAAATCTAACGCCGAGTGATCTCGGCTTCATTTACAAGACAACTCATACGTACAACCGTATGTGTAATTATCATTTGGATTGAATTGAAAGACAACATAAGGAAAATGAGTAACAAAGGGAAAGTTTGGAATCATAGAACTGCCGCATTTAAATAGATAGGAGAGAGATAAACATGAAAAATAAAATTCTTGGTGCATTATACGGAATGGCCATTGGCGATGCCATGGGGATGCCTTCGGAGCTGTGGGGCAGAAACAAGGTGAAGGCGTACTTTGGAACAATTACGGATTTTCTTGACGGTCCGAAGGAAAATGATGTGGCCTGTAACTTTACCCGCGGCCAATTTACGGATGACACTTCGCAGGCGCTTTTGATCCTTGATGCACTAATTGAAAGCGATTTCGTCCCGGATACGGCTGTGATTGGACGGCACCTCCTGGAATGGGCCGACAGACTGAATGCCTTTGACAACAACATTCTTGGGCCAAGCTCCAAAGCCGCCCTGCTGGCGCTGAAGGAAGGCAAGGATGCTGCCGAGTTCACTTCCAAGGCGGAAACGAACGGTGCCGCGATGCGAATCGCTCCTGTTGGCGGATTATTCCTCCCGGAAGAGCATCAGAAGCTGTCTAAATTTGTGTTCGACATCAGTAAAGTGACGCATTCCACGGACGTGGCTGTGGGGGGGGCCTCAATGGTTGCCGCAGCAGTCGGAGCTGCCATTGCCGACAAGTCATGGGAGGATATTATGGCGGATGCCGTCTCGGCGTATCAGGAAGCGAAGAAATACGGTGCGGAGACTTATAGTGCCTCTCTTCCGTCCCGGCTGAAGCTCGCCTTAAAATACGCTGATCAATATGAAGGCCAAGACGAGAAATTTTTGCAGGTCATCTACGATGTCATCGGTAGCGGTGTCATCACCAGTGAATCCGTCCCGGCGGCGCTCGCCATTGCTTATTATGCCAAGGAACCGCAGCGGTGTAGCCTGTTGTGTGCGAATCTGGGCGGTGACACAGATACCATCGGAGGGATGGCGACCGCTATCTGCGGCGCCAAAACGGGAGCGGAGGCCATTGATCCTGCCTGGAGAGCATTGATTGACGAAGCCAACGGTGTGGATCTGGCCCACTATGCCAATCACATTCTTGCGTTCAGAGTACAGCATTAACTCACTGAAGCTTAATTTAGGGGGAAGAAGAAAATGTCCAATTCGAATTCTGAACTGTTTATCTCGAGCGCAGAAAGAACCGGAAGTCCCAAGGAGCTGTTTTTTATCTGGTTTGCCGGTAATATCGGCATTCTGGGTGTCGTATACGGAGCACTTATTGTCAGCTATCATCTAAGCTTTATTCAGTCGGTGCTGGCGGCTGCAGCAGGCGCATTGTCTTTTGCGCTTGTGGGTTATCTAAGCCTGTCAGGTCTCAAGTCGGGGGGGACAACCTTTGTGTTGTCCAGAGCCGTCTTTGGTGTCAAGGGTAACTATATTCCCAACCTGCTCGGCTGGCTCAGTCTAATAGGCTGGCTAGCAGTGAACGTTATTACAGGAACACTGACCCTAATGTCTCTGTTTGGACTGTTTGGTATGGGGCAATCGGCGGTACTTACGGTTATTAGCCTGGCGTTGTTTGTACTGTTGATTCTGACTTCGAATCTGTTTGGGCAAAATGTTCTTGTCAAGATACAGACTTTCTTCACCTATGTGTTTGGGGCATTGACCTTCCTGATCCTGGTGATTCTCATTCCTCAAACGAATTGGACGGCATTGTTTCGTATGAGCAATGGCGACTGGCTGAATGGATTTTTGCCGGCGCTCTCCATCATCATTGCGGGAACCGGCATCAGCTGGTCCATTGCCGCCGCTGACTACAGCGCTTACCAGAATCCGACCAATTCCGGCAAAAAGGTATTCTCTAGTGTGACGATAGGTGCCTTCATTCCTCTGTTCTTCATTATGGGCGTGGGGATTCTCCTCAGCACTTCGGTGCCGGATCTCGTCTCCGCTTCCAACCCGATTCAGGCAATTGGCAATGCGCTGCCCAAATGGATGACGATGGTGTACTTCATTACAGCGCTCGGCGGCCTGATTCCGCAGTGCATCATCAGTCTGAAATCGGCTCGTGTAAACATGGAGACCTTGAATATCAAGGTCAGCGATAAAGTGGCGATCTCTATTCACGCCCTGATCATGATTCTGATCCCGGTCTATGTACTGTTTATTTCGGAGGATTTCCTCATGAATTTCCAGTTGTTCCTCGGTATCCTCGGCATCGGCCTGGCGGCCTGGGCGGCGACCTTTATGTTCGACTATGTGCTTCTGCGCAGCAAGACGGGCTATGACGCAGGATTGCTGGAGAATACTACGGGCAAAGCTTTTAATTACAATGGTGTGACTAGCTGGATTATCGGTGTAATTGTGGGCTTCCTGTTCACCAACTCTTCATTCTTTAGTGGCCCGTTCGCGACAGGAATCTTTAAGGACAATAGTCTCGGTGTGCTGCTCGCTTTCGCAGCGAGTGCGGTGGCAACGATTATATTGAGTCAGTTGAACGGCAAGTCCAAGTAAGGAGGGGTATCATCACATGAATGAATATTTACTTGAGCGTGCAAAATCAGACAAAAGCCGTAAAATTCTCGTTATAGGTGCGGCCGTGGTCGATGTCATCATCCAGCTTGACAAGCTGCCGACAACGGCCGAGGATGTTATGGCAGAGCACAAAGAAACCGTTGTGGGCGGCTGCGCCTACAACGTATCTAATATTCTGAACCAGCTGCATGTCAACTACAGCTTGTTTGCTCCGGTGGGAAAAGGAAGCTACGGCGATATCGTCAAAGCCCAGCTGCAAAAAGACGGTGTGCCTGTGCTGCTGGAGGATGCTTCCGGCGACAACGGCTGGAATCTGTCGATCGTGGAGCGTGACGGAGAGCGGACTTTCATTACCATTCCCGGGATTGAAATACGATGGGATGCCATATGGTTCGAAACATTGGATCTCGACAGCTATGACTATTTCTACGTCAGCGGCTACGAACTGGAAGGAACGTCGGGTCCCATCATCCTGGACGCACTAAGCCGCCGGAAAACGGTCGGGAAGATTGTTTTTGATCCGGGTCCGCGTGGAGAATTTCTGGAGACGTCGATCTTGGAGAGAATCTTCAGCATGGGTACGATCGTACATGCCAACAAGTCCGAGATTAAGGCGATAATGCGGGAAAATGATGCAAAGGAAGCAGCCGCCAAGCTGGCCCGGCGGACGGGTGAGGCTGTTATTGTCACCCTGGGCGGCGAAGGCACCCTATACTGCTCACCGGATGAAGAGGGTATCGCCGAGACGGAGCCGGTGAAGGTCGTCGACACGATTGGTGCAGGTGATGCGCACACGGGCGCTTTTATCGCGGGACTGGCCAGAGGGTATTCTCTGCAACAGGCCTGTGAGCTGGGGAATGTCATTGCCGGCAAAGTGGTGCAGCAGCAGGGCGGAAAGCTGCAATTATAAAACAGATTGCGGCGTTCAGTTGGTGAGATAGAGGGCGGAATTAGAAGGGAACCTTGAGGCCTAATGGGCCCCGGGGTTCCCTATCTGTCATTGGTGAATTGTCATAAAAGTGTGAACTCTTTAGATAGCGGATTTAATGATTCTACAAATTGGACTTTGCCAATCGTGAGAAGGCTAAAGTCTTTTTGTGTTTTCAAAATATATGAACGATTTCCCGACAATCTCCATTCTCCTCAAATCCAATCCCGTCTCCTCCCTCACACACAAAGGTTAAAATTTTATAAAAAAAGTTCAAAACCAGCAAAGACCTTTCCCGGCTTGGAATGATACCATGTGGTTGCACATAAAAAAAGGAGAGGCGTTCATCGCCACTCTATTGTAAGCGCTATCTATTTTCTTTTCTAATCAGCACTTACCTTCAAAATGACCCGCATCACATGAGGAAAGGGGAACTTCATATGAAAAAAGGAGCTGTTGTCGTTTGGCTTCTGGTTTTGGCCTTGATGCTTTCGGCCTGTAATTTGGCGGAGAGTGGAACGGGCAGCAAGGAAAAAGGTTATGTGGGCATTTCCATGCCGACCAAATCGTCCGAGCGTTGGGTAGGGGACGGAGAGAATATGGTCCGGCTGTTTCAAGAGCAAGGCTATAAAACGGATTTACAGTACGCCGAGGACGTGGTGGAAAACCAGATTGCCCAAATTGAAAATATGATTACCAAGGGCGTGAATGTCATGGTGGTTGCTTCCGTGGATGGGAACACACTGACGGATGTAATCCAGAAGGCGCACGACCGGGGGATTCAGGTCATTTCCTATGACCGACTGATTCGGAACACGCCGTATCTGACGTATTATGCGACCTTCGACAATTTTCAGGTGGGCGTGCTACAGGCGTCATATATTGAGAAAAAGCTGGGACTCAAAGAAGGCAAAGGCCCCTTCAATGTAGAGCTGTTCGGCGGTTCACCGGATGACAACAACGCGTATTTCTTCTTTAACGGCGCGATGTCTATCCTCAAGCCATACATCGATTCCGGCAAACTGGTTGTGCGCAGCAAGCAAATGACGATGGCGCAGATCGCTACGCTGCGGTGGGATGGAGCTTTGGCACAGTCGCGGATGGATAATCTACTGAGTGCCTATTATTCGGGAGCGAATCTGGACGCGGTGTTATCCCCGTATGACGGAATCAGCATCGGTATTATTTCATCTCTCAAAGGGGTTGGCTACGGATCAGCGAACAAGCCGCTACCGATCATTACAGGGCAGGATGCGGAGCTTGCTTCGATCAAGTCGATTGTGGCCGGGGAGCAGACGCAAACCGTGTTCAAGGATACCCGCAAGCTGGCTGAGCAAACGGTTATGATGGCCAACAGCATTTTACAGGGCAAGCAAGCGGAAGTGAATGATATCAAATCGTATAACAACGGAATAAAGGTAGTTCCTGCTTATTTGCTTGATCCGATCTCGGTGGATCGGACGAATGTCGAGAAGGATATTGTCGGCAGTCATTATTACACCAAGGAGCAAATCGGACTGAAATAAGAGCAGGCTATTCAAACCGAAAGGAGCGTATCCCATGACTGGAATCATTTTGGAAATGAAGGGAATTACCAAGACCTTTCCCGGCGTGAAGGCGTTGGAAAATGTAAATCTCAAGGTCAAGGAAGGAGAGATCCATTCCCTGTGCGGTGAGAACGGTGCGGGCAAATCGACGCTGATGAAGGTACTGAGCGGTGTATATCCGCATGGAACCTACGAAGGGGATATTGTTTTCCAGGGCAAAACGTGTGAGTTCAAGGATATCAAGCAGAGCGAGGAATTGGGTATCGTCATTATCCATCAGGAACTGGCGCTGATCCCGTATCTCTCGATTGCGGAAAATATTTATCTGGGCAACGAACGCGCCAGCGGCGGCGTGATTGATTGGAAAGAGACTTTTGTTGGCACACGCGAGCTGCTGTCCAAGGTCGGCTTAAGCGAAAATCCCAATACATTGGTTACGAACATCGGGGTCGGGAAGCAACAACTGGTCGAAATTGCGAAAGCGCTCTCTAAAAAGGTAAAGCTGCTCATTCTTGATGAACCGACAGCGGCGTTAAATGAGGATGATAGTGAAAATCTGCTTAATCTGATGCTGGAATTTAAAAGACAGGGCATTTCCTGCATTCTCATCTCCCACAAGCTAAATGAGGTCGCCAAGGTATCGGATTCGATCACGATTTTGCGGGACGGGAAGACGATTGAGACGCTGGATATGAAAAAAGATCAGGTCACGGAGGACCGGATTATTAGCGGGATGGTTGGACGTGATCTGACCAGCCGTTACCCGGAGCGCCATGCGGAGATTGGCAAGGTCATTTTGGAAGTGAAGGATTGGACGGTGTATCACGAGCATCATGCGGAGCGCAAGGTGCTGGATCAGGTGAATTTGAACATCCGGCGTGGTGAAATTGTCGGCATTGCCGGGCTGATGGGGGCGGGACGGACGGAGTTGGCGATGAGCATTTTCGGCAAATCGTATGGACGCAATATTTCCGGTCAGCTGATTAAAGACGGCAAGCCGATCCAGAACAACACGGTAACAGACGCGATCAACAACGGCTTTGCCTATGTGACGGAGGATCGCAAGGAGTATGGCCTTATTCTAATGGATGATATCAAGCGTAATATTTCGCTGACCGGCCTGAACAAGCTGACGAAGGGTGTTGTCGTCAATGAGCAGGAGGAAGTTGTCGTTGCCGAGGATATGAAAAAAAGTATGAATATCAAAGCGCCGAGCATTTTACAGAAAACGGGCAATCTGAGCGGCGGTAATCAGCAGAAGGTGGTACTGAGCAAATGGATTTTTGCCGGGCCGGATATTTTGATTCTGGATGAGCCGACGCGCGGCATTGATGTGGGCGCCAAATATGAAATTTATACGATTATTCATCGACTTGCCGCCGAAGGCAAGGGTGTGCTGGTCATTTCGTCTGAGCTGCCAGAGGTACTGGGCTTGTGTGACCGGATTTACGTCATGAGCGCCGGGCGGATTACCGGAGAGGTTAGCCGTGAGGAAGCGTCGCAGGAAACGTTGATGAGATATATGACCAAGTCGGGAGGCGTGAAGCATGGAAACCGTAACTAAACTATTTAAAAATAACATCCGCCAATATGGCATGATGATTGCGCTGGTCGTCATTATGATCTTGTTCGAGGTACTGACGGGCGGCCTGCTGTTGAAGCCGATTAATATTACGAATCTGATTTTGCAAAATAGCTATATTCTCGTGCTGGCCATCGGGATGGTGCTGGTCATCATCACGGGACATATTGATTTGTCCGTCGGCTCGATTGCTGCTTTTGTCGGTGCGGTTGCCGCTATTATGATGGTGGATTGGCAGCTTCCAGCGTGGGTCGCTGTGATTGCATCTTTGTTGGTCGGAGCGCTGATCGGCGCATGGCAAGGATTTTGGGTTGCTTATGTACGAATTCCGGCGTTTATCGTGACGTTGGCGGGGATGCTGCTCTTCCGTGGATTGACGATGATCGTGCTGGAAGGTCAATCCATCTCTCCTTTTCCGGGGGGCTTCCAGAAAATCAGTTCAGGCTTCCTGCCGGATTTCTCATCTACCGGTTATAATCTGGTATCCATCATTGTCGGCATTGCGCTTACGGTATGGTTTATCGTCAATGAGCTTCGCGAACGCCGTTCCCAGCTTAAATATGGATTCGAGGTTCCGTCACAGACTTTATTTGTACTCAAGCTGATTGTGGTCGCTGCTGTCATCAATCTGTTCACCTTCATGCTCGCGAGCTACGCGGGAATCCCGAACATTCTCGTACTGCTGTTTATTCTGATCGTTGTGTACTCCTTCGTCATGAACCGCACGGTTATGGGCCGACATGTGTATGCGCTGGGCGGAAATGAAAAGGCGGCGGGTCTATCCGGTGTCAAAACGAAAAAAGTAACGTTCTGGGTATTCGTCAACATGGGCGTGCTGGCCGCCATTTCCGGCCTGATCTTCGCTGCACGTCTGAACGCGGCTACACCAAGAGCAGGTACGAACTTTGAGCTGGATGCTATCGCAGCTTGCTTTATCGGTGGGGCTTCGGCATCCGGCGGGATCGGAACGGTTTTCGGAGCGATTATCGGTGGTCTGGTTATGGGCGTACTGAATAACGGCATGTCCCTGATCGGTCTTGGCATTGACTGGCAGCAAGGCATCAAGGGCTTGGTGCTGCTGCTGGCGGTAGCCTTCGATATTTACAACAAAAACAAAAGGTCGGCTTAAACTTCATATTCCATTATCGTATAAAAGGAACCTCCAGTCCCACTTAAAATGTGGATGCTGGCGGTTCCTTGTTGGTTCGTTTTTTGAGGCTAGCGGATCTTATTTATCAGATAAGCTTTCTCCATCTACCGGAATATGCACACGCTCACTCAATCCTTCGTTGCGTATATGTTCGGTTAGCTCAGTTCGGGTGAGCAGACAATGATTGATCGCCTCCATATGGACAGCCACTACTTGTGTATAGGGGGCGTGTTGCGCAACCGTCGTCACATCCTGCGCAGTCATCGTAATTGGATCACCAACCGTGAACCGCGCTCCCCCGGCATTTACAATCGTCCACTCCGGATGGTACTTGTCGAGTGCTTCTGATACTTCACTGCACCAGATTGTGTCCCCGGCCAAATAGACAACAGGCTCGCCCGGGGCTTGAAATACAAAGCCCGATACGGGGCCCATCTGTTCGCCGATTTCTCCAGTACCATGATGCCCGGTTGTGCGGATAATCTCAATTTCCCCCACAGAACCTACCACCCAAATCGGAGTTACCTGCGTAAAACCGTTAGCAGCGATCTGATCCTCATTTCCGGGCTGGCAGAGGACGGGAAGCTGTTTGTCCAGCCATTGCGCTGCTGCCGGGTCCCAGTGATCCGGGTGCAAGTGCGTAACGATAACAGCGTCAGGCTGTCCAAGCGTTTCCCATTGCGGTGGCAATGGAACCAGCGGATTACGGCGGTCATTTTCCGTATTGGGAATAGGCGGATTTACGCCAGGCTCGCTCAGCATCGGGTCGATCAGGAATTTTACTCCGGCGTACTCCAGCCATAGGGTTGCATTGCGGATCAGTGTGATTTTCATATTTGGAATCTCCTTTTATATTGGTTAATAATTTTTTAAGCTGAATATATTCGACAGTTGTTTGTTTCTGTTACAATCATATGTGATGCAAGAAGCTACAGGCTACGGCCTGCTGAAAGGAAAATAAGAATTCTCGTTTCACCATGAAAGGAAAAATGGCTATGGAACTATTCGTACCTGATGAGATCGACCTGCGCATTCTTCATCATCTGATTGAGGACAGCTCTTTATCGCACAAGGAGATTGGTCTGCTTGTACATCTTACGGGCCAAGCGGTAGGAGCGCGTGTTCGAAAAATGGAGGATGCAGGCATCATCGAGGGCTACACGCTACGCTGGAACCCTGAAAAAATGGGGCAGACCATTCATGCCTTTATTACGGTGTTTTTGAATTCGGGAACCGTTCATAGTGCTTTTCAGGCTTTTGCACGAGAGCATCCTTATATCGTCGAGATTCATCGGGTTAGTGGGGAGGGCTGTTACTGGATGCGCTTGCGCATGTCCTCGCAGTCAGAGTTAACTGCTATGCTGGATGAATTAACTAAATTCGGAAATTACAAACTAAGCTTTTCGATAGGAGAAATATGAATGATAAAGGCTTCTGGTGCTTATGCCGGGAGTTTTTTTATTTGGCGAGGGCGCATAGAAGTCAGCTGGACAGTCTCATTTTTAAAATATGCTGCAAGCCGTGCGATCCCATCCTGGTATCGCCCTCATCCTTAAAGCCACATTTGAGATACAGATTTTTAGCAGGCAGATTACGGGCGTTGACACCCAGCACGACTTCACGAATATTTGGGAAGTGCCTGGAGAAAAATGTGGCAGTAGAAGCAGCCCTTTTTTAGCGTAAAGGGACAAGCTCTACGTCAGTAGTAGAGGAAGGCTGTGAGGTGAATGCAGGTTTGTTCATGGGTACACTCCGATCTGTACGTATTTTTGTACATATTAGGAATCATTGTTACCTAAAACGAGACTTCGGTCAAGCCTGCAATTGGCTAGAACGATGTATAACATCTAATTTGCTAAAAAAGGAAACCTGAACTTACCTTACTTACGTATTACCCATTACATTAAACAGCAATGATTTAAAGGAGACGTGTACTTCTATGAAGCAGGTTACAGCATATCGGGAAAGTCAGGAACGATTGCGTCATGAATTGAAGACCATTGAGGCGTGGGAGAAGGCGCAAAAGGATATTTTTTTCTGGGAAAAGCTCGGCAGATGGCCTTTTATGCTACTGGATCGACTGACGCCCAAAATGATTAAGGACAAGCTGGAACAACTGCTTAACGAGCTGGGAAGCTTTATTCAAAACGGCGGTAAATACCTGGTGAAAGAAGAAACGGTTCTGAATAAGCTGAAAAAGACGGCCCGTGAACATGTGATTCGGCAAAATGGCGTGGCTTCCACTTCTGATACGCAGGATCGGCTTCATGCTGGGGAAAACGCGGATTCGGACGTTAGCCCTGTACCGACATGGGGATTGAAGCAGGCGGCTGAGCTGCCGCTAACGATCATGGATCAGACCGCTGACGATATTACGTCAGGTCGCATCACCTTTGCCGCCGCTCAGGGAGCAACAACAGGGATCGGCGGTGTGTTTACCATTGCGGCGGATATTCCTATTTTGCTCGGATTGTCGCTCAAAGTGCTTCAGGAAATGGCCTTATGCTACGGCTTCAATCCTGATGAGAAGCAGGAACGCATTTTTATAATTAAATGTATGCAATTTGCTTCATCCGATATTGTCGGTAAAAAGGCTGTGCTGGAGGAACTGGCCTTGTTTGATGATCCTTCACGCCAGGCACAGGTCTTTTCCCAAATGCAAGGGTGGAGAGAAGTTATTAACACCTATCGCGATCAGTTTGGATGGAAAAAGCTGCTTCAGATGATCCCGATTGCGGGCATTTTGTTCGGCTCCATTGCCAACCGAGGTGCTATTAGTGATGTAGCTGAAGCGGGTAAAATGCTATACAGGAAGCGCCGTATTTTGATACGTTTGGCGGAAGAAGAGAGCTGACTGGATTATTCGGGATAGAAGAGGGTATGTTTTTTGGCTTGCTTGGTGGGGGAATCAGGCTAGGCAACTACGAAGGTGTGAAGCGGCCGGGATGGCCGCCACACGGTTACCTGTTACACTTCGGCTCCGTTTTCTTCCGCCCAGCGGTTTAAGGTTTTATCTGTAGGAAGCAGGAATGTCAAAATGCCGAGCAGAGGCAAAAAGCCACACAGGAACATGATATTGGTGATGCCTACCTTATCAATCCAGTTGCCGAGCACAAGCGCACCTACACCGCCAAGGCCGAAAGCGAGGCCTGTGATCAGACCGGAGACGGTTCCGATTTTGCCGGGAACGAGCATTTGCGCATATACGACCGTAATCGAAAAGCTCGACAGCATAATAAATCCGATGATCGGCAGCAGGATAGCGGTCCAGAATTGGTTGGCGTAAGGCAGCAACAGCGCAAGAGGTGCGGCCAATACCATAGACAGGAAAATCATATTACGTTTACCAAAACGGTCCGCCAGCGGGCCGCCAAAGAAGGTGCCAAGCGCTCCAGCCCCGAGGAACAGGAAAATGTACAACTGAGCATCAGCCAATGGCATTTTAAATACTTCCATCAGGTAAAACGAATAGTAGCTTCCGACCGAGGTCGAATACCACGAACGAACGAATACCAGCAGGATGAGAACAATCATGGCAAACATAATACGGTTGCGTGCTTCGGGCTTCATGCGGCGTACCGCCGCTTTTTTACGTGCATAGCCTTCCGTGCGCAGGACGTTACCATACCAGCGGGCGATGAACGATTGGACGACGATACCCGCTGCGGCAATACCTGTGAACCAGATGGCGCCAAATTGCCCCAACGGGATAAAAATCCAGCTCGTAAGCATCGGTGCCAGCGATTGGCCTGCATTGCCGCCAACCTGGAAAATGGACTGAGCCAGCCCCCGGCGTGGTCCGGACGCCATATGGGACACTCGCGAGCCTTCCGGGTGAAAGGCCGCTGAGCCCAGACCCACGAAGATGACCGCGATCAGCACCGCTTTATAATCGGCAGCATAGGCCAGCAGCAGCATGCCGGTCAGCGTAAAGCCCATGCCGATCGGAAGGATCGCGGGCGTAGGTCGTTTGTCCGAAAACAAGCCAATGACCGGCTGCATGATCGAAGCTGTAAAATTGATGGCGAATGAAATCCAGCCGATCTGCGTGTAGCTGAGGTTCATGGATTCTTTTAAGATCGGAAAGATCGCAGGAATGACCGATTGAATCGAGTCATTGAACAGATGAACGAAACTGATGGCAATCAGAATCGCAAAAACGGTACCCTTCGCTTGAGGTCCCGGCAGAGGGAGCGATTGGCCCGTTTCCTTTTTTACGGCAGTTTTAGTAGTCATGGCAACCTCCGGTTATGTATGTATATTTTAAGATATAGGAAGCGATCTGTTTGCAGCAAATGGCTGAAAGGGGGATAAAGGCCATCTTTACTCGGTGGTTCTTTCCCATCCTGCTGCTTACTCGCAATTGCTTGATTTAGCTAAAGGTGGTCTGCATATAGGCAGCTTGAAACCGATAGCTTCAAAATGGAAAAGAACCTGCCCTCTATTTAACCCGGAGAGCAGATCCTTTTCATAGGTTGCTTAGGCTTGCTTTCTCATCCATTCGACCAATCCATATAACCGAGCCCAAAGATTTTCATGAGAATCCACATACTGAACGGCATCATTTATATCGCCGGGTGTCATGTACTGGGGTTGTGTTGAAGGCAAGGTTTTTTTCCCAAGCAGATAGGCCGGGACATGGCGATTTTGTTTACGAGCCAGCTTATACAAAAAAGTCAGATTCGCAGTTTCTCCATTTTGAAGGTACTCCAGAGCCAGTTTACCGTATTGAAATTCCGTTGACCCTTCATTTGCATAGGATTGCAGTAGCTGTTCTGCTTGTTCGAAGCGTTCTAATTCCAAATAACAAAGAAGCAGGCTATACCGAATCCCCTGATTATCATTGGGATTTAATGCTAGTAATTGCTCATATTGTTCACAAGCGGCACTAATTCTGCCTGATGTATACACCAGTTTGGCATACAACTCCTTCGAGCGCATGTAGGGGCGAGTCTCGACCATCCCCCAGAAATATTCTTTGTTTTGCACAAAAAAGTCCTCACCCAGTTCATCTCGGGCATATGTCATAGCAGAATTGGCCAGCTTAATGGCTTCTGAAATATCTGTTGCTAGTTTCGAAAGCATAAGCAAAGCATCTACATTGTTAGGATCAAGCTCTCGCGCTTGGCTGATGAGTTTCTTTTTCTTTGCAAGGGAAGTTTCTGATTCAGCCCTGATCATCAGCTCGTAGGCCTTTTCCTCCAAGCTTATCGGAGAATCGTTTCTCAATAATTCAGAGTTGTTTAATTGCAAAGCCAGAAAATTCTGAGCATCCTCAAGGCCTTCATGATCCTGGGATTCCATTAATTTCTGAATTTTTCTTAGCATTTTTTCATGTTCGAGTTCGGAATAAGCGGTCATCTCTTCAACTTTGTTAGACGAGGTCAGAGCTGCCAGATTATCATTTTCCGTCCCATATTCTTCAAAAAAATCCTCCAATCTTCGCAAATTATTAGACAGACTGGATACGGAGACTCCATGCTTGGTTGCGAGATCAGCTTGAGTAACCAGCATGCCAAATTCAGTTAGAAAAAAATACTCAAGAGCAGCTTTATAACCCCCAGGTTTACGGAAAGATGGGCTGTTTAAGTTACAGAAGTTATTCCAGAGCAGTAATGTCTCCATGAGGCATCCACGTACGATTAGGGATTTTAAGTTATTTTCCGCATAAAGGGCCATAAAAAGCTCGTCAGCCAGTTGATATTGTGCTTCTGTTGGCCAGTTCAGTTTGCCTATAAGCTTTCTGAATTTTTGTGGTGATTCTGTGTGTTCAATTCTTTCCTGCCACTGAGTGCTGTTTCCCGGTTCCTGATTTGGAAAGGAGCTGTGCTGTTCCCGCTGCGCTTGTTGATCCTGGTCTAAACAGCATTTCTTATACTTTTTACCACTGCCGCAATGACAGAGATCATTCCTTCCTAATTGTGTCAATCCAAAACACTCCTCATAAAAGTTTCATACTGATAAAGATATCAGTATAGCCGCTTCTTTTCAAAGGGAGGAAGTTTTCTGGAGTGGATGATCATGTACATAAGCAAAAATAAATTAACAAAACCATGCTCTTCATTTAACAAACTAAAGATATGATTCTTTATGTCATACAACTTGTTGTATAGGTAATAGCTTCGTAGAGAAAGTATGAAGAGCACAAGAGAAGAGAGGATCTGATTTGAGAATGAAATCGCTAAGGAAACCATTGTCAGTTGCTTTATTATCTGTACCCTTACTTATAAGTTCCCTGGGTGGAAGTTATGCGAGTGCGGCAACCATGCCAACAACGGTAACTCCAACAGAACCGTCGTGGGGATATTTCGTAGACAATTATAAAAATAATAGCTCTGATAATAAGACGGAAAGCTCTAATCCGACCATCGGGCTGCTTTCCGGATTTAATAAACTTTGGACTCCCGGCGCTACCTGGGATACAGGTACCAAGCTGAACAGTAGCGTACTGGACGCCAATATTCAAAAAGTTATTGATATGGCTGCTCGCCGTACTTCAAGTGAGGCAGATGCGGCTTATTTGGATGATCGCAGAAACCAGAGCTACAGCGTGATCGACGGCCTGGGTTCGCTTACCGATGTATATCGAAAGAATGCAGGTGCAAATACAACGATCAACGACATTCCGGCGGATGCCCTGACTAAAAAATATGAAGATGCCGGAACTAATGCAGGTAGTACGAGTTCCGCTCTTGGCAATATCGTGAATTTGGTCAATACCTTGCGTGGTGATTACTCTTCGACGAGCTCGGCCAAGGCTTACTTTAGCTATCCTCGTCCGTTTCGTTGGAGCAATAATTCAGTCGTAGTTCCGACTCTGCTTCCTGCTCAAAATTCTGATCCGAGCAAGGATGGCGGCTTTCCTAGTGGTCATACCAATGCCGCGTATCTTAGCGCTATTGCTATGGCCTATGCCGTACCAGAGCGTTACCAGGAACTGCTTACGCGAGCTTCGGAGCTAGGTAACAATCGTATTGTTGCCGGCATGCATTCGCCGCTTGATGTTATGGGAGGGCGCGTCATGGCAACTGCGACGGCTGCTGCCATTCTGTCTGATCCAGCCAATAGCAGTTTGAAAAAAGCGGCTTATCAGGATGCTCACAGTAAATTGTTAACGCAAAAGGGGACTGCCCCGGATCGGTTCAGCAATTACTCTGCCAATAAAAAAAGCTATACCCAACGATTGACATACGGATTCAGTCCAATTAACCCAACCACGACTGCAATGACGGTGCCTAAGGGAGCTGAGGTGCTACTGGAAACGCGTCTGCCTTACCTGGACAGCACGCAACGTCGCTGGGTTTTGGCAACCACGGGTCTTCCTTCTGGCTACCCTGTGCTGGATGATGCTGAGGGATGGGGACGGCTTAATCTCTTTGCCGCCGCAGATGGTTATGGTGCATTCGCCAATAACGTTACCGTGACCATGGACGCTTCCAAAGGCGGTTTCAATGCTTTGGATCGCTGGCGCAACAATATTTCCGGCGTTGGAAAGCTGGCCAAAAAGGGTACAGGTACGTTGAAGCTGATGGGCAACAATACGTATTCTGGCGGTACACAGATCGACCAAGGCACACTTGAGGGGAATTCGGAAACGGCTTTCGGAAGTGGGGATGTTACGAACAACGGGGGTACCCTCACTGAAAATGTTTCTGGAAAGCTGGTCATCGGCGGAAATTACAAACAATCTGCCAAGGGTACACTTGAGCTCAACCTTCTGAGTAAAAATGATTTGCTCAAAATTAAAGGCACTGCAATACCTAATGGGAAATTGCGTCTGAATTTTTCAAACAAATATGTACCAGCTAACGGTGCCACGATCATGACTTATGGTAAACGAAATGGAACGTTTACTTCCATTGAAACCACTGGATTGCCAAGCAAGTACAAAGTGAAGGTTGTCTACAATGCCGACAGCATTCAGTTAAAGGTCACAAAGTAATAAACTCGGTATACAACAATTGAAGTGCACCTTTAGAATTCATCGGATAACGGAAGGGTTATTCCCATGTCAATTCTAAGGTGCACTTCACTGTTTAATGATGTGGGTATTAGGTTTTAAGTATCTTTACAATAGCAAATCATTGATAAGTGAAATTGCGTAAAATATTAACGATTATCTACCGTCTCCGGGTACATATCATGGTTCATCATACGGTGCTCCGCTATCTGCTCGTACTTCGTTCCCGGCTTGCCGTAGTTGGTGTACGGGTCGATAGAGATGCCACCGCGCGGCGTGAATTTGCCCCACACTTCGATATAACGCGGGTCCATCAGCTTGATCAGGTCGTTCATGATGATGTTCACGCAGTCCTCGTGGAAATCGCCGTGGTTGCGGAAGCTGAACAGGTACAGCTTAAGAGATTTGCTTTCGACCATTTTAATATCGGGAATGTAGCTGATGTAGATGGTTGCAAAATCAGGCTGTCCTGTAATCGGGCACAGGCTGGTGAACTCCGGGCAATTGAACTTTACAAAATAGTCACGGTACGGATGTTTATTATCAAAGCTTTCGAGAATGGCGGGATCATAGGCAAAGGTGTATTGTGTGCCCTGATTGCCAAGCAGGGTAACGTCGGTCATTTCTTCGGGTGTTCTTCCGGTCATAGTGGTGAGGCTCCTTAAGTTTAGTTTGGTAAACGAGATGGGAGTTATGGTGGTGGTGAGGCGCTCCGCGAAGGATTTGATCTTCCGATCGCTGGCGCTTCTCCAGCTTCAAATCCTCCGCTCCGCTGCCGACCGCTGTCAACACCATAAAGTCCCTACTCGTTTAAAATGTGGGTGAGTAGTGGTTAATCCGTTTGCTCCTTTATTAAAGGAGCATTAGCATTATTGAGAAACCCCGTTCTTACAGACGAAACTTTCTCTTGTTAATAACTTTGGATGTCGAAAGTGTACTTCGTATAAATTTGGTGTGCTTGTGGAGCACATCCAGTTCCTACGGAATATATTACTTATCAGTGCTATACGCCGCGTTTGTTGCCCCATACGAGGGTGTGGAGCTGCGGGAGTACCCGTACGTCGTTCAGACGTGAATCGTCCATGACACGGTCAATAAGCCATTCATAACGATGCAATAGGGACTCCGCGATCTGTCCGGTGTTCTCCGTGTTCACATCTGGGTTGCCAGTCTGAAGGAACAGCGGAATGTGCGAGTAGCGCTCGTGAACCGTACGGGCATATTCGAGATCGGTGTCATCGAATATGACGACCTTTAAACTGCAAGCTCCAGCGTAAGGCTTTGGAGACTCTCCGGCAATCTTCCGATTTGACAGTCGGACTACGATGTCATCCAGCACGTCCCAATTGGTCGTCATACCAGAGCTGGGCGGCTTGGGTGACAGGGTTACCTCGTCGATATCATACAGCCATTCCTGCCAGCGGGAGCCTTGCGTTTCGACGGCGGTAGCAATGCCTTGGCTTCGCAGCAGGGTAATCAGCTCTCCAAGCTGCGGCAGCAGGGCCGGGTTGCCCCCGGAAAGGGTTACATGTGAAAACCGTGTGCCACCGATGGCCTGAAGCTCCTGCCAAATGTCTGCGGCGCTGAGACGACGGATCTGATCCTTGGCGCTGCCGTCCCAGGTAAAGGCGGAATCGCACCATGAGCAGTGGTAATCGCAGCCTGCGGTACGTACAAACATCGTTTTGCGCCCAATAACCATGCCTTCGCCCTGAACGGTAGGACCAAACACCTCTAGTACAGGGATAGGGGCTGTTTTCGTTCCAGGGGAAGGTGTGGCTGCTTGGTGAGTCGCCGTGATATTACTCATCCAGCATCCACTCCCGTCGAAATTCGGCATAGCTGGTAGGTGTTTCGAACAACCGCACAAATTCAGTGCGCCCGCCTTCCACACGATTGCGGTAGGCTTCCGAGGTCAGGGCGGACTCCATTTGTTCGAAGATCCAGACGACCATATTTTCCGCCGTTGTATTCATCGGGGGCAGCGTTTCATTCAGGTAGCGGTGATCCAGATAAGGCTCGATCCGCTCTTTCCAGATTGTTTTGATATCACCAAAATCAAGGGTCAGACCGGTTTCGCCTGGTATGCCGCTAATGCCGAAAACGACGATATAAGTATGTCCGTGCAGATTTTTGCATTTGCCTTCGTAGCAGTGCAAATGGTGTGCTGCATCGAATGTAAATTGCTTGCTGACCAGTACGCGTTTGCGATGGTAACGTAGCTGGGAGTGTTCAATGTCCGTCCCGAACTGCTGGAGCTTGTCGACGATACGAAAGGTGCCCGGCTCACGCATGGCCTTCAACTCCTTGCGACGAAGCTTCGCGTACAGCCAGATACTGTTCCAGCCCGGCGCGGCGTAGTTTGCAGGCAGGGCATTCGCCACAGCCATCTCCAATTATGCCGTTATAGCAGGTTAGTGTACGGGTTCTCACAAATTCAAAGGCGTCCAGCTCATCGGCCATTTGCCAGGTTTCGGCCTTATTCAACCACATGAGCGGGGTATGAATGACGAAGGGATAGTCCATGGAAAGATTTAAAGTAACGTTCAGTGATTTAATAAACGAATCACGGCAATCGGGATAGCCGCTAAAATCCGTCTCACAAACGCCTGTGATGATATGACGTGCTCCTTTTTGCTTGGCGAGCACCGCTGCGAAGCTGAGGAACAGCAGGTTGCGGCCGTCTACAAAGGTACTGGGCAGCTCGCCTTCCTGCTGAGTAATGTCAATGTCGGTGCGTGTAAGGGCATTAGGGGCTAGTTGATTAAGCAGGCTCATATCCAGTACCGTTTGCGGAACACCCAGCTCGCGGGCGATTCCGGCGGCTACTTCGATTTCCTGCTTGTGACGTTGACCATAATCAAACGTCACCGTTTCTACTTCGGCAAAATGTTTTTTTGCCCAAAATAAACAGGTCGTGCTGTCTTGGCCGCCGCTGAATACGACGACTGCTTTTTCGTTGGTAAACATAAAAAACCTCTCGATCTTCTTGGAATGGTGAAAGACACAGGGTCTTGTCTCATGGAAGAAGGAGAGTTCTTGAACCAGCTTCAACAAAAAACAGGCCTTGCCCCGCGAATTCATTTTTCTTGCGGAGGACAAAGCATCGTTAGTTTTTTATAGAGGGAGTTCGCGAACCTCTCCCATGCATGACGCATGGACTTTCTTCATTTGGTGTCTGTCAGAGGACAGACGTCTTTATTATAGCATGGCAGGGCTATTTGATAAACACTCCGCCAAATGGAATGACTTCCCTTAAAAAGCGTTTGATCACGCCATCGTCGTTCATATCCTGCTGGAGCCGTCGATGATGCTCACCCGCATGAAAAAGCACAGTACCGTGTCCGGTCATTTTAAAATGATAATTCATATGCTGACTGGCCAGATGGTTGCCGTACACTGTCAGATCCAGCTTGGCGTTTTCGGGATAGGCAATGACGCTGCTTGCATCGACATATATTGGATCTGTTGGATGAAGCTGTTCCTGGCATACCAGTCCCTGAGTCAATAGACCGATCTGCCCGATGCCGTCGAATTTCATTTTAATGACATCGCGGCTGAACAACATGTTTTTCACGCTCAGCAGCTTGGTGCGCATATGGATACCGGAGCTGTACCAGAACAGGTTGCGAAAATCGTATAGCAGATCATCGCCTCCTTCCAGCTCAATCATTTTCAGACTGAAGCCGGGGGGAAGTGCGGCAATCAGACGGCAAGCTCCTGTAAAATCGGCCTGAATCAGCTTGTGCTTGCGGTACATGCCTTTAATATTCATCAGCTTGTCGCTACGACCTGAGCTCGGTCCGCGGTACGCGATGATTTGCTGCGGGTGAAGAACATGCAGCTTTTCTCCCTCCGTCAGATCAAGCGTTACGACCGAACCGACGCTCTCATCATGGTGTTGTCCTGCTTGTATGTCCATTCTGACCTTTCATCCTTTCAGGCGGTTAGTATCTTCTTGAACGTCGACGCATCCCGTAACGTAGCAAGCGGATACCGATAAAATAACCAGCCAGCAGAATGACGGCTGTGAGGATCAGCATCCTGTTACGGTGTGAAGCCTGATCGCGCTGAACCTGAAGATTTTTCAGCTCGGTAACGGTGTCGGTCAGCTTGCGATTTTGCTGTAATAGTTGTGCGTTTTGCTCCTGATAAGCCTCAATGCTGCTACGGGCCTTTTGCAGCTCTTCCTGCGTTTGCTTATAGCTTTCCTTGAGCTGATATACATCGCCAGGCAGCCTGGAAAATTGCTCAAAGCCCTGGTATACATCATCCCAGTAGGCGGCATGCGCTCCCGGAACTCCGGTTCCTCCAAAAATAAACATAAGCGCTACAGCAGCGCAGACGACACGGCGGCAGAAAGCAAAGCGAGAAATTTGTCGTACCAAGAGATATTCCTCCTTCTGATGCACCAAGATGTTAAATGATAAGCATAATTACCCATATCTTATGGTTACGTACAGTGTAATGATTAGGGTTCAAAGTTTAGAATAACAGGATGACAAATCCGGGAGAAATATTTACAAAAAAAGTCGATATTTTAGTTTAAGTGTACCTCAAAACGGGTATATCAAGGAAGCAGAAACATTCCGGTAATTTTCTGGCGAGCACATACAAGAGCCAACCCTATTTGATGAAGAACAGAAATGAGTATAAATATATTAAGCAAGAATTTAGAAGGGGAAATGAACGATGAACGAAAAAGAACAAACCTATAAAACGTTAAAAATAACCGTAAACGGAAAGCCTTTGTCGAAGGAACTGGTGGTGGACAGCATAACTTTTGCGCCTGTTTCCGATATTTGCACAAAAGCGAATATTTCTTTGGCAAAAACTACAAATTCTTAGTTTTATATATGAAAAGAGACTATAATGCAGCCCGGCTTATGCCAGGCTGTTTTTTTGCGTAATTATGCAATTTCATTGGGCTAAAATGTTATTTATTGATATACTCCCCCTTCCTATAGATTACCATGTATAATTTTCGGCAACGAACTTACGTTCCCTGACAATATAGTGTCAGATAACACTGTTAATTTAGAGTTACATGTTCTTTTTAGGGGGAATTTACCAGTGATGAAGTCAATGGTTAACGTAACGTACACATGGGACAAAGAGTCTATATCTGCGAATGGGTCCGAACAAGTAAATCTGCTGATAGAATGGGGCCATGGGGCTATACGTAAAAGAAAAGGGACTTTAATGCCGAAAACAGTTGGATGTGACCTGCAACTCCGGTTCATTCCAGAGAGTGGGGTAAATCTATTAAAAGTGGATGGGGCCAGGCTCAGCTTCAATCGCTCCGAAGACGGAGAGTGCATGCTTGTTCACTGTGGTGATCTGCGGAGGGGGAAGTATAAGCAGGCTATTTTGTCATTTTTTATACCGGCCCACTCTTCCGGAAGACATACCATTGGATTAATGGAGTGGAGCTGGCGTAAGCCAACTCAGGAGAAACGGACGCAGATTCGAACAGATCAGCTCTATATCCATTACACGCATCATCTTGGTCTGCTGAGCATTCCATCCAACCCAAAGGTGGAGAAATACATAAAGCTGAATGAGACGGCTCCGATTGTGAAGAAAGCATTGCGTATGTACGAGAAGGGGGAGCATGAGCGAGGGGCGTTGGTCCTTACCAGACAAGCAGATGAACTGCTTATACGGGCGGCGAGAACAGAAGACATGGAATATTTGGAAGAAGCTGAATTACTCTTTGCCGTACGCAATAAATGGAGTGGGACTTTTGAATCATTTAATACGTATAGTTCTAAAGTCTTTGTTAATAAAGGAATATCTGTATAGGATGTTCGCTTTACCGAAATTAAAATTTAAAGTAGGCAATTATACTAGTTTATTTATGTAATATAGTGAGTCTAATTTGCTATCTTTTTGTAAAGGAGAGACTTCCTTGACTGATCGGTTGATACGGTTAATGCGGATTATTACTATTGTTCAGGCAAATCCGGGGATATTGGCAAGAGAGCTTGCCGAACGTTGTGAAACATCAGAACGCACCATTTACCGAGATATGGAGGCTCTAAGCGCTATGCATATTCCAATAGCCAATATGGGGCATGGCAAAGGATACATATTTATTAGTAACTTCGCCTTGTATCCTCTCAATTGGACGGAAGAAGAGGCACAGGCTTTTGCCAAGCTGGGGGATGTCATGGAAACCGTAAAGCCTCTTTTACCACCAGCTTTTGAAAGTGCTTATGAGAAAGTGATGGCCTCCAGTCAGAAAAAAAAGATGGACCAGACAAGCTTCGCGCAGGAAATGAAAAATATCGTCCGGCTCGGCTCGACACTTGAGCGGGAAAACCAGCCTTATCTGCTCAGGCTGATTGTTTTGGCAAGTCTTACACAGCAGACTATTGAAGCGGAGTACAGTTCGCCTCAAAATGAAGATGTATCATTGGTTCAGATTGATCCTTATTGTCTGGTTCCGCAGGATCGGCGTTTTTATATGCTTGGTTTTTGTCACAAGCAAGCCGCCATGAGAACCTTTCGGATCAGCCGTTTTCGAAATCTGAGGATTTTGCCGTATACGTTTCAGAAGAATATTTCTGAAATGGAAATGTTTTTTAAGGGAACCTGGTCGGTTACCAAGGGGAACCAAAATATTCGGTTTGTGGTGAGGTTTTCTGCCGAATCTGTATATCGGGTCAAAGAAGAGGAGCTGTTCATTAAGCCTT
Source organism: Paenibacillus maysiensis (assembly GCF_000520815.1). Classification (GTDB taxonomy): domain Bacteria; phylum Bacillota; class Bacilli; order Paenibacillales; family Paenibacillaceae; genus Paenibacillus; species Paenibacillus maysiensis. The sequence goes on along the minus strand of NZ_ASRY01000272.1, from coordinate 63,256 downwards.
TTCTCAAGGATTTGCCGGATGGAAGTCTATTGTTTGAGGTAACGGTTAATCATGATGGTGAATTTCTGGACTGGCTCACTCAATATGGAGCGGAGGCGGAAATTTTGGAGCCTTTGCGATACCGCAAGCGAATGCAGGAAATGCTCCGAACCTGGGGGGCGTTTTATTCCGATAAAAAGGCAGGGAATCAAGAATGACAAGGGGGTGATAGATCCCCCGGAACGGGCCGGGGTGCTATCCGCCTAACGGTCCTTAAACAGGTCGGCGAGATTGCCGAATGGACTGTACTGCTCCTGTTCTTCTTCCGGTGTAGAGTATACGAGCTTTGAGCCCCGGCTTTCTTCATCGTCAGAAGCGTTATGGGTTAATGTGATACGATCAAAATGGTGCATGAAAACCTGAGCGGTATTCACTGCATCGTCCAGCGCACGGTGCTGTTGACCGTCAAAGTCAATGTTGCACAGCTCCAGCGCCTGGGACAAGCTCAGCTGACGGTACTTACCATTGGAGCCAAACAGACGGGAGATTTGCTTTTGTATATCATTCGTATTATGAATCCAATGGAGGTCCACATGATGGGTGCGGCAATGGGATACGAGCTTCTGACGGTCATCCGGCCCCCATGCACACAAGTAATAGGGTGAGTCCGTTCCGAGCCATGCGATAAATTGCTTCACAGCTTCAGGGAAGAGCGGGGCCGCATCAATGTCTCGTTGAGTAATACCGGTAAACTGCACGGTATCCGTAGACAGCACAGGCCGATTCGAAGGTCTGACAAAGCTGTGAAACGTGTCTGCAACGTACAGGCCATCGTCTCCCTGCATGACCTTGACGGCACCAATATCAATGATTTCGGAGGAATATCTGGCGTTACGGCTAACGGTAAACTCAAGATCATAAATAATGTATTGCATTTTTGTGCTCCTTCCACACATATAACTGATCCCATTGGAGAACGGGATGGATGTTTTCTGCCCGAATGGGTCTTCTCCATCATACCTCTCGGTTCACAACTTGTCAGCGTCTAAAAGGCTGGCTTTTGAAAAAATATGCGATTCCAAATGAGTTTGGACTAACGCATAAAAATAACCTCCTGACATACAGCAGCGTCCGAAACCACTGGGATTTCGGACGCTGCCTTTACAAGCTTATTGAATTAGGCCGGGAGGTCAAGCTTTTGCCCCGGATAAATGCGGTGAGGATTTTTCAGCTTGTTCAGCTTTTGAAGCTGTTGCCAGGTGAACCCGTATTGGCGGGAAATGTCATACAGTGTATCCCCGGACTTTACAATATACACATGGCTATTTGCAGCTTGCGCAGAAGCCGTTGTCTGCTGTGGCTTCGCTGTTTGAGCTTTGGCTGGTGCAGGTTTCGCAGACGGGGTAGAGACCACTTGCGGTTCTTCCTGCACAGGTGCCGGTGTTGCGGTTGGAGCAGATGGTACAGGCTGGGCAGCAGGAACGGAAGCCTTGCCGTCTGCTTTGGCTTCTTGAATGCGGCCGTCTGCTTGTACTTGCAGGCTGGCGGAGCCAACCTTTTGCATGTAGCGAATCAGCGCCTCGTCAAGCGATCCGAACATACCTGCCTGCGGATATTTGGCGAACATTGTATACTGATCTCCGCCTACAGCCGTAAAGTCATTGGTTGCCAGTGTGTACGTGGCATCAGGATCAAGCGTTTTTCCGCCAATCAGGATGGAATGGACGCGGCTCCCCTTGGCTGCTGATGTATCTATTTTAAACGAGATCCCCGATACCTGTGGAAAACCGCCGCTTGGCTCCGGATAGGAGGCAGTGCCATTTTCAAGTGCTGCCTGAATGTCGGAGCCTTTCACTTTCAGGGTAACAATCTGGTTGCCGAAGGGCAGCACAGTGATGATGTCTCCCTTGGTTACTGTTCCCGTTTTGATGGACGCCCGAATGCCGCCGCCGTTGGTCAGGGCCACATCTGCCCCTGAAATATCACGCATGGCATCGGTGAGCAGGTCGCCAAGATTGGTTTCACCTGCACGTACCTTTTCACGCGCTCCTTCCAGATTCACACTCGTTTGTGCTACAACCTCTTTGAGGATAGGTTCCTGTTCCTTCTGAACAGAGGCGATCAATGTAGCCATTTCAGCATTGGGCTGAACATCGACTGCTTGCGTCGAATCAATCAGCTTCGCTTGTTTTTGGGTAACCTTACCGCCGTCAACCCATAAATCCACAACGCCCAGATATTTCGTATATTCGCCCGCGCTTGCAATCAGTGTACCATTGTCAGCGACCAAGCCTTTTTCCAGTACGGTATGACTGTGTCCATCAATGAAAATATCAATGCCGGGCACTTCCTTCACGACCTTAAGGCTCGTGTCTTTGCTGGATGCATCCTGTCCCAGATGACCGAGGACCACGACAACATCCACTTTACTGCGGATTTCATCTACAGCCGCTTTGGCTTCAACAGCAGGATCGGTGAATTGAATGCCCTCGACATTTTTAGGATTCGTTTTGTATGCCGTTTCGGGTGTAGTCAGGCCGATAATGCCAATTTTAACGCCATCTACTTCTTTAATGACATAAGGCTGGAACAAACGTGTTCCGTCTGTTTGCTTAATGTTGGCACTGAGTACCGGGAATTGAATTTCCTTACTCAGCTCCACAAGATGCTTCCAGCCGTAATTAAACTCATGGTTGCCTGGTACCATCGCATCATAGCGAAGCTTGTTAATTACTTTCACGATGCTCTCGCCGTTGACCAAGGTAGCGAAGGTCGTTCCATGAACCGTATCTCCGCCATCCAGCAGCAGCGTATTGGGATTGGAAGCGCGGTACTGGTCAATGATGCCTGCCAGCTTGGCGAAGCCCATTTCCTTGTCGTTAGCGACCACGTGGGCATGGGTGTCGTTCGTATGTAGGATGGTGATGTGTTTCCCGCTGACCGGAGGAGTTGCACTTCCCGCTGTTCCCGTACTGGCTGCCGGGTCTGCTGCTGCTGTTCCAAGACATCCGAGCAGGAGCGCGGCGGTCGTCAAGATGGACGAGATTTTTTTCCATGAATTCATGTTGTTCTTTCAACCTCCTATAAAATGAATGAATTAGAGAAACCGCTTACGTCCACATTTTATCAGAAGATTGTAAAAATAACTTCTATTTTATATAAGAGCAATGAAAATTTTTTTATATATCGGTTGTTAAAGCCATCGTGAAATTACCTATATTGAAGAGGAAGTAATAAACAACAATTATATGTGAGAACTAATGTTCTGTTTTAGGGTCAATAAAAAGGATAGCCTCCTTGGGCAGACCGATCCGGGATAAATAGTGCTCCTGCGTTTCGTCAGTAAGCGGCGGTTGTCCTTCACTGAGCAAAAGCACAGCAAACCGATTGGCTTGCATCTCAAATTTGCCGGGGCAGAAATAGGAATGCTCTTCCATAAAAAAGCGGCTGACGCCTTTATGAAGTCGGTCATGCCCCAATTCATGCGCACAGACGAATCGTTCCCACTCCGGTGTAAGCCCGTTGTGGATGACGATGAATCTCCTGCGTAGCTTGCGATAGTACAGCCCTTTGGTTGCGGGACCCAGATCGCTGTAACGGATATGGATACCCAGAGCTTCCGCAATATCGAAGGGGCAGTTCGTACGGTATTTTCGGACGAGTTTGTGAATGAGTTCGTTCATGCGCTCACCTGCTATTCCTGATCACTGCCCGTTGGGGGCGATTTGGATTTATGCTTGTTCATCTGTTTGGCTTCCCAGAACAGACCTGTCAGCACATCCTTGATCCGTTGACGATCTTCTTCATCCAGCGGAATGCCGTCGAACATCAATTCGCCGTCTTCCTCCAGCATTTTTTTAAAATCCCGGCGGTCTTTGGAAGTAGCCCATTCCGGTACGTTGGAACGATAGGACTCGTGTGAATGCTGCTCTACTGAATCATCGTCTCCCCAATATCCGGCGTTCTTCATCATCTCGGTATACGATACACCGAGCGCGTCCGCTATTTTGCGGAGAGTAGAGGGCTTGGGTACGCCACGCAGTCCGTTTTCAATACGGGAAATTTGTGAATTGCTGATGCCAGCCACTTCTGCCAATTGGTTAATGCTCCATTGCTTGTGCTCACGCTGCTGCTTTAAGTATGTTCCGAATGCTGGTTGTTCCACAATGGCGACCCCCTTCTGCAACAGAATAAAAGATTAGTTCCATTATACCATTAGGCAAATAGTAAAAGCACGTAATATGCCAAAAGGCATAGAAAAATAAAGCGAATATCCTGTTTTTGAAGCTAGATCGCTTTTTTTGCCGATGGATAGCTATCCTAAATAATGTTATGTTATACTCATAATACGAACAAAAGGGGAACGAATTGTAAACGTAAGAGTTGTACGATTTAAAAAAATACATCATTGTCAAAAGGCATAAGATAAGGAGTGTTGCTTTACATGAAAAATAACTTACCCGAATTAGACAGACGCAAAACGCAGAACGCACTGGAGGGGGTATTTGAAAAATATCGGATTTATAAAACCATTACCTTTATGGACCGGGAAAGTTTCATTACTGCCGGCTATACGGATCGCCCGAACGGCCCGACGAATGTGACCAGCGATCCAACGGCACGGACAGCCGTATATAATGTAGATGCTCCTGCAGCTCGTTTGGCTTATTGCGAAATGGTGGATGTCGTAGTCGGCCGTTTGAATGAACGCGAACAGTTACTCATCCGTGAGCGCTATTTAAAGGATGACGATGTGTTCGACTACAAGGTTTACAATTATGTGCTCGATCCGCCAGTAAGCAAAGATACGTACACGAAAATCCGCACCCGGGCTTTTTACAAAATGGCGCTTGCACTGGCGGATCAAGGTGTTTTGAATCTGGCTGGCTTACAGAAGGGCACGGATCGAAAATGGGGGTGATGTAATAATTATCCATTCGTTCGCATTTCTATTTTAATATCATTTCTTAAAAGGCTTTGATTTCCTGTAATAGCAGGGGTCAAGGTCTTTTTTATTAACACGAACATACGTTCTCAAAATACCACCCAACTTCATCCCTAGTCTCTGCTTTTATCGTCCTTTTCCCCGGCAACGCATTCGTTATAAGGGTGTAAGATTATATCATCGGGAATCAAGACAAGAGGACATACCGAAGACACACACAGTCAAAAGTTAGCCGGCCATCAGGGCCGGTTTTTTCATGCGGTTGTCGTCCCTGTCGATTCCCGGGAATTCGTTGAATAGAAAGGAGGAGTCGTGTTGCCTAAGCAAGGGATGCTGCAATGCATGAGTACGAGGCTGCGCCGGATGAGAACACGAAAGTGGAAAAAAGCTTGGGTAAGCAGCCACAACATGCGAGTGCAGGATGCGCAAAGGTGGCATGCCGCAGGATGAGACAAGCCTTTAAACAAAAGCTCATTGACATTGTTCCAGCGCTTCAAGGGCGCGTATACGATGTTCAGCCACCGTCGCAGACGGCAGAGGAGCCGTACGCCGTTATGGCGCTGGGCGAGGAAATTTGGAAGTCGTCCTGGGCCGGATATCGGCAGGTTGTCCGCATCAAGCTGTACGCAGGACAAGCCGGGCTGGCACAGGCCGATGTATGGGCGAACGCCCTGATTGCCGGACTGCACCGGGAACCGGTGACAGGCGAAGGCGAGGACACGTCGGCTTTTACCGCGCACTATTTGGGCGTGCGGGATGCGGAAAAGCTGGATACCGTTACGGGCAAGGCCTACAGAACGCTACGTTTTGGCGTGTATGTGCCTGAAACGGAGGGTAGTCCGGCGGCCGCTCCGGCAAACGGTGTTGCACAGCCGGATGAATGGCTGACGGCGCTGACCCGCTGGACGCAGAAGCAGTTGGGCGAGACGTGGTCGGTGTACGCCGATGCATGGCCCGCACAGCCGGGACGGCATGCGGTCTTATGGCGGCTGAGCGGCTGCGAGACCAGGATGGCGGGAGCCTCGATGTATGAACTTCGCAAACGGTTCATCGGGCACGTTATTGCCCCGGACACTGCTGAAGAGAACCGCGCGGCTTCCGCGCTGGTCGAGGGCTTTGCCGCCCAAATTCAGCTTCCTCTGGATCAGGAGAAGGGCCGTTACATGTCTACGTCAGAAGCTTCCGCAGATTTGCAGGCGGATGCGATTTTGGACGGTCAGCTCCGGCTGACGCTGGTACAGCGACGTATGCGTCCGGCTGAGGAAGCGGCGTTAATCCGCAGAGTGGAAATTCATCCTATTTTGAAATGAGGTGGTCCGAGTGACCTTGGAAAACAACGAGCAGGCCCCGGTCAATGCCGGGCAGGAAGCAAGCGGCCCCCGCTATACGCTGAAGGAGCTTAAGGAGCACGCGGAACAATTGTTTTCCGTGAAGGAAGAAGTGCTGGCAGGCGCCTTTTTTGGCACACAGGACAAGCTGTTCACGGTAGCAGAAGCACACACTAAAATCGAACAATTTATGAAAGCGAAGGTGGATTAATTATGGCAGGCGGAACATGGGAAAACACGAATAAACCAGTATTGCCGGGTTTGTATATGAATTTTCAGGCAGCGGCGGCTTCAGCAATTCAAGGTGGCTCGCGCGGTACGGTCGTTGTACCGGTTAAAGCCAACTGGGGTCCTGTACGTGAGTTTGTAGAGATTGGTAGCGAAACGGCGATCAGCCAAATCTTTTCGAATGACAGTCTGGATGGAGCAACAGCGTATTCTACGCTGTATCTGGCTCTGCTGGGTGGACCGAAAAAGCTGTTGGCCTACCGTTTGGCAGATGACACGGCTGCACCAGCAACTGTGACGCTGAAAAGCGGCGGTGAGGCACCAACCGATGTGCTGCGCTTGCAGGCTTTGTACACAGGTAGTCGCGGTAATGGCTTTGCCGTAACGGTACAGCCAACCTTGGGTGACGAGCAAGCCCGTGAGGTGCGTCTCTATGAGGGCACTAAGCTGCTGGGTACGTATAAAGGCAGCGACGGTACGGCTGCTTCGATTGCCGAAGCGATGAACAAGAACAGCGAAAATGTATGGGTGAAGGCCGAGGTTGTCGGTAATGGCGGCATTCCGGCGGATGTCAGCGGCGTACATCTCACTGGCGGCAACAGCGGTAATAGCACGCTGGTTAACGCCGATTATATCGCGATGCAGGAAGCGCTGGAAGGACAGGAATTTAACGTCCTCGCGCTCGATTATGCAGCCGATCTGGCCTTGCTGCAAAGCTTTGCCGCGTGGATCAAGCGTGTCCGGGGCGAAGGCAAGGGCGTTATCGCCGTGTTCGGTGGTTCTGCGGCAGATGATGTATCCAAAACCGCTGTCAGCTTGGCCTCTGCCCGTTCTCTGGCGCTCAACCATGAAGGTATCGTAAACGTGGGTACTGGCGTGCGTCTGGCAGGTACGGACTACAGCTCCGCTCAAACGGCTGCTTATGTAGCCGGACTGATCGCAGGTCAACGTCTGAATCAATCCGCCACATATGCGGTGACGCCTTTTGAGGACGTGACCCGCCGCTGGACACGCTCCGAGCAGGAGCAGGCTGTCCGTAATGGTGTCTTCCTGCTGTTCTTCGACGGCCGTCAGGTCAAAGCGTTGCGTGGGATCAACAGCTTGGTGAACCCGGCTGCTGGACAAAACAACGCATGGAAGAAAATCCGTTCTATTCGTGTCATGGATGCTATTAACGCTGACTTGCAGCGTGCAGCCGAAGAGACTTACATTGGCAAAATCAACAACACGGTGGAAGGCCGTCTGGCTCTCATCGGTGCGATCAAAGAATACCTGGCACAGCTGTCGCTAAGCAACGTGATCGAAGCCGATGGCTACGATGTCATTCTCGATCCGGCTTACTATGGTGATGCGCCAGTTATCAAACCGGAGCCGGATCAAGTGTTCCTGCAATGGAACGTGAAGCTGACCGACGTGATGGAGCAACTGTTCGGCACATTTTACGTGCAATAAGAAGGTCGTGGAAAATTAGAAATCCAAAACTATATTATGGATCATTTTGAGGAGGAAAAATAAATGTTGGATGCTTCAAGAGTCATTTTAGGTACGTATGGTCAGGCATATATTGACGGGGTTTGGCAGACACATGTCAACAAGCTAGAAGCCAGTGTGGAAATTGATAAAAGAGAACTGAATTTGGTAGGTAATACCTGGAAAGTGCATAAAAATGGAGCCAAAAAAGGGACTGGGACAATGAGTGGTTACAAAGTAACTTCTGATATGATTCGTCGTGGCTTTGCAAAATTCGATATCATTTCCAAGCTGGACGACCCCGAATCTTTTGGACATGAGCGTGTTCGCTTGATTCGCTGCATGCCAGATAAAATTCAGTTGGCTAACTGGACCGCTGGAGAAGAAGTACCGGAGGAAACGACATTTACCTTTGAAGGCTACGAGCTTCTCGATCCTATCGTAGCTGAGTAATTTATTGCTTAATAGTGGGCCTGGAGTAATCCAGGCCTAATTAAAAAATATTAGGGGGATATAAAATGAGCTTGCCAGAAAACATGTCAGAAGAACAAATTTTAGATAGTCTTTTTGAAGCCGCAGACAAATTACCAGAGGAAACTGTTCGTATTCAACGCTTGGATATGCTTCTCACACTTCGTGGCTTAACATCCAACAAAGTCGATAGCATCCGTGAGCGTTGCACAATTCGTAAAACAATTAAAGGCCGTGTGGATGAAAAAGTAGATACTGAAACATTTAATGCGCTGCTTATCTCTGAAGCTACGGCTGGACTGGAAGTCAAAGGCCTCCAAATTAATGGATGGGGTGATCCACGAATCACTAGCCGTCTCAAATTGTCCGGTGGTGAACAGGCAGTACGTCGTATGCTTTTGGCTGGTGAGTTGGATGCGGTGGGTGACAAAGTTCTGGAACTATCCGGCTTCGGTGTGGAGATTGATGATCTAAAAAACTGATTCGCTCCGGCGGGATGACGACGCTGCTGTATCATTTGTGGATACGGCATCATCTCCGTCCCGGAGAGTTTTGGGCCTTAAACAGAGGAGAAAAATCCATGCTAATCGCATTTGCGCAAGAGGAACTGGATGCATTATCCAAACAAATACAGCAATGATACGTTAGGAGGTGAATAGATGGCAGGATCAAGTAGCTACAGAGTTAATATTGTTACAGATGTAGAGGATTTGATCATTACAAACCGGGAACTTAAAGCCACAAGTCGTTATATTGAGCAGATACAGCGACTTTCTGATCGGCTAGGGCGCGCTCGTTATCAGAGCTTGATTAAGCTTAATACTGAACTCAAGTATATGCATAGGCATCTAGGTAACATTTACAGTCTGGCTATTCGTCTTAGTCGCCTGCGTATTATGCCAAAAGTCTTTCTAATTGACAAGGCCACTCCAGTGCTTGAAGCGCTCATCAGAAAGCTAAAAAGTCTTAAGGATGTCTACATTGTTGCGCGTGCTAAAACGGGCATTGATCAAGAGGGTACAAATAAGAAGAAGGCTAGGGGGGGCGGCTCTGAGGGGAACAATTTAAATATCTCTAATATTGTAGAGAAGACTGTTAGCGTTACTGCAAACATAGAGATAAAGGATCCTAAATTTGACTTTAACTTTAATTATGATATCAAGGTTAAACCGCCGAGATTGAATATTAGAGTGGCGGCTCCAAAGTATGCGCCTAAGATCAATGTGAAAACAGGCCCCATTCGAGTTTCTCCCAGAATAAAGGTGATTTGTGATTGTTGTTGTGGAAAAAAAGGCGGCCGCAAAAGAGACGCTCCTGAACAAGACGGACCTGATCGTAAATACAAAAAGAAAGACAATAAGAAGAACAAAAAAAATCCTGGAAAAAAACCAGGGTTTTCTGATTTGTGGGAAAAGGTAAAGAGTCTTTTAAACCCAAAACCAGGCTCTAAGCCTACCAATAAGCCGGGAATTCCAGGGGGACGGCCGACTCCAAATGGAAATAAGGGAATGTTTGGAAAAATCTTTGATTTCGGAAAAAAAATACTTGGCGAGAATCCGGGCAATACGCTTAAGAAGCTAGGCAAGGGGGCTATGAAGGGGGGCAAGAAGTTACTTGGGCCATTTAGCTGGCTTTTAGATGCTGCAGACATTGCTGCAGCGTCGCCAGAAGAACGACCGGCTGCTATTACATCAGCGGTTATAGGAAATGGTTTTACCGAAGCTGGTTTAGCTATTGGTACAATGATTGCTCCAGGTATAGGTTCTGCAATAGGTGCTCTTATTGGTGCAATTGTAGGCGTTATAGTAGATAGTTTAGCAGGTGAATGGTTAGCTCAAAAGTTCTCTGAAATGAGTAATTGGGTCGGGGAAAAAACTACTTCTGCAATGGACTGGGTTGGCGAAAAAGCCATTGGTGCAAAGGACTGGATTGGCGAAAAAGCTACTGTTGCAAAGGATTGGGTTGGCGAAAAAGCTTCCCAAGCAACGGATTGGATGAGTGATAAAGCATCTGATGTAAGTAATTGGTTTTCCAGTCAAACAGATAGTTTGAAAAATGACTTATCCAATATATTTGGTTATTCAAAAGAACCAGAAAAATCACAACCTGCTGTATCTGTAAATGAGATCTCACAAGCTTATAATCCCGCTTCCACCACACCTGGGATGTCGTTAGCTCTGTCAAGATTTCCTTCGGTAGATCCGGGACTGCCGTTACCATCTTTTATCCAGGATATCCAAAACCGTTCCAAGGTAACTCAAGGCATGGGGCCAGGTGGTTCACAGGCTCCTACAGCGAATGGAGGAAAACCTGCTCCGCAGCTCGTGCAAATAACGGATGAGCAAATGAGCAGCTTTTCAGGTTTTCTCAAGGATTTCAAGACAGAAACGAACAATCAAATCAGTGTAACGTTGCCTCCAGGGGCAGTACAGGTAACAGTCAAGGAAGATTCTATTGATTTTGACGCGATGGCGCTTCAAGTAGGACACCGGATCGTAAATGAGGTGCGACAGGCAATTATTAATAGAGGTGGAGGGGACAATAGCTCCCTTAAAAAGGGTAAAGCTGTACTAACCTAACGTAAATCTATCATAGTAGAAAGGAGGGGGGCCATGAGTATAGACTTTTTTTTGATTAATGGTAGAAGTGTATTTCAATTTCCAGTTAATCCTGAAGAGGTTAACATTTCACGACAAAAGGGATATGAGACAGTTACGATGCTTACACACGGAGAATTTGATTTCCCACAAGGAGAAAAGGTGAAAGAAATCACCTTTTCTTCATTTTTTCCCAAGGTGTATGATGCATCTTATTGCCGTTATAAAAATATTCCTGATCCTAATGAAGCGATGAACAGGTTAAATGCAATGTTAAAGGCAGAGAATCCGTATCAATTTATTATTACGAATACACTCATTAATGTTCCTGTTTTTATCATTGCCCATAATACGACCTTTCGTGGAGGAGAGTCAGGGGATATCTATTTTGAAATTACTTTGCGTACATGGCGTGAACCCAAAATAGCATTACGAACTGGAAGCTCTCCCCAAAAAGTGAACTCAAAAACCCTTCCACGTACGGATCTTAAAGTCAAATCTAAAACGTATACTGTCAAGACAGGGGATTCGCTTTCCAAAATTGCAAAGCTGGAGTTGGGAGACAGTTCCAAATGGAAAAGCATATATCAAATGAATACAAAGGTCATAGGCAAGAATCCGAATATGATTAAAGTGGGTCAAAAGCTGGTGATGCCATGAGCTATCAGGTGATACTTCAAGATAGATATGATCTTACCCCCTTGGTCGAGAAAATAACTTTAAAAGATGCTCTTAATCAAATTGCATATCAGGCCAGCATCCGAGTAGCTGCTTCAAATGATATGCCCACGATTACTCCGGGAATGCCTATTCGTGTCAGTGGAATTCCATTTGGGAAAAATGTGAAGGTACCGCTACTCCACCCGGCTGTTGTGTGGGAAGTAGAGAGCTCTAACAGCGGTACAAAACGTTTCTCTCTGGTGGTATATGATCGGACGATCTATTTGGATAAATCCGAGGACGAATATTTATTTACCAAAGGACAGACAGCCACACAACGGTTGCGCAAATACGCGAAGGATTGGAAGTTTCAGGTCGCCTCAATACCTGATACGAAAGTACAGTTAGGCAAAGGTATTTATCGTGCCCAGACCCTATATTCCATGATGCTTGCTGATTTGAAAGAGACAGCAAAATTGGGTGGAGATTTGTACCAGTTGCGCATGACAAGTGCTGGATTAGAGCTATTTAAAATCGGTAGCAATCCTTCCCCCTACGTTTTAGACCGATTTATTGATCTTACTCAGTTGCGGACACTTGAGGGAGCTGTAACTAAAGTCAAAGTGATGACAGCCAATGAGAATGTAGGAAGCGGACAAGAGGTGCCATCTAAGGTGCTGGCTGTAGCAGAAGGGGATACTAAAGCGCTAGGTACTTTGCAAAAACTGGTAGAGGATGATCAAGTGAAAGCAGCTGGTGGAGCCAGTAAGCTTGCAAAAAGTCATCTGACTGGAATTCAGGAAACTTTTACGGTTAATTTACCAGATATTAATACCCTACGTGCTGGTGAAGCTGTAATGTTACAAGGGTTGAAGCTGATCGTTACATCAGTCAGTCGGGATTTGGGGAATCCTGGGAATATGACTTTAGAGCTCGCTTCCTTCGATATGGTTAAAAGGAGGTATTTTCTTGAGTAAAGACCCCTATGGTGCATTTGTAAGTGTAATGCAGTCGTCTATGGCGGGACACACCCGGCAAGCGCTGAGTGGAGTGGGCGCGGTACTAGGCACGATTACCTCCACGGGAATCAAGCTGGACGATTTTAAACATGAGCTTCAGGATTATCTGGTCGCCGAGCTGCCGGGATTGCTGTCTGTACCGCGTCATATGTACAAAGGAACCTCAACCGCAGTAGAGTCGGAGAATTGGGAGGGCAAGGAGCTGAAAACTTCCTTTTATATCGGGGAGGACGAGCTGGAGGATGTGAATCTGAGCCTGAACAAAGGACTTAAACCCGGAGATCGCGTACTTGCGGTTCGGGTGAATAGCGGCAACGATGTGGTTGTGGTGTGCAAGGTGGTGAGTGGACGTGGCTAATTTATTTCCCGAAACGGATGATATGATTTGGACAGATATTACGGACCCGGCTGTGCTGGAGGATAACCGGGCGGTATTTGGACGAAGCTGGCGGTTTGATTTTGAAGCCGGAGAATTTGTTATGAGCCCTAGTCGTAAAATCGTGACTATAGGTGAAAAAGAAGCCTGGGTGCAGTGGTGTGAAAAAGCAATTCGTACCCCCCGCTACCGTCATGTGATCTATTCTCCCGACTATGGTAGCGAGCTAGAGGAACTGATCGGCAGCAGCTATGGGCACGGTGTGCAGGAAAGTGAAATCAAGCGAATGGTCACCGAAGCGCTGCTGGCAGATGCTCGCACGGCTAGTGTGGATCAGTTTACGTTTAGCTGGGAAGGCGAGGCGTGCCATTTTAGCTGCCAGATTACGAATGTGCGAGATGAAACGGAAATTGTGGAAAGTGTGGTGATCTAATGGCAGACTTACCGGAATATTTGGTAGACCAGACGGAAGAGGAAATTTTAAGTCGTATGCTGGAAAAAGTGCCTTCGGACATTGATAAGTCCGAGGGTTCTTTTATTTGGGATGCGCAGGCACCGGTGGCATTTATGCTCTCCGAAGCGGCAATCTGGGCACAGGAGCTGCTGCGCCGGGGCTTTGCCAGTACGGCGGCCAGCGATAACCCGGATTTTCGCTCGCCTGAGCTGGATCTGCGAACAGCAGAGCATGGAGTGACACGGCGGGAAGCGGTTGCTGCCTCAGGTATGGTCACGTTCACGGGCACAGCGGGAACGACCGTCCCGGCGGGAACCTTGGTGGCGACCCCGGCAGATGATGTATCGGGGGAAGCTTCCATTGAGTATGCGACCACGGCATCAGTCACGCTGGATGAGCAGGGTAAAGGAGAAGCGGCGATTCGGGCAGTCAATCCCGGTCGCAGCGGTAACGTACCCGCGGGTGTCATTCAGGTGATGGCGAGCCCAGTCAGTGGTGTTTCCTCTGTTATGAATGCGGAGGAGACTAAAAGTGGCACGGACATTGAGAGCGACCAGCTGTTGCTGGAGCGTTTTTATGCCAAGGTGCGGAACCAGGGCACGAGCGGCAACAAGGCGCAGTACACGCAGTGGGCGAATGAAATCGCCGGAGTAGGCGGCGTGGAGGTTGTTCCGCTGTGGAAAGGGCCGGGTACGGTGGCTTTATATGTGCTGGACACGGATAAACGTGCTGCCAGTCCGGATATCGTCGCTGCTGTTCAGAAGTATATTGATCCGACTCAGGATGGGCAAGGCGAAGGGCTGGCACCAGCGGGGCCTGTGGTGACGATCATGCCAGCGACAGAGGTGGAAATTAACATCTCGGTCAAGGTACAGCGCACCAAAGAGAAGCCGTCCACACTGGATGAAATCAAAAAGCTGATCGAAAGCGGTGTCCGGACTTATTTGAAGCAGCTTGCTTTTTACAAGGAAGACCCGTTGGTACGATATACCCGGATTTCTGCTGTTTTGCTGGACATTCCGATTATTATTGATTTCTCTGAGCTAAAAATCAACGGACAGAGCAATCAAAATATTGAAATTGGATCAGGTCAGGTGGCGGTGCTGGGGACGGTGAGCGTCAGTGAGTAATGATAAAGCGAACAGTTTTGAAGATGTTTTCAATAACCCAATCCAGGGAAACGATGCCAACTATAGTGACTCTTTTGCTAATCGGGTAACTATAGCGGGAGATACAGAGGGCCAAATGAGCAGCTTGCGGGGACGCGAGCTGCTTTCCTATTTGCCCGCCTACTATGAAACCTCACGTGTGATGCGTTCAGATATGGATGCTAAAGGAAGCGAACTGGACTCCTTGTATCTCGCAATGGATGCAACGGTGGGACAGTTTTTCGTACGTACCGCCACGTGGGGATTGGAACGCTGGGAAATGGAGCTGGGTATCGAAACCGACCTGTCAAAGCCATTGGATCAGCGGCGTGCAGTGGTGGAATCGAAGCTACGAGGGGCAGGAACTTTTTCCGGCCGGCTTGTAAAAAATGTAGCCGAGGCGTATGACGGAGGCACGGTAGATGTTACTTTTCGACCTGCCGAATGGGGGTTCACCGTCAAATTTATAGATACGATCGGAATCCCGCCCAACGTGGAGGATCTGAAGGCAGCCATTGAGGAGATCAAGCCCGCCCACATGGAGGTGGAGTACAAGTTACGCTACCTGACCATTGCCGAAGTCGAGTCTATGACCATCTATGAAAATGAACATACAACACAGGATAGATATTTAGGAGGTGGCGCGTAATATGGCAAGCGAAAAAACACCAAATCTGGGCTTAAATCAAATTGACCGCACGTCGCCCAAAACAACGTATTTTGATCTGGAGAAGTATTTGGATCAAAACTGGCGCGCTGTTGATGATTTTGCAGGTGACGTGAATGATGGTGTGGATGCGATTAAGAAGCGGTTGGATACGACGGAGCGTAAGGAGGTTACGCTGGAACCCGGGGTGCAGATACTTAACGCTGTTAAGGCGGCTCCATTTTCTTTGTCCGGAATAACCGGACGAATGCTGGTTAACCTGCTTGGGCGCGCAGGTTCTGGTGACCAAATCGGTAGCCTTTTAGGTTGGGAAGCTGATCTTGCAGTTGATACATCTAATAAGGTGCAGGGTACGGGATCTATCAAGGTCACTGCAATGAACGCTTCCGGCGTGTATAACGTGTACAGTACCGGATTGAAGCTTACTGGTGGAAGGTACTATATCGCCTTGGCTGACGTTAAAAACATCAATGCTTCAAACAATATCTATGTAAACTTTTCTACAGGTGGTAATAAGGCACTCAAGCAGTCCGTAGATAAGAGTCAATTTGTAACGATCTATACAAAATGTGCACCGGCAAACGATACTACGACAAACCTGGAAGTTTCATCGATTTCAACAGCAACTGGTCAAGCTTTTTATGCAGACGCTATTCGTGTCTATGAGGTTAGCGCTTCAGAATATGCTGCGCTGGATAGCATGACCGCCGAACAGGTAGCTGTCAAATATCCATACGTGGACAGTGTAATGCCTGTGCGTAATCCGTATGCGATTCGATATGGGGAGAATTTATTGCCTCCATTTTATGAATGGATAACAACAGGTCATAAAATATCAATTGATTCGCCATATTCTATTGAGGGAGAGCTTTTGAGCGGAGCAATTGGAACGGATGCATACGCAGTTATTTATCTTGATGTAATTCCGAACAAAGAGTACACGATTACCAATCCGACTGAAAGCACAGGTAAAGTACGGATATCCGTATTTAACACCGCAGGAACACGTATTCAAGGTATATTTATTAATCCTGGTGAATCACGAGTTATAAAGATGGATGCATCTGCTGTTCGAATTGGTGTGAATGTTAGCGGAGTTACACAATACACGAATGAATTTGACGTTGATGCCTGGAGTTGGCCTGTAGGTACGAAACGTAAATTTTACAATCCAATTCTCAACACCGGCAGTACAGCAAAGCCATTCAAGTCACGTGAAGATTCCATGATTGCGTTGCAAGCAAACCTGTACGCTGATCCGGTTACTGGCGCAAATGCTGATACTGTATTCGAGCGTGAGGGGCAGTATTTCAAAAATAAAAAGTGGCAAGGGATGACACTGGATGGCTCATTGCCGTGGGTTTACTTCGCGTCAGCGGCAGGGTATAAGGTTGTTCGAATACCTGTCTCTAATGGAGTAGTTGACAGTGAGAGGATAACAAAGTTCGACGGTAAGCTGGTTCAGCATGTTTTCCCACTGAGTGGGCCGGATCAATCCCATCTTAGTCCTGAATCCGGTGTTGTGGGTCTGTCCATCTCTAGTGCAGACAGTGGATGGGGAGACAGCTACACACCTACAGTGGACGAGATTAAGGCGTATTTTATGGGCTGGAACATGTATTATTGGAACGGTACGTCTGCTGAGATTTTTAATAACCAAGGACCAAAGAGCTGGAGGAAGATCAACGATCATGGATCAACAACTTCGGTTTTGCCAACAACTCAAATAGACCCAGGGTTGAGTAAAGACGGTAGGGCTGTATATTGGGAACCATATCGACTCGTATATCAACTCGCAACACCTACAGTAGAGCCTATTGTTAGCGAAGGGCAGCTAACGCTTACTGATGGAGACAATCTGATAGAAATCGGTTCGGGGATTGTATTGCGGGAACGAGCGTCAGTCTTTGAATATAATAATACGGCCTTTATTGGGGCTAAAGCGCATGTTACCAGTTATTTGAGCACCCCATCAAGAAAAATACTAGGCGTCTATGCTAATGGCCGAAAAGATTCGAAATGGAGACTTACTACTGCCTATGATTGGGCTTACGCTGAGACTCCATCCACCAATTACGATAAAACAGTAACCTATACGGTTTCATTTTTAACTCTAGCTCAGTCACCTGTAGTTTCAATCAAAGGCTCATACGCAATCAACGAAAAGACCTTGCTGCTTGATTTGGTAGACAGCGTGCAGCAAGCTAATTCGAGGGTGTCTGTGCTGGAGAATAAGAAGGCGGAAAAGGACAATCCTTCGTGGATCGTACCGACTTTGCTCAATGGCTGGTCGAACTATTCGTCAATACTATCTCAGATTGGGTACTATAAAGACTCTGAGGGGCTTATACACATGAAAGGGGTTTTAAAACTCGGTACGCTTAACACCGCTATGTTTATTTTGCCGCCCGGATGTAGACCTAAATTGAGTCGTGTTTTAGTAACTGCTGCTAACACGGACACGCAAACTGATGTGTTAGGCCGTGTGAATATTAACAGCAACGGTTCCGTTACCCCGTTACCTATAAACGGGATAAGTATGATGCAAAACGGATGGATTAGCTTAGATTCTATACCGCCATTCCTAGCCGAACAATAAGGAGGAAAGCGCATGAAAGCAGTACCTAAAGTAAATACAGATGGCCTCTATCTGGAGGACGAGTTGGTGGACGATGCCTTTTCAGGCGTCGTCCCTTTTTATACTTCATCTTCGCTCACACTATCTGATACAGACGAGCAGCTAGACACTTATCAGCTTACTATCGATAGTTCGAGTGCTATAGATGAAGCAAATTCAGAAAACATCCCTGCTGGCTATACCGTCGGTATTATAGTGCCACGGGGCTTATACCATCCTCGTTTTGATATCCAAGGCTGGCTGGCTTATGAAGCAGAATACGGTGAAAAGCTGTTAGAAGCACAAAATGCATACGAGCAGATCAACAAAGAATCACAAGCTTCATTTCAGAAGCTTCATGATGAATGGCAAAGCAAACCGGAAAACGAACGTGGGGACGAGCCTGTCTATCTTGCCCAGGCCTTTACGTCTCCAGAGAGAAGAGACCCCACGACATTTTGGAGTGAAGGCTTAAGCGAGGAAGCAATTAAGGAACTGATACAAAAAGCGGAGCAACAGCCAAGTGAGACAGATCAATTGAAGCAGCGTATTGCAGATCTGGAAGTAACGCTGACTCAGCTTATGCTGGGCACTACAGGGAAATAAACGGAGGTGAAATCATAACCATGGCAGCTTTAACAGAGGCTCAATTGCGTATTTGTGCTCATGCCTGCATCACCCGCTGTGATCGGGGAGAGGGCGACGTAGCTACGATCATTGGAAGCTATGTTTTGGATGAACAACAGCGTGGGAAGGTAATGGAGATTATTTTATCCAAACGTTCTGATCTGGTACCGGGTAACGTAGAAGATTCGTCATCTGTGGATGTTTCGAATAAGCAGGGAGAAACGGTTAAATGGTATAGCTCTATTTTCCGCAAGAAAACAGTATAGCGAACAGAACAAAAAAACAGTCTGAACCCAAAGGGGGGACGAGCATGTGTAAAAGAATGAATCCGACCATGACTGATCGTTCCGAGCCGAAAATGAATAAATGGAGTAATCAGCATAAAAGGATTCAATTTGGTCAGGCGACGGAGCAAGGGATGGTGATCGTCGGTGTATAGTGATGGATTGAACAATAATCAACACAATATACAGAGTGTAATGAAGGATATCAAAAGTCAAATGCGCAGTGTGCGAGGACGGGAGCTATTCTCCTATTTGCCTGCTTATTACGAAATCTCTCGTGTTATGCAAGCTGATATGGACGCAAAGGGTAGTGAATTGGATGCTCTATATTTTGCATTGGATGAGACATTGGCCCAGTTTTTTGTTCGCACTTCTACATGGGCGCTGGATCGCTGGGAGAATGAACTTGGTATTCCTGCTGATTTGAAAAAGCCGCTGGAGCAGAGACGTTCGGTCGTAGAATCGAAGCTCCGTGGGAGCGGCAAATTTTCGGGCCGACTTGTTAAAAATGTAGCTGAGGCGTATGACGGTGGCGCCCTGAATGTTACCTTTCAACACACTGAATGGGGATTCACGGTCAAATTTATAGATACTATTGGTATTCCTCCAAACCTAGAGGATCTTAAAGCAGCAATTGAAGAGATTAAGCCGGCTCATTTGTCTGTAGAATATGAGTTTAGATATTTGTTAATTCGAGATATTCATGAGAAGAAGATTTTGAGGGAAATGGAACAGACCATATTGTCTAAATTTGCAGGAGGTGTTCAATAAGTGGCTAGTAATACAGACTATTTGAAACTACTCAAAAAGGACCCTATTATTGATGGTAATGAGACTTTTAATATTCAAACTATGTTGAACGATAACTGGGATAAAATCGATGGGGCAGTTGGGGCATTGAAGGAGGAAGTTGCACATCTGGACCCGGAAATTCCAGATGCGACCACTACTAATAAAGGTGTAGTGCAGTTGAGCAATGCTACGGATAGTTCGTCAGAGCAATTAGCTGCTACGTCGAAGGCGATAAAATCTGTTATGGATGCTGTGAATGGTAGTCTAAAGAAGGCTACGCAGATTCCGCCAAATGTGGATTTAAACAATTACAAGTCGGAGGGAGAATATTATTGCCCGATCAGTGCCGATGCGTCCACAATGGGCAATATCCCGGTAAAAGAAGCTTTTTATTTAAAGGTTAGTCCTGCCGCGGGAGCTATTCAATTTTTCTCCACGTTTCCTCCCAACAATCAAAGACTTTTCACGCGTAGTTTCTACTCCTACGATAATAGATGGGGTCCATGGAATGAAATAATGTACAATAATACCTCCTATTTGGAGATGCGTAAGGGTGCAACTACAGCAGGTCCTGCTTATATTGACTTTCACACTAGCGGTAATGATGTGGATTTTGACTCACGTATTATCGCATCTAATGGGACGAAGCAAGTAGGGGAAGGAGAGTTAACTTTACAAGCAGGACGTGTGGTTACGACAGGACAAGTTTGGATTGCTCAAAATACGAATTTTGGCGCTACATCTAACTTGAAAGTTCCTATTGGAGATAACGATACAGGCTTTGATTGGGTTGCTGATGGGCAGATTGACTTATACTCAAATTCACAAGTACCAGCCCGACTGGTAGGTGGCGACTTTCAATTTAAAAACACAGACGGTAATTTCGAAAGTTTAAAACAAGCGATACAAACGGTAAAGCAATCTGGCGCTAATGCGAAACAGTCCGTGGTGGATAGCATTAACGCCAAAAGAGGAAGTGCATCCACCGCAATGGACTGGGGGCAAATTGTAGATGCAGTAAAAAATATATCCCCAGTCAAATCCAGTATAAACCAGTCGTATGAAATAGCGAATAGAAAGCAAGAAGCAGGTAGTGTGTATTACGGTCCGAGATGGTTTACCTTCCCGGCAAACACAACTATGATTTCATTTACAGCTACGGATACGACAGGCTCATATGAATTTATACGAAGAAATTCGGGAACTTTTGATGGGGGAACCCCATTAATAAGAATGATGGATTCTAACGGAATTACATTCGATATCTTAACAATTGCTAAAGGAGGTGCTGGAAATGAACTTAGAACAGCAATAAGATCATGGACATTTGATGCAAGGGCAAGGGAAATTACTATAGTTTGGTATGAGCCTAGAGTGTCGGTTTTCGGAGTACCTGGAAACTTTAATATTAATAAAGAATTTTATTTGTTACCAGGCGCTATTATGGGATCAGTTGATAATAGTAATCCAGATACTCCAACGGTTTATGGCTCAGCATTAAAAGGTAATCTACTGTATATGTAGGTTTAAAGGATTACCAACTATCCTAAAATTGGATTTTTTATTCTAAAATGTATATTTAAATATCCCATCAATGAAGTGGCCAGCTAGTGGCATCCATAGTAATGATTAAGCTTTCAATATGTTGGGCATACATTTCATCATCCATAAATTTGAAAAATTAGCAACCAAACAAAAATATAATTATAACAGATACGCCTCACAACGGAGTGTGTCTTTTGTGCCCTTGATTACCTCAAGGGGACATTCATTTTACACCTTGGTTCAAAAGGGGGAACAAGCATGCATGAAAAGGTCGATCAGATTTGGCTGGGGTTTTCCACGGGGACCCTGATCGGTTATTTTTTCGGGGGGTGGACGACGATGTTGACGTTGTTGTTATGGATGGTCATTATCGACTTTTTTACCGGCTGGGCGGCGGCCTGGATTAATGGAGCATTGAAAAGCCGAGAGGGCTATTACGGTATTTTCCGTAAGGTTACGGTGTTTTTGATGATTACGGTAGCTCATCTGATCGACGGTATTCTCGGGGATGCACATTATTTCCGGGATGCCGTCGTTTTCTTTTATTTGGCGAATGAACTATTGTCGATTATTGAAAATGTGGGTCGAATGGGAGTGCCGATGCCGGATATTTTGCGAAATGCGGTAGCCATTTTTGAATCCAAGTCGATCGGGGAAAAGAAAAAGCCAACAGACCCCTCCGACAAAGGAAATAAAGCTTCATAAGGTGAGCAGAATACACTCTTGCCCCATTTTCAGCATCAAGATGGAAGGGCCCGGACCGCTTCAATGGTCCAAGCATAGTTATAACAGTAACATCAACGGCTACAACATTATGGATGACAAGGAGGGATCGCCTTATGCAAAATCGCAGTCCTAACGCTGCCGAAGGCATTGACGTGTCCCGGTACCAGGGAAATATTGATTGGAAACGTGTACGAGCCAATGGCAAATCGTTTGCCTTTATTAAAGCGAGTCAGGGGCAGCGTTACGTAGATCCGACATTTATCACCAATGCAAAAGGGGCCAAGGCAGCAGGGGTATTGCTGGGGGCTTACCATTTTGTAGATGCAACCAGCGTTGACATGGCCAAAGCGGAGGCCAGACATTTTGCCGAGGTGCTGGATCAGGTTGGAGGCGCGAAAGCGCTGGACTTTCCTGCGGTCATGGATTATGAGAACAATCCGGGGGGACTTAGCTCTGCCGCAATCCATGAAGTAGCTATGGCGTTTTTGACAGAATTTGAAAGGGTAAGCGGTCGCAAGCCGATGGTATATACGGGGAACGCATTTGCGGCACATTTCAAGGCGCCGCTGGGAGCCTATAAGCTGTGGATTGCGCGCTATAGCACACGAGTGCCCAGCGATACCACAGCATGGAAGCAGTGGGACTTCTGGCAATACAGCGACAGCGGACGGGTTGATGGGATTCAAGGACCTGTTGACCTGAATGTATATACGGGAACAGAGGCCGAGTTGCGCCAAGCTTTTGCAGGAGAAGAGGGGGATGAGCCGATGACAGCAGAGGAAAAAGCGGCATTTAAAGCCTTGCAGCAGCAGGTTGCCGCACTTGAAAACAGCAAGGATGTGCTCAAACAGACATTGAACGAACAGAGCGCTTATATTAAAAAAGTGGATCAGCGAGTAGCTGACCTGGAAACGCGTCAGGCGATACCAGTGCCAGCTTGGGCAAAGGAAGCTGTAGCCGCAGCCGTTGCCTTTAATCCGGCAAGTCCGATTGTGGATGCGAAGCTGCCGAGCAGTTATGATTTTTATCGCCTGCTTGTAGTCTTGAACCGTCTGGGTGTGTTTAAGAAATCGTCGTAAACTACTGAACAAACAGGAACCAAGTGGGGAAATTGGATCTTGCAAAGAGGACGCGAGCAGATGGTAGAGCCGCGTTCTTTTTCATATATTTGTAGTTACTTTCCTGTGATATTAACTAACATCGCTCTCCGAAAACATGCGGGAATTTTAAAAAAATCTATGAAAACGCTCTTGTCTACCACCTCATTTTATAGTAAAGTATCCAGTAATCACTCTCCATTCATGTAATCGCTTGTATATGCTGTGAGTATATATGACATTTCTCACTATGATTCGACAAAAGCTGAATGCTTGGAGACAGCAATCTTCCTCATAACCTCACAGACCATCGCATCAGGTACGAGACTTTAGGCATACATCACGGAGGCCGATTGAATTGAACCA
Organism: Paenibacillus maysiensis; assembly: GCF_000520815.1. Taxonomy (GTDB): domain Bacteria; phylum Bacillota; class Bacilli; order Paenibacillales; family Paenibacillaceae; genus Paenibacillus; species Paenibacillus maysiensis. Next base: position 39,860 of record NZ_ASRY01000272.1, on the reverse strand, counting down.
CAGGGTGTTGATATCTACTTCTACATATAAAATTACCTTACACACCTCCTACCTATGAAATAACTTCCATCAGAGAAAATGATATCACTCGGTAATAGGATGAAAATGAACTTGATTCCGTTAGACTTACTCGAAATAATGCACATGCGACCCGGAAGCAGTTTTTTCTGCTGAATATAAAGGGGTTATTCGTTTTAGCCATTCAGCGCAATTACTCGCTTATACCTTACGATATGTGAAAGCTATTTGCTGTATAAGCTTACGTATCTGTGTGTCATGAGATTTAATTTGGACGCTGTGTCCATTAGATCATAGAGGTTATCTGGACATTCATCCGGTATCAACGAACTAACAATATACGAGGTGTGAAAGGGGTTTGCTGCATGAGCAAAAAGTACGCAAAAAACAAAGCTTGGACCATTCTGCTGGTACTTGCGTTAGGTGCTGTTCTGGCACTTTCCGGCTGTGGAGGTTCCAATGAAGGCGCAAAACCAGAGGCGGGAAAAACGCCGGGCGGAGCGGGCGAGGGCGTGCAGGATACGCTGATTTATGGACGCGGCGGAGATTCCGTGGCGCTGGACCCTGCGATTGTGACCGAAAGTGAATCGCTAAAAATCGGGATGCAAGTGTTCGACACCCTGCTGGAATACAAGGAGAGCACCACGGAGATTCAGCCAGGGCTTGCAGAGAGCTGGGAAGTATCACCGGACGGACTGATTTATACGTTCAAGCTGCGCCAAGGTGTAAAATTCCATGATGGAAGCGACTTTAATGCAGAAGCCGTTGTATTTAACTTTAACCGCTGGTCTGATCCGAAAAGTCCATACAAATTTGAAGGGGACTCGTATGATTATTATGATTCCATGTTCGGGCCTGAAGGAAGCAGGGTGATTAAGGAGGTCAAAGCGGTAGATGCGAACACTGTTCAGTTTACACTGACCAAGCCGCAGGCGCCTTTTTTACAAAATATCGCTATGCCATCCTTTAGTATCGCCAGCCCAAAGGCTATTCAGGAGAAAAAGGCTGACTTCAAGAGCAATCCGGTCGGTACGGGACCCTTTGTATTTAAGGAATGGAAACGGAATGATACCATCACGCTGGAGAAAAATCCAAACTATTGGAAAGAGGGACAGCCGAAGCTGTCCAAGGTCATTGTTCGTTCTATTCCCGACAATACCGCGCGATTTAATGCTCTGCAAAACGGGGAGATTGACCTGATGGAGGACCTCAACCCGGACGATGCGAAGCAGCTGGAAGGCAACAATGAGCTGCAAAAAATTGAACGCCCATCCTTTAATGTGGCATACATCGGATTTAATTTGAAGAAAAAGATATTCAATAACCCCAAGGTGCGTCAGGCGCTTAACCATGCGGTGAATAAGCAGGCTATTATTGATGCGCTATTTGCGGGGCAGGCGAAGCCTGCGGTCAATCCGATGCCGCCTACATTATGGGGGTATAACGATAGCATTCAGGATTATACCTACGATCTGGATAAGGCTAAAGCCTTGCTGGCGGAAGCGGGCTATCCTAATGGGCTTACCGAGCCGTTAACCTTTTACGCGATGCCTGTATCTCGTCCGTATATGCCGGACGGCAAAAAGGTAGCGGAAGCCATTCAAGCTGATTTTGAAAAAATAGGTGTGAAAGTGAACATCCAATCGCCGGAATGGGCCACTTATCTGGATGATGTCAAGGCGGGGCAGAAAGATGATCTGTATATGCTGGGATGGAACGGGGATAATGGCGATCCGGACAACTTCCTGTACACATTGCTGGACAAGGATACGATTCCAGGCAATAACCGCAGCTTTTATGTGAATGAGGAGCTGCATAAAATATTGGTGAAAGCTCAGGTTGAGGTCGATCAGGATAAGCGTGCTGAGCTGTACAAACAAGCGCAAGTCATTATTAAACAGGATGCGCCATGGATTCCACTGGTTCACAGCACACCGCTGATGGCGGGCAAAGTGAACCTCAAGGGTTTCGTGCCTGCTCCTGGAGGTATGGAATCGTATAGCAGCGTTTATTTTGAATAGTCCAAATAGCTCAAGCGCAAGCAGGCGGTGATTCTGGTATGAACTCATACATTGTAAAAAGACTGGCCGTATTGATTCCGGTATTGCTGGGCATGACGCTCATCGTTTTTTCGATTATTCATGCCATTCCGGGTGATCCGGCGGAAACGATACTGGGAGACAAGGCCACAGAACAGTCCAAACAAGCATTACGTGAGCAGTTGGGGCTGGACAAGCCGTGGTTGCAGCAATATGGAACCTACCTGAGCGAGCTGGCACATGGCGATTTGGGTGATTCGATCCGCACCAGACAGCCGATTGCCCGGGAAATGCTGCCTTACTTGGCGGCTACGCTGGAGTTGACGGTGGCGAGTATGTTTTTTGCCGTTGTTGTTGGAATGAATGCGGGTATTGTGAGTGCCTGGAAGAGGAATTCCTGGTTTGACTATGTCAGCATGGTCATTGCCCTTGTCGGGGTGTCGATGCCCATTTTCTGGCTGGGCTTGATGGAGCAGTGGATTTTTGCCAATAAGCTACATTGGCTTCCTTCCATCGGACGTATGAATTCCCGTGATCCGGTGGAGGCGGTAACGCATTTGGCGGTTATTGATGCGATGATTGGTGGACGTATGGAGCAGGTATGGACGGTCATCAAGCATCTGATTTTGCCCAGCATCGCACTGGGAACCATCCCGATGGCGGTCATTGCCCGTATTACCCGTTCCAGCATGCTGGAGGTTATGGATTCGGATTATATCCGTACGGCGCGGGCGAAGGGGCTGGCATCTTTTCAAGTCGTGTACAAGCATGCACTTAAAAATGCCGCCATCCCCGTGCTTACCGTCATCGGTCTTCAGACGGGCTCGCTACTGGGCGGCGCGGTGTTGACGGAGACCATTTTTGCATGGCCCGGCATCGGACGGTACATTTTTGAAGCGATCAGCTCGCGTGACTATCCTGTCATTCAAAGCGGGATTCTGATCATTGCGTTCCTGTTCGTTATCATTAATCTGATTGTCGATTTGCTGTACGCGGTTCTGGACCGGCGTATCCGTTATCAGTAATCAAGTCGTCAATGGGTCAAGGGGGAGCTTGTCCGATGTCACAATTTTCGATGGAACCCAATAATATACCGACGACACGCCATACGCTGGCGCATGTGCCTGTCGTGTCCGGCCCTTGGAGAGACGCGTGGAGGGCTTTTCAGCACAATAAAATGGCGCTTGTCGGCCTCAGCATTATTATATTCTTTGTCATTATTGCTTTGATCGCGCCGTGGATTGCTCCTTTTGACTATAAAGCGCAGAATTTGGTGGGGCGCTTGCAGCCCCCTTCTGCAGAGCATTGGTTCGGTACGGACGATCTCGGTCGGGATCTGCTGACTCGTACGCTGTATGGGGCCAGAATCTCGTTGTGGGTCGGTTTTCTGTCCGTCATTGGTTCAATGATTGTAGGAACAGCCTTAGGTTTAATCGCTGGATTTTATGGAAAATGGGCAGATATGGTCATCTCGCGGCTATTCGACATTTTACTGGCATTTCCGGGGATTTTGTTGGCAATTGCCATTGTTGCAATTCTAGGGCCTTCCCTGGAAAATGCGTTGTACGCCATTGCCATTGTCAATGTGCCAACGTACGGACGGTTGGTGCGCTCCAAGGTGCTCAGTGTCAAAACCGAGGAATACATCACTTCTGCCAGAGCGCTTGGGGCGAATAATGTTCGAATCATACTCCGATATATTTTGCCGAACAGCCTGACACCGATCATCGTACAGGGCACGCTGGGGATTGGAACGGCGATCATTGAAGCGGCAGCGCTTGGATTTCTCGGCTTGGGCGCACAGCCTCCTCAGCCGGAGTGGGGGAAAATGCTGTCGGATTCACGCCAATACATCCAGAACGCACCATGGACTGTTATTTTTCCGGGTATATCCATTATGCTGACTGTATTGGGCTTTAACCTGATGGGTGACGGCTTGCGGGATGTGCTGGACCCGAGAGCAAAGCGCTAGAACAAAAGCAGTGAGGTATATTTTTCAAGTTTAGCTTATATACTTCTAATATTAATAAAAAAGGTGTTCCCCGACCTGAATCCTAAGGGCTGGAGCAACACCTTTTTCATATGATATTTTTCGTGTAACGAACTTCGATTCATTCAACCGTACATACAATCTTCTCGATGCAAGTCGTGTGAGCTTTCCTGAGACGTAAAAAAAATGTATAATCACTCCAATTGAGTACGTTGGGAGTGGGCTTTATGACATGGCAAAACAAGAGAGAGCATCGGCAGTTTCCGGAACAGACACGAAGCGACGCTTCACGGGCCGCATATGAACGGGATTATTCCCGGTTGATTCATTCACCGACCTTTCGTCGGCTGCAAGGCAAATCCCAGGTTTTTGGCGCAGGCACGGGAGATTATTACCGTACACGGTTGACACATTCGCTGGAGGTAGCGCAGATTGCACGTGAAGCGGCACGCAGCTTGCTGCGGCGGCATCCCGAGGTGGAGCTGGGGCAGGCGGATAACGCCGGGCTGATTATTGACCCCGAGGTGGTGGAGTGTGCGTCCATTGCGCATGATTTTGGTCATCCGCCGTTCGGACACAAGGGCGAAGAGGTACTGGACGGCATTTTGGATCAGTTGATCGAGACGAAGGTGGAAAAGATAGCGGCCGCCGGAGGCTTCACGCCTGAGTCCAAGCAGGGGCTGGAGGCATATGCACGTGAGCGACGGATCTATGAGCATTTTGAGGGGAACGCACACAATTTCCGTCTGATTATGTTTTTGGAGAAGCGTGAGAACGTGGATGGTCTGAATTTGTCGGATGCTGTGTTACTGGGGATCAACAAGTACCCGTATCCGGGGATTTTGAACAAAAAAGGGATGTACCTGCATGAGTGGGAATACATTCGTTCCATCCGTGAGGATTGGGGAATTCCCGATGGTCAAAAGACGCTGGAGGCCCAGCTTATGGACCTGTGCGACGATATTGCGTATTCCGCTCATGATCTGGAGGACGGAATTAAGGCAGGGAAAATTGAGGTGCACGAGCATTTTTTATATGATCCGTATTTGATCCGTCTGATTACAGAAAAAATCACCACGTTGGAGGATAGCTTCTGGCAAGGCTGGCAGCTGGCTCAGATCGAACAGAAGGTGGCGGCTGTGCTCAGTGAATTTTTGAAGGTATGGAATGGAAAGATGCCGATGTGTGAACACGATTATTCCCGCACCCGGCGTGAGGTGAAAGCGTACTGGGTCAGTCTGTTCGTCAGCAGCTTGGGTGTAATTGATGCGGGTGATTGGAAAAAGGTTACTTTTGTGCGGGATGGAAGCGAGGATCTCGATATGCTTCGTACCGTGAGTGTGCTGAAAAGCTTTGCTTGGGTCACGATGATCCGTGATCTGCGCGTACAGCGGCTGCAAAAACGGAGTGAATGGATGCTCAGACGGCTGTGGCTGGCTTTTCTCGATCCAGAGACATCCAAGTCCATTATTCCGAGTGATTGGCTCCAACGCTTTGAACGTGATCAGGCTAAGGCAAAACCGATCTGGACATGGGAGCATATGGTCATTGATTATATTGCAGGAATGACCGATGCGTTTGCCGAGAAAATCTATAATGAGCTGTATGGTTTGAAGGTGGGTTCCATTTACGATCTGGACTAACGTTTCATTTAACCCTATATAGTAGAAGAAACTGGTTTTTAAGTATGTAAAAAAAGGGAGAGATATTTATGGGTTCTCAGTCTATACCTGCCAAATCATTGAAGCTGGGGGTACTTGATATGGTGCCGTTGCTGCCCGGAAACCGACCGGAGCAGGCCGTTCAATGGGCAGGAGAGCTGGCGAGACGTGCGGAAGCGTGGGGCTATACGCGCTACTGGACTTCGGAGCATCATGATATAGAGGGGATGGCTTCCTCCAGTCCGGAAGTGTTGCTGGCTCACATCGGGGCGGTGACCCGGAAAATCAAGCTGGGGGCAGGCGCTATTTTGCTTCCGCATTATAGTCCGGTCAAGGTCGTAGAATGGTTTCATCTGCTGGCGGCTCTATATCCGGGCAGAGTCGAGCTGGGTCTCGGGAGAGCACCCGGTGGAGGACCGCATGCTTCGATGGCGCTGAGCGGCAACTTTCTCCAGCATGTGGCTGAACTGCCACAGACGACGGAAGCGCTGCTGGCTTTGCTGGAAGGCACATACGAGTATGAGCAGGTGCCCGTGTTTGCCCGCCCGATGCCTGAACAGCCACCTGCGCTGTGGATGCTGGGTACAAACCGTAAAAGCGCTGAATACGCCGCCCGGTATTCAACTGGCTATGTGTTCGGTCAATTTATGAGTGAGCAGGATACGAGAGAAATGCTGAGCATTTACCGTTCCGCCTTTCAGCCGTCCAAACGAATGGACAAGCCCCGTACGATGGTTGCTGTAGGGGCCATATGTGCCTTAACGGATGAACAGGCGCAGCAGTGGGCAGCACAGGTTACAATGAGTGACCCGGCCATACGGGCTAATTGGTTGGTGGGGACACCATCGGATGTTGCGGAACGGTTGCGCAGCTTGCAGGTTGAGTACGATAATGATGAATTTCTGCTGGTTACCCCCATTCCCGATTATGAGCAGCGACTTCAATCCTACCGTCTTATAGCGGAGGCCGTAAATTCTAGCTGTGATTCCAAATGAAAAGAGATCTGACATGAACCGACATGAAATCAATAGTACTGCTATGAATATGCAAAGATGCATATATACCTACGCGTGTCATGAAACCGAGCGAGAGCTGTGTCTGTTGGAGTTGAAAAGCTTGTTCGGCCAGCCGCCTGCGCATGATTCCATGCTGCTGTCCTATCGGCAGTTGGAGCCGGGCACCAGCCCGTTCATCCATCTTCGACTGGATGTGACCGCAGATGCGGGTAGTTTGGATGAGCTATGCGAAGCAGCTTCCGCAATTCACCTTGAAGAAGGGAAGACCTTCAAGGTCCTGTGCCTCAAGGAAGGCGACAACGTGGCCGACTATGACGAGCGACGCGGTATAGAAAGACGCATTGGCGCACGTATTCGGGGGCAGGCGAAAATGAAGGAACCGGATGTCACCTTGGGTGTCGTACAGGTAGGAGAGCGGTGGCTGCTCGGCAAGTGCATGTACAGCGACAGATCATGGCTGGAGCGCCGTCATAAGCCGCAAAACTACTCCACCGGACTACCAGTGCTGGTAGCCAAAGCGCTTGTGAATTTAGCAGTGCATGATATAGCAGCACAGGATATAGATGTGGGCCGATTGAAGCTGCTGGACCCGTGCTGTGGCATGGGTAATGTAATGATTGAAGCACTGAGCATGGGAAAGGATATTCGCGGTTGTGATATCAATCCGCTGGCGGTACGCGGGGCACGCGTGAATTTGCGTCATTTTGGATATGAAGAGGATCGGGTGAAGCTGGGAGATATGAATCTGCTGGAGGGAACCTATGATGCAGCTATATTGGATATGCCCTATAACCTGTGCTCCGTGCTCCCTGCCGATGAACAAAAGCAGATGCTGCGCAGCCTGAGACGCTTGGCCGCACGAGCGGTAGTCGTAAGCACGGAGCCGATGGCAGCATTGCTGTCTGAGTCAGGCTGGACCCTCACGGAGCAATGCCGCATACACAAGACAGGTATGAGCCGGGAAATATGGATTTGTGAATAGTTTGTTAATACTGAGTTTTGTAGTTAACCAAGTTCAGCGGCAGCTTCTGATCGGCAGCATAGGCTTTCAAATTGGTGAGGAATATATCTACCGCCCGTTCAGCGTAACGGTCCGTGTCGCCTGCAATATGAGGCGTAATCAGGACATTCTCCAGACTCCACAGCGGATGTGACGCGGGTAGCGGTTCCTCCTCGAATACATCCAGTCCGGCAAAGGCAATATGCTTTTGCTCCAGAGAGCGCACAAGTGCATCCGTATGGACAGTGCTGCCACGACCTACATTTATGAAGAAAGCTCCCTTACGCATGGCTGCAAATGCCTTTTCGTCAAAGAAGTGACGGGTTTCCTTGGTGAATGGCAGAATATTTACCACGATATCCGCCTCTCCTAACGCTTCATGTAACTGCTCATTTGTGTACATGCGCTTCACATGAGGGGCATCCTTACCGGAACGACGAACTCCGATCACTCGCATGCCGAAGGCTTCTGCGATCCGGGCCGTTTCACGCCCGATTTCGCCCACGCCCGTAATCAGCAGTGTTTTACCACGTAATTCTGTCAGATCGCCTTCCGGTGGCTGCCATGTTTTCTGACGTTGTAAGAGAACCGCTTGCTGTAAATACCGTGTATGCGACAGCAGCATCCCGAAGATTTGCTCCGTAATCGGAACGGCATGAACGCCGCTTGTATTGGTGAGTAAAATATGACGCTTTTCCAGCTCTGCAAGTGGCAGCTTATCAATGCCCGCCGACCAGGTCTGTATCCATTTCAGCTTGCTGTCGGGATGCAAAGCCACTTCGACAATATGCTTGGACCAGCCTAAAATGACCTCGGCCTGTCGGATTTGTTCAGGATTCAGCTCTTGGGCTTTGCCGATGACCAGCTCATAGCCCGGGGCTGCTGCACGAACCTGCTTTTCTTGCTCTGCGGTAAGCTGGTGTAAACTGACGATGTTTCCCATGATTCATTACCTCCTCGGCTTTTAATTCTTTGGAGCTTCCAATATATTCTGATGAATCATCCTTTCAAGGATAACAGATTGGTGAAAAGATTGCATAAATAGGGGTAAAAACGAGCTTGCTGTGTCACTATAGATAACAACGAATGACTGTAGCTCCGATTAGGGATGAAAGGAAGACGATGACGATGAACGGATCAAAGCCGATAGTTTCGCATACAGCACAGACACAAAGACTTTTTACCGCGGTTGCTCTCCCGAGCGAGCATAAGGAGGAGTTATGGCGCTGGGTGGAGCAGGATGTTAACGAGCTGTCTTTTCGAAAATGGACCGATTTCAGGGATTATCACGTAACACTTCAGTTTATGGGTGATGTGGCGAACAAGGATATACCGGAACTGGAGCAGGCTTTATTTCAAGCGGCCGCTGCACATCCCCCGTTCACTCTCGGCATTGGCGAACCGGGGACTTTTGGGCGAGATGGATTTCCGCGTGTGCTATGGAGGGGAGTGACCGGGCAAAAGGATTGTTTGAACCAGCTCCAGCAATCCATAGTTCAGGCTACCGAACCGCTTGGTTTTAAGCCGGAGGGACGGCCTTACCGACCCCATATCACAGTAGCACGTTCATATACAGGGCAGGAGCCTGTTCCGGCGTCTATGTTTCAGTCCAATGACCGGATAGGCGAGTCGTGGGAAGTGGGAGAATTTGTTTTGTATGCGACCCGAATGGGCCAAAAACCGATGTACCAAATAATTCAAACAATCCCATTATTGAGGTGAAACCCTTGATCTATCAGCGATTTTAGTGATATAGTGTTTCAGCGTTATTCAAAAGGCGCATTTTGGGTTACATATCTGAGGAATGTGCCTAGAGTTCACGGGAGGAACATTATGGAAATCGTTAAAGAACATCGTTGGTTTGCACCTCTTTTGAGTGTGCTGCTTGTTTGTATATTGGGGGTAGGCCTCTACGCTGAGGTTCAACAAACACAGAAAAAAAATGCACCTATGCAATCTCTGAGCTGGTCAGGGAACTCTTTGGCTCCTTCACACGGGGACAGGATGGGGACCCGTAACGGGTCAAACAGGACAAGTCCCATCTTTGCCGAGGCTTACCAACAGCCGAGCTGGAGACAAATCATGCCGACTCCGTTACCCGCTTCCCAGATGAAGCAGGCGGGACAAGCCCGGAGCAATGTTGCAACCGGCGTGAAAAAGCCTGAAGTCCAGCATAGCAAGTCCGCAATTCTTACCCCTCCTACAACCATCTACTTTACGAAGACACAAATGCTCTCTCAGGATGACAAGGCGTTGTCTACCTGGAGCTATCATGTCTCCGCTAAAGAACTGCTCCTGCTACAAAAAATAGTCATGGCAGAAGCAGAAGGCGAACCGTACGAAGGCAAAGTGGCAGTTGCCAACGTTGTCTTAAACCGGCTGCGGTCAGCCTCATTTCCCGATACGATTCAGGCAGTCATTTATCAAAAAGCGCAATTTAGTCCGGTCGCGAACGGGCGTCTTCGTCGTGTTCAGCCCAACCAGGACAGCATTCGTGCGGTTACGGCTGCTTTGAACGGCCATAAAGCCGTGCCTGATAATACCTGTTTTTTCCTGTCGCTGACGTTGGCTGAGGATCTTACGGTTCATCATTCGCGTACCAAGGTGAAAACAATCGGCCATCATACCTTTTATAAATAAAGGCAGCCTTCTACAAATAACAGCCCTTTCTAAACAACAGGGTTCAGCTTTGTGAACATATTTTTTCGTGTACAGGTGAAGCTTGTATGCAAAAAGAGGTATAATGGGTAAAGGAAAGGTATCTAGTTTTGAAAGTGACAATGGAGGTGGCAAATGATATGAAAATCACATATTACGGACATTCAGTGGTGCTGGTGGAGGAAGAGGGCAAACGGATTATCATTGATCCTTTTTTGACTGGAAATCCTAAAGCAGCAGTGAAAGCTGAGGACATTCAGGTGGATGCAGTGCTGTTGACGCATGGTCATGCCGATCATTTTGGAGATGCTGTTGAAATTGCCAAGCGCAACGATTGCCCGGTGATTGCGGTGGCGGAATTGGCTGACTATTGTTCATCTCAGGGAGCCAAGGCTCACGGTATGAATCTTGGCGGTGGTCACCAATTTGACGGCTTCCATGTAAAATTCACGCTTGCGTTCCACAGTTCCTCTTTAATGGTGGAGGGACAAACGATATATATGGGTGAGCCTGCGGGCATTTTATTGACCATAGGCGGCAAAACATTTTTCCATGCTGGCGATACCGCCCTGTTTGGCGATATGCGTCTCATTGGGGAAACTAACTCGATAGATGCTGCGGTATTACCGATAGGTGACGGTTATACCATGGGACCGGAGGATGCGCTGCTGGCAGCTAAATGGCTGCGGGCAAGCCGCGTGATACCCGTGCATTACAATACCTTCCCGGGCATTGAGCAGGACGGGAAAGCCTTCTGTGACCGTCTGCACAAGGAAGGGATTGAGGGTAAAGCCCTGAATCCCGGCGAAAGCCTCGAATTTTAACCCGTATTGCCGAATAGCAGTTATGCGTCCAAGTACGAGAATATTCAACAGATATCCTTTATCAGCCTTTCTGTTCCTTAGGGAATGGGAAAGGCTGGTTTTTTAAAATGAATATTTATACATAAAAATGGTATGTTTTTGCATTGCCACGTTGAAGCTGTAATGTAAAAGATTTATTATCACAATCATAAAAACTTTGAATTGCTAACATGGTAGGTCAATGATAAAATGATAGAACTAATTAGATTCATCAGTAAATCCGACGTGTTTTTCAAGTCAAGCTATTGCATAATTATTGAAAAACATTCGCATTCGGCGGACCGTACCGCCTTGAATACGTCACATGTTTTGTCCCCCAATCCTCGTACTCGTAGTTGTTCTTTGAGTTACCTCTTGTTGCCACTGTCTTCTATTCGGCCGCCTGTATTTCAGGCCAGCATGACTTTATAACAGAAAGGTTGCGTTCCATGAGACAGACAGGTTTACCACCCAAACAGGGATTATATGATCCCCAATTCGAAAAAGACGCCTGCGGCATGGGCTTTGTTGCCCACATTAAGGGAAAACCATCACACGATATCGTAAGTCAGGCTTTGACCATGCTCGTAAATATGGAGCATCGGGGCGGTCAGGGAAGTGAACCGAACTCCGGTGATGGAGCGGGGATTATGATTCAGGTGCCGCATCTGTTTTTCCAAGAGGAAGCGGAGCAACTGGGCTTCAAGCTGCCAAAGGCCGGACATTACGGCGTGGGTATGCTTTTTGTATCCAATGATCCGAAGGTTCGTGAAGTTCATGAGCAGAAGCTGAGAGATATTATCGTAGATGAGGGCCAGAACTGTCTGGGCTTCCGTGATGTTCCGACTTATGACGAAATGCTGGGCAAATCGGCGAAAGCGGCCAAACCGGGCGTACGTCAGGTGTTCATCGGTCGCAGCAGCGATTTGAAGGAAGAACTGGACTTTGAACGAAAACTGTATGTTATTCGCAAACGGGCGGAGCTTGCCATTCGCTATAACGAAGAAGACCAGAACCGTGAGTCGTTTTATATCCCGAGTTTGTCATGCCGTAAGGTTGTATACAAAGGAATGCTTACAACCGAGCAGGTAGGACAATTTTATCTGGATTTACAGGATGAGCGGGTGACATCGGCGATCGCGCTGATCCATTCCCGCTTCAGTACGAATACGTTCCCGAGCTGGGATCGTGCGCATCCTTATCGTTTTATGATTCACAACGGTGAAATTAACACAATGCGTGGTAACGTGAACTGGATGCATGCACGTCAGGCCCAGTTTGAAAGTGAAGCGTTTGGCGGAGATATCAAGAAGGTAAAACCAGTCATTAACCCAGATGGCTCAGATACAGCTATGTTTGATAATACGCTGGAGTTTCTGTATCTGAGCGGCCGTTCCCTTCCTCATGTAGCCATGATGATGGTACCGGAGCCTTGGAACAACCATGAAACCATGGACCCGAAGAAACGGGCATTTTATGAATATCACAGCACCATGATGGAACCGTGGGACGGACCTGCTGCAATGGCGTTTACAGACGGTATCCAAATTGGGGCGATTCTCGACCGCAACGGCCTGCGTCCTGCGCGTTACTATGTGACCAAGGACGATCTGATCGCACTGTCCTCAGAGGCGGGCGTATTGGATATTCCTCCTGAAAATGTACTCTACAAGGATCGTCTTCGTCCGGGTCGTATGCTTTTGGTTGATACCCAAGAAGGCCGTATCGTTTCTGACGAAGAGTTAAAGGAACGTATCGCTTCCGAGGAACCTTATCAGCAATGGCTGGATGAGCATCTGGTCAATCTGGATGAATTGCCGGAAGCATTGGAGCAGCCGGAGCCGAAGCATGAGAATGTGAACCAGCTTCAGCTGGCTTTTGGCTATACGTTTGAAGAACTGCGCAAGATTTTGGAGCCGATGGCGCTCACAGGTGCGGAACCGATTGGCTCGATGGGATATGATGCTCCATTGGCGGTGCTGTCTGACCGTCCACAACGATTGTACAACTATTTTAAACAGATGTTCGCACAAGTCACGAATCCGCCGATTGATGCCATTCGGGAAGAGATCGTAACGTCCACGGCAACTACGATTGGACCTGAGCGCAATTTGCTACATCCAGAACCCGAAAGCTGTCGTCAGATTCGTCTGGATTCACCGGTGTTGTCGAATGAGGAATTTGCTAAAATTCGTCACGTCCACCGTCCAGGCTTCAAGTCGATGACGATTCCGATCTTCTTTGAAGCGAAGGAAGGCGCAGAAGGACTGCGTAAAGCACTCGAAGGACTGTTTGAGGCTGCTGACCGTGTCATTGACAAGGGTCATAACATCCTGATTCTGTCCGACCGTGGCGTGGATGCTGAGAATGCGGCCATTCCGGCGTTGCTGGCTGTTTCGAGCCTGCATCATCACTTGATCAAGCAGGGTACACGTACACGTGTAAGTATTTTGCTGGAGTCCGGAGAGCCGAGAGATATTCATCATTATGCGGTGCTGCTTGGATACGGCGTGAGTGCGGTTAATCCGTATCTGGCTTTCGAAACGCTGGATGTCATGATTCAAGAGGGCTTGCTGCGCGGCATTTCGCACGAAAAAGCAATTAAAAATTATATTAAAGCTGCTACCAAGGGTGTAGTTAAAATATTGTCCAAAATGGGTATTTCCACGATTCAGTCGTACCGTGGAGCACAGATTTTTGAGGCCGTAGGTCTCAAACAGGATTTTGTTGATCGCTACTTTACCTGGACACCTTCCCGCATTGGCGGTATCGGTCTGGAGGAAGTCACGGTGGAAGCGCTGGCTCACCACAACCGGGCTTTTACCGACAAGGACGGCAACGACAAAGTGTTGGATTCAGGCGGCGAATATCAATGGCGTAACGATGGGGAAGAGCATTTGTTTAATCCGCAAACGGTACATTTGCTCCAGCAGTCGGTTCGCTCGGGAGACTACAAGCTGTACAAGAAATACGCCAAGCTGGTGCAGGGCGAAAGTGAACAGTATTTGACGATCCGCTCCATGCTTCAGTTGAAGTCCGTGGGTGAACCTGTGCCACTGGATGAAGTGGAATCTGCTGCATCGATTATGCGTCGTTTTAAGACGGGAGCTATGTCCTTTGGCTCGATCAGTCAGGAAGCGCATGAAGATATGGCGATTGCGATGAACCGTATCGGCGGCAAGAGCAATACGGGTGAAGGTGGGGAAAACCCTGCACGTTTCATACCGGATGCCAATGGCGATTCCCGTCGCAGCTCGATCAAGCAGGTGGCATCAGGCCGATTCGGTGTAACGTCGAATTATTTGGTGAACGCCGATGAAATTCAGATTAAAATGGCGCAAGGCGCGAAGCCGGGCGAAGGCGGACAACTGCCAGGACGCAAGGTGTATCCTTGGGTGGCAGAGGTGCGTGGTTCTACGCCGGGCGTGGGACTGATTTCGCCGCCGCCGCACCACGATATTTATTCTATCGAGGATTTGGCAGAGCTGATCTATGATCTCAAAAATGCCAATCCACGTGCTGACATTAACGTGAAGCTGGTATCGGAGGTAGGCGTGGGCACGATTGCTACAGGAGTGGCTAAAGGCCGTGCTGACATTATTCTGGTCAGCGGCTATGACGGCGGTACAGGTGCTTCTCCGCAAGGCTCCATCCGCCATGCGGGTATGCCTTGGGAGCTGGGTCTGGCCGAGACGCATCAGACGCTGATGCTGAACAACCTGCGCGACCGTGTAGTGCTGGAGACAGACGGCAAGATGCTGTCCGGCCGCGATCTGGTGGTAGCTGCCCTGCTGGGAGCAGAAGAATATGGCTTCTCTACAGCGCCGCTTGTGGCGTTGGGCTGTATTATGATGCGGGTATGCCAAATGGACACCTGTCCGGTTGGTGTAGCTACGCAGAATCCGGAGCTGCGCAAAAATTATATGGGTGATCCTGCCCATGTGGTGAATTTTATGCGTTTCATCGCAGAAGATGTCCGCGAAATTATGGCCGAGCTGGGCTTCCGCACGATTCAGGAAATGATCGGACGCACGGATTGTCTGGATACCGTGAACGCCGACTCGCACTGGAAGAAGAAAGGCGTCGATCTGAGCTTGCTGCTGCATGTTCCTGAGCTGGAAGACGGCAGTGTACGTTACCGCGTACAACGCCAAAACCACGGTCTGGAAGAAACGCTTGATATGCAGAAGCTCGTACCGATGGCTGCCGGGGCGCTGGAGAACGGAACAGCTGTAGAGGCTACCTTGCCTATAACGAACGTGAATCGGGCCGTAGGTACGATTCTGGGCAGCGAGGTTACCCGTAAGTACGGAGCGGCGGGGCTGCCTGAGGATACGATTCGCTTTAACTTCATCGGATCAGCAGGTCAGAGCTTCGGGGCGTTTATTCCGAAAGGTATCACGCTGAGCGTTGAAGGCGATAGCAATGACTATGTAGGTAAAGGGCTATCCGGTGGTAAGGTTATTGTGAAGAAATCCCACAAAGCGACCTTTAAGGCGGAAGAGAACATTATTATCGGAAATACGGCTTTGTATGGAGCGACCAGCGGGGAAGCTTATATTAGCGGAATTGCAGGGGAACGCTTTGCCGTCCGGAACTCTGGCGCACGTATCGTTGTCGAGGGTGTCGGCGATCATGGCTGTGAGTATATGACAGGCGGACGTGTAGCTGTACTGGGCGAAACCGGACGGAATTTCGGAGCAGGGATGTCTGGAGGTATTGCATACGTCTATGACCCTCAGGGAACGTTCCTAAGCCGTTGTAACCTGGAGATGGTGTTGCTGGAAGGCGTGGAAGATCCTGCGGAAGCAGCGGATCTGCACGGTTTGATTCAGCGCCATGTCACGTACACAGGCAGTGAAGCGGGACAACGTATTTTGGATGACTGGCAGAATGCGATTCAGCAGTTTGTACGGGTGATTCCGAAGGATTACAAGCGTATGGTTGAACAGATACAAAAAGAAGAGGCAACCGGTTTGAGCGGGGATGAGGCTCTGCTGGCTGCATTTGAAGCCAATATGCGTGAATTGGCGCGTGCCGGGGGCTAATGTAGCCCCGCACCAAATTCACTGAAAAAAGGACAGGCTGAATACCGCTGTTATGATCACGGTGGTACCAGCAAGTCCTTTTTTAGTTCTCTGAAAATATGATTTATGTCCTTGACAAACGTTATAGTTTCTGACATTACCCTCAAAATGTTTTCCTGAAACGGTAAATATGTTATAAAAAGTACCAAAATTTTTAGAATGTAACCGTTTACGTTAGAGTTTATGTCTTGTTATTTATTTTTGGATTGGTTATGATTTTTTAGAGTACACAAACAAATCCCCATCGTCCCTTCAAAACATAGAATAGGGTGACAGGATGAAGTTGAAGAAGTCAGCAGAAGACAAAATGATTTTTTTGTATCGGTATGTATCACTATCTTTAACGTCGCTTGTTTTTTTGTTCGAATCATCCAGATTAAATGTGTGGCAGAAGTTATTACTCATTGTGTTTCTATTTTTATCTGTTACATTATTTACGTGGATCTACCGCAAGTACAGACTGCATGATATGGTTTTGAAATGCAGCATTGCTTTGGAAACCGCAGGGATCATTTTGTTGCTGCTCCCGACGGGAGGGATGGATAGTCCGTTCAAATGGTATGTGATTACCCCTATGTTGGTGGCTTGTGCTCACCTTTCTATGAGGTACAGTTGGACGCTCCTTCTTTCTTATATCGGCTTGGTACTCACATTTTGTTATATCTTTTTTACACCAGGTCAATATTTTTTGTGGGATATGGTGTTGCAAAATGCGAATTTATTCCTGGTGCTGATTGTGACCACGATGGCCATGCAGGTGATCGGTGTCATGAAGAATGAGTTGAAGATGGCGAAGGAGCAAGCTAATGAGACGATGGAACATATTAAGTCGATTTACCACATCATGGAGACAACTAGCCACAACGAGGCGTTGAATCTGGGGCAGGTCATCTCGGACTACACGGTTAAGCTGACGAAGCAGAGCCGCGCATTTTTCTGGTTGGACAGTCAGGAGGAGGATGCGCCGGAGAGCAGTCAGACAGGTTGGACGGTGGAGGAAGAGGAGCAGCTATTCGAGGAGCTCGGGAATTATCGCGAGGAATTCAGGGAAGAGCGGGAGCCGTTTTTCAGGCATCTGCCGGAATGGGGCGATTTTCTCATGATTACGGTACCGATGACGACTCGTTTTGTAGCAACCATCGGACTCAAACTGGGCCCAGATCAAAGTTTGACGGGAAGACGCTGGCTCGTGCAGCAACTGATATTCCTGGCTGAGCTGAGCGCCGTGTTTTTGGAGCGCTATGAGCTGGAGCGTATCGAAAATCAGTTGATTGTAACGAACGAGCAGAACCGGATTGCGAATGAAATGCATGATAATGTATCACAAAGTCTTTTTGGTATTGTATACGCGACGCATTCACTTCGGCAGACATGGCATGATCAGCCCAAGGAGCAGGTGGAGGAACAAATTGAGCTGATTCAGCAATCCGCCAACCAGGCAGTCAGGGAGCTGAAAGGGGCCATTCATAGCCTAAGCTCGAAAAAGAGCGGGGGGCCAACTTGGTTAGGAACGGTGAAAAGCCATCTGCATACGCTGTCCAAGCTGAATCATGTACAGATTGACTTTGATATTCATGGGGATCATTTTTCACTGCCGTACTTGTATCAAAAGGCTTTATTTCGCATCATATCCGAAGCCGCAGGTAACGCAATCCGGCATGGGTTGGCCAAGCGGGTTGATGTGAAGTTAAAATTGACGCCCCAGGTGATTAGACTGTCTATTCATGACGACGGAGTAGGGTTCGAGACGGGGAGAATGGTAGCAGGAGGTGAGACGGTCAGTGCAGGCAGTGGCCTGGGCATGATGAATATGGAATATTTAGCTCAATCAATGGGAGGTGAATTTGATATTTCAAGTCGAATCGGAGAGGGAACGCAGATCCGATTATCCATTCCAGTAAATGCTTATGAATAAAGATGTGTGAACATCCTGCAATACAAAATCTACGGTAACAATCGGATACATAGGGATTATGCAAATCCTGAACTGTAGACAGGAGGCCGAATCATGAAAATTGTCATTGTCGATGATCATCCTTTAGTACGGAAAGGACTCGCTGCGGTTATATCCATGCAGCCCAATGTTCAGTTTGCGGGAGAGGCCCAGAATCAACAGGAAGCACTTGTGGTTATCGAGGAAACCGACCCGGATCTGGTGCTGCTGGACTTGAAGCTTGCCGACGAATCAGGTCTGGATATTATCAAAATAGCACGCGGACGCGGGTTCAGAAGCAAATTTATTTTGCTGACATCCTCGGCCACACGAGAAGACTTCCTGAAAGCAGAGGAAGCTTCTGTGGACGGCTACGTACTCAAGGAGGCTTTGCCTGAGGAACTAATTTACGCGATTCATCTTGTCAACAAAGGACGCAAATATTATGATCCTGCTATTCTGGAGAACAAGCTGCGGGAGGATGCGGGCAATCTGACAGACGATCTGACACCGAAGGAAAAGGAAGTATTGGTCGAGCTGGGGCAGGGAGCCTGCAACCGCGAGATTGCATCCCGGTTATTCATCAGCGAATTTACAGTCAAAAAGCATGTCAGTCAGATTTTGGCTAAGCTTCGGCTGGCGGATCGGACGCAGGCAGCGTTGTATGCCAATGCGATTGGTCTGGCGAAGTACGAGCCAACGAACATCTAGCGTGTGATACGCTGAAGGCGGTGGCGATGGAAAGCATGTCCGACTGGGCAGTGCGCCCATGTAGCTTTCTAGTTCAGTTTATATAGCGATTAACAGAAGAAGCCTCAAAATCACCAGCTTCGGTGGTTTTGGGGCTTTTTTTCGATTTATTTTTCCATAATCAACAAAGACTGGTACAAAAGTATACCATGCTGTAGCCAAAAGTATACAATCTCCTCCCCCTGTAGTGATGGAGAAAGTGCCGTCCGGTTCCATGTCGTTCCCACAGCAGCTTGTTACAATTAGATCATACTTAAAATAAGAAGAGAAATTGTATGGGAGGGAGGATTTTTGTGGAGAAAACCATTTTGGATTATCTGGTACTAATCAAAAAAAGATTGTGGCTGATTGCGATTTTTGTCATTCTCTCATGCGTAACGACTTACTTTGTGAGCGACAATGTCGTGAAGCCGGTCTATTCCGCCTCAAGTCAGCTGCTGGTTAATCATATTTCCGGTAAGCAGGGGAGCAACAATCTGAACGACGTCAACACAAGTCTTAATTTGGTGGAAAGCTACAAGCAAATTCTCACTTCACCCAAAATTATGGAGGCTGTCGTAACGGCTCATCCTGAATTCGGCTTGACGCAGCAAAAGCTGGCAGAAAAGCTACAGGTCAAAACCTCGGATAAAAGTCAGGTCATCGGCTTGACGTTTGAGGCAGGGAGTTATTCACAGGCCGCCGCTGTTGTCAACGCGGTAACCCAGAAATTCGTGCAGGCGGTTCCGGGGCTGATGGAATTGAATAATGTGAAAATTTTGAATGAGGCGGACCCGCGGGCCAATCCTGACCCCACCAATGGGAATCCGCTCATGAATATTGCGATTAGCTTTCTCGTATCGCTGATGATTGCGCTGGGCACGATTGTGTTCCTGGAAAGCATCAACGGTACGCTGCGCACGGAAAAAGAGGCAGATGCGGACATCGGTATTCCGGTGATTGCATCGATCCCTGTCATTCGCAAGAAGGACATCAGCGGTGCAGCCGGAAATTCCAAAGAACGAGTAGGGGAGCGTAAATATGCTGCGATTGAATGACATGTTGATTACAGAAAGCAATCCTTCATCGTATGTCTCGGAATCATTCCGTTCCCTCCGTACATACATCCGGCAGCAGGTCATCGGGCAGACGGACCGCGGGACGGTGCTTCTGCTGACCTCGCCAGAAAGCGGAGCGGGCAAAACAACGCTGCTCGCCAACATCGGCGTTTCCTTTGCACAAGAAGGCAGGAAGGTGGCTCTGGTGGATTGCAATCTCCATACACCAGCGTTGCACGAGATATTCGGATTGGAAAATACCGGAGGTTTATCGGCTTATTTGCGCGGTGGAGCCTCTTCCAAGTCCATCGTCAGGCATGGCGTGCCGGAGCTGTCTGTTATTCCCGGCGGCGACACCTTATACAACGCGGCTGATCTGCTCGGCAGTGAACGCATGGTGGAGCTGCTGGAAGAGCTAAAACGCGAATATGACATCATACTGCTCGACTCGGCTCCGGCGCTGAATTATACGGATGCCCGCCTGGTCGCAAGCTTGACGGATGGTGTGATTCTCGTCGCCAGACATGCCCGGACCAAACGGGAAGATTTACG
This sequence comes from Paenibacillus maysiensis, assembly GCF_000520815.1. GTDB lineage: Bacteria > Bacillota > Bacilli > Paenibacillales > Paenibacillaceae > Paenibacillus > Paenibacillus maysiensis. The sequence goes on along the minus strand of NZ_ASRY01000272.1, from coordinate 19,277 downwards.
TAAAACAAAGCAGCTCATGGATCAGGCCGGTGCGACACTGGTTGGAATTGTGATGAATCAGGTGAAGTAAGCAACACCAAAATTCGATGAAGCAAGGAGAATGAGTGCGATGACGAAAAGAGTGAAGAAGGCCATTATTCCAGCAGCAGGGTTGGGTACGCGCTTCCTTCCTGCAACCAAAGCAATGCCTAAGGAAATGCTTCCGATTATCAATAAGCCCACAATTCAATATATCGTGGAAGAAGCAATTGCTTCTGGTATTGAGGACATTATTATCGTAACGGGCAAAGGCAAGCGTGCGATTGAGGATCACTTTGACAACGCATTTGAGCTGGAATCGAAGCTGCTGGAGGACGGCAAGCTGAAGCTTCTGGAAGAGGTACAGCGTTCTTCGGGAGTAGAAATTCACTACATTCGCCAGAAAGAACCTAAAGGCTTGGGACATGCCGTATGGTGCGCAAGACGCTTTATCGGGGACGAGCCGTTCGGCGTACTGCTGGGCGATGATATCGTAACAGGTCAGAAGCCTTGCCTGCGTCAGCTGATGGATCAATATGAGGAAACTCAAAATTCCGTCATCGGTGTGCAGCGGGTACCGCAGGAGTTCACGAACCGCTACGGCATCATTGAACCGGATCAACAGGACGGACGCCTGTACCGGGTAAACAATTTTATAGAAAAACCGGCTCCGGGCACAGCGCCTTCCGATCTGGCTATTATGGGCCGTTATGTATTCTCACCGAAAATTTTCAAATATCTCGATCTTCAGGAAAAAGGAGCAGGCGGCGAAATTCAGTTGACCGATGCCATCCAAAAGCTGAATCAAAGCGAGCGCGTGTACGCCTATGACTTTGAAGGAACACGTTATGACGTGGGCGAGCGTCTTGGTTATATTTTGACCACACTTGAATTTGCACTCGCTAGCGATGATTTGAAGTATCCGGTTATAGAGGCCATGCACGAGTGGCTGAAAAAGACCGAGAAAGCAACCACAGCAGGTTGAGAGGGGGTACGTCAGCATGAGCATGGAAAATTTACCGGAGGACGGCGAGGCTGTCATGTCAGGTAAAGCGTTTTACATGCCATACGGAAATACACAAATTCAGGATAAAACGTCTTACCTGGTAACCAAGCGATTGCTCGATATGTTGCTGTCTTTCGTGGGTTTGATCGTATTACTGCCGCTTTTTATCGTGGTGGGTGTTTTGATCAAGCTCGAAGATCCGAAGGGAAGCGTGTTTTTCAAGCAAATTCGGGTGGGCAAGAATGAGAAGCTATTCAACATGTATAAATTCCGTTCAATGGTGTCCAACGCCGAGGAGCTGAAAAAGGACTTAATGGAGCTGAATGAAGTGAGCGGCGCCATGTTCAAAATTAAAAACGATCCGCGGATTACGAAGATTGGCAGTTTTTTGCGCAAGACGAGTATTGATGAGATTCCGCAGCTGTGGAATGTGCTGGTCGGGGACATGACGTTAGTGGGTCCGCGTCCGCCATTGCCGAGCGAGGTAGAACAATACTCTGATTATGACAAGCAACGCCTGATTGTAACACCGGGATGTACCGGCTACTGGCAGGTGAGCGCACGTAACAGCGTAGGCTTCGAAGAAATGGTGCAAATGGATTTGAAGTATATTCATGTTCGCAATACGTGGCTCGATCTGAAAATTATCATGAAAACAGGCATTAAAATGCTGTTCTCCAAGGATGCTTACTGATGGATGCATTCAAGCGATGTCCCGCAGTGTCCGTCGTTATTTGCACCTATAACCGGGCGGACCTGCTGGAAAAAACGCTAATGTCCCTGCTGGAGCTAAATGACCTTGCACTGGCTGAGATCATTGTGGTCGATAACCGGTCCACCGATCATACAGCAGCGACGATCAAAAGGTTCACTGTCGCACATGGTCAGGATATTCATCTCCGGTATCATTATGAGCGCGAGCAAGGATTATCAGCCGCTCGTAATGCGGGCATTACGTTATCAAGGGCAGAAGTCATTGCTTTTCTGGATGATGATGCGATCCCGTGTGTTACATGGCTGCAAACGATTATGTCAACCTTTGGGAACAATCCAGAGCTGACGGCCATGGGCGGAAAGATAGATCCTTTGTTTGAAACGGAACGACCGGGCTGGCTGACAGGACCGCTTGAGCTGCCCTACACAATTATTGACTTGGGAAAAGCCATCCGTGAATATCCGCCGGGACTGAATCCGTTCGGAGCAAATATGGCCATGCGCAAAACGGCTTTTGCTGCCGTGATGTTCCCGCTTCATTTGGGAAGAAAGGGAGACCTCCTCTTATCCGGTGAAGAATCGTGGGTGTTCGAGCAGATTCGTAAAAATGGTGGAACGATCATGTACCATCCTCACATGGCAGTGAAGCATTTTGTTCCGGCTGCACGGTTAACAAAGGAATGGATCATGAACCGTTACTACTGTCAGGGCATGTCTCACGCTGTTCAGGCCGTAGGTCTGCGCGGAAACGTGATGCTGATGGCGAAGACAGCAGCCAAATGGCTATACAACACGATGGACTCCCTGCTGGCACGTACTGAGGGCAGGAAGCTGTTGAACCGGTGCAGATTTGAAAGTATACGGGGAACCCTGGATACGCTGCGCAACCGGAAAAGCGAGTCAGCTGCGGGGTGAAAGATTGAACATGAGCAACTATCCTTGGACTTCGAGAATAAACACAATACAGCATGTTTTCATTTTTCTTCTGGGCGCTCTTGCTGTAGGAATTGCGGCTACTTATCAGCCCGTGGCCAGCATTGCGGCGGTATGCTTACTGCTTCTGCTGGCCGTTTCTATCCATCATCCGGAGCGCATCAGCTATGCAGTTCTGCTGAGCACGGCGGTATCGGTGGATTCCCTGTATCAGGGTGGCGTATTCGGCATCGAGATTTTGTCATTGTACAAATTGGGCATTTTGGCCCTGCTGGTACCGTGCATGCTCGTTTACGGCATACGCCTCAAGTTTAGCTATCCGATCTGGGCTTTGGTGATCATGCTGGGAATTACATTTGGATTTTCAGCATGGCTGCCTACGCTGACGACCTCGATTGCAGTAAAAGCTTTCGTCGGACTATCGTTGCCCTTCTTTTTTCTACTGATCCAGTGGAAGAAGGATGTGGCCGAAAAGCATATCCGGCTGATCAGCCTGCTGCCGATCATTAGTGTGGTTGTCGGACTCGGTTTACAGGTCGTAGGGCTGCATTCGTTTACCGATGTGGAATTTACGGGGGCGGTGAGAGTACAGGGAGCGAACATTCCGCCGCATCTGGCGATGCTCTCCTTTCTGGGGATTGCCGTCTCGCTGATTGAGGTCAAACGCAAGCCGCAGCAAGCTGCTTTTTATTATACGGTGCTGGCACTGAACTTCTTGATTCTGATTGCTACCGGCACACGCGGGCCAATTCTGGCACTGTTGCTAATGTTTGCTGTGTATCTGTTCGATATCGCCCGGCAGTATCTCAAGGGAAAAGTCAATTATTTGCTACCGCTGGCCGGATCGTTTTTGATTGCTCTGGGGGCGGTGGCCCTGCAATGGAACAATTTAAAAAAACGCTCCTTCGAGCGGGAGACCGATACGGGAATTGACCTGTCGGGACGCTCGGAGGCATGGGAATATTTCTTGAACAGAGTACAGGATTATCCGTGGTCAGGCAGGGGTCTTGGCGCGGTGACGGTTGCGAACGACGGGACGTTATTCAAAGGCTTTGTCGTACCGCATAACGAGTATATACGCTTTTATTTTGACACGGGATATGTCGGCTGCGGGCTATTAATGCTTTCATTGCTGGTCGTGTTCGTTCTCATTTACCGGTCGCTTGCCAGATCGATCAAACCTTATTTTGCAAGCTTGATTGCGGGCTTTCTGATCTATTCGTTTTCAGATAACACGTTGTCGACGGTTCAGATGATTATTCCGTTTTGCTGGTATTTGAACGCGTTATACCAGACATCTACGCAAACCGATTTTCGCAAAGAGAAGTGATACGATGAGCAGAGTGAACATGTTCGATGTCAACTTTGATAATTATGATTTTAACGATCTACTCGAATTTATAGATACTTCTATTGTGCATCAGCGTCATTCCTACATTTTGACCTGTAATGTCGATCATGTGATCAAGCTTCGCAAGGATGATGAATTCCGCAAGGTATATTCCGATGCGGGAGCTGTGGTGGCCGATGGAATGCCCATTATTTGGGCGTCCAGGTTGCTGAAAAAGCCCCTCAAGCAAAAGGTGTCAGGCTCCGATCTGTTCACCCGGCTGGGGGAGGCTTTTGAGGATCGAGGCTATCGGTTGTTTTTTCTGGGTGCGGCGGACGGTATTCCCGAGAAGGCCATGCTCAATCTTCAGGAATCGTACCCGAACATGAATGTGGTGGGCTGCTACTCTCCCTCCTATGGCTTTGAGAAAAATGAGGAAGAGAACAGACACATTGTCCAATTGCTGCAAGAGGCTCGCCCGGACATCGTTTTTGTCGGTGTAGGCGCACCTAAACAGGAAAAATGGATTTACAGATATTACGAGACATATCGCGCTCCGATTTCGATAGGGGTGGGAGCTACGTTTGATTTTCTGTCGGGAAATGTGAAACGTGCACCGGAGCTGATGCAGAAGACAGGATTTGAATGGTTTTGGCGGTTGTCTCAGGAGCCTAAGCGTTTGTGGAAAAGATACTTGATTGAGGATTCCCAGTTTCTCGTTCTGTTGTTTAAGGAAATGTTCAAGCGGAACCGGATGAAGGGAGGTCAGGGGTGAGAAACATGAGTCGATTGGCAGATCAGCAGGTTTCCGTTTGGTTAGGAAATCGGCGTGGAATCAGCATGATCGGCATGGGAGTGTTGGCTTGTATGCTGCCGCTCGCCATCGGATTTGTCAGCGCCAAGATGAATCCGACCATGAGCCAGCAGGGGGCCATATTGCTGGCGCTCGTTTTTCCGGCCTTTTTGCTGGCGATCATTCAATCGCGGATGCTGATTCCGTACACCCTGGTGGTGTGGGCAGTAGGACCGGAAATTCGGCGCATTGCGGACTGGATGGAGGGAACGTATCACTCGGTGTCCCTGTTGAGCTTGGCACCCTTGCTGGTAAGCAGCATGTTGATTATTCCCGTGCTGCGTGGCATTCATCAGGCGGAAAAGCCATTGACCCGGATTGCTGTGTTTTTTGGGATTGAACTGGCCTACGGAAGTGTGGTCGGGTTGTTCAAAAATGGAATTGTTTTTGCCTATGATTTAGCCAACTATGTGATTCCTTTGCTACTGCTGCCTTATCTTGCGATTAAGCCCATGAAAGCTAAGGAACTGGATCGTCTGTTGTATTCCTATGCTAACATTGCCGTTCTCGTGGCGATTTACGGCATTATTCAGTATTTGACAGTCCCTCCTTGGGATGCGTTTTGGATGAATAACGTAGAGATGAATTCTATCGGTATACCAGAGCCGCTCCAAATCAGAGTTTTCTCTTCTATGAACTCGCCTGGTCCCTGCGCTATTTTCCTGGCAATGGCGCTCGTACCCATGCTGATGGAGAAACGGTGGCGCGGCACATTGGGATGGATCGGAGTCCTGCTGACGGTCGTTTGTCTTTTGATCACGCTGGTACGTTCAGCCTGGCTGATTGCATTCGTTATGCTGCTGGCTTATATTCTCACTTCATCCTCCAAGGGCAAGTGGAAAACCTTGTTTCAACTTGCTGTCGTTGGCCTCCTTCTCTACATCCTTGTTCCGAAGCTGCCGGGAGCAGAAGGTCTGGTGGCCCGCATGCAAACGTTGACGGATATTCAACAGGATCATTCGTACAATGAACGCCTGGATCTATTGAATACGATGCTTCCGGCCATTGTCGGTAACCCGGTGGGGCAGGGGATCGGGAGCGTAGGAATCGGAACCAAGCTTGATAATGGCGGCGATCTCGGTGAACTTGGGATTATGGATAATGGCTACATTGCCATTTTCCTCACCTTCGGTATTTGCGGAGCATTCTTTTTCTTCGGTGGTCTGATCGTTATCATCAAGCGCCTTCTCGTCCGCATTGCCGAGCGAGACGCCAGTCAGCCTTATATCAGACTGGCATTGGCTACGTGGGCCGGAGCTGTAGCCAGTCTCATATCGGATAACGGTTTTCCCGGTATGCGCGGCTATCTGATTTGGATGATGATCGGAATAGGACTGTGGGCAAAAGATGTCATCGCGGAAAGAAGGTAAAGGCTGTGCAAAACTTACAAACATTATCCGCACCTGTTCGGACACTGTGGTCCACAGTGGTTCGCTTTGCCAAAAGCAAGGATAGCAGCTCGGCAGCAGTCAAAACGATGATATTCAGCATGCTGATTCTCGTCGTGAACATGCTGACTGGCGTGTTGACGGCCCGATTCCTGGGTCCTACCGGACGCGGGGAACAGACAGCGATGGTGAACTGGTCCCAATTTCTCGCCTTCTGCATGAGCTTCGGTGTCCCGTCCGCTTTGATTTACAATGCGAAAAGGAACCCGGAGGAAACAGGCAAGCTGTACGGCCTCGCCTTGCTACTGGCGGCGATGTTCGGGGGCTTGGCGACACTCATCGGCGTGTTCCTGATTCCTTATTGGCTGCGCTCCTTTTCATCATCGGTCATCCTGTTCGCGCAATGCTCCATGATGATGTGTCCGCTTATCGCGATCTCGCAGATCAATAATGCATTGCTTCAGGTCCGGTCGGAATACAAGCAGTACAATTTGTTCCGGTATCTGGTACCGCTGAGTACGCTGCTGGGTCTGGCGATCCTGATCCTGACGGGTCATATGAATCCGTACACCTCAGCCCTGGCCTATTTGCTTCCAGGCTTGCCGATTTATATCGGTGTCACGATTCGAATGGTTCGGCTGTACAAACCGAAGGTGAAGAACAGCTGGACGCAATTCAAAAATCTCTTTACCTACGGCATGGGTTCATACGGGAACGATCTCATGGGGCAGGTTTCTACTTACATTGATCAGATCCTGATTGCGGGTCTGCTCAGACCGGCTGATCTCGGCTTATATGCGGTAGCGGTCAGCTTGGCCCGGATGGTGAATGTATTTTCAACCTCGATTATCGTCGTGCTCTTTCCCAAAGCCTCTGGGTTAAACAAAGAGGACGCGGTTGCAATAACATTTCGGGCGTTTCGAGTGACTTCAACAGCAACGATTCTGGCTGCCATGATGCTGATGCTGATTGCTCCGTTCGTATTTACCTTGCTATATGGTCAGGAGTTTAAACAAGCGCTTACGGTGTTCCGGTTACTGGTGCTTGAGGTTGCTATCAGCGGAGGAACCATGGTACTGGCACAGCAATTCATGGCGCTGGGTAAGCCAAAGCTGGTTACCATCCTACAGGGTGTCGGATTGGCACTCGTCATTCCATTGCTGTCTATACTCGTTCCGAGATACGGCTTGACGGGTGCAGGGATAGCGATGCTGTCTTCGGGGATTCTACGATTCGTTTTCATTTTATGTAATGTTAAATTCGTTCTGAAAATGAAAATTCCGAGACTGCTTATTTCCAAACAAGATATTCAATGGCTCCGATCAACGATGTCACACTACGTCCGGAAAAAGCCAGTTAACGGTTAGATAAAGAAGGAGGCACCCCCTAATGAACCACATGTCTAGCGTTCCCGCGGACAACCGGATATCCGTAGTTATTATCGCTCAGGATGATGGCACTCGAATCACAGCCGCCATCAAATCCTGCAAGCCCTTTGCGGACGATATCGTCGTCATTGACGGAGGGAGCAAGGACAATACGATTCAGGTAGCTGAATCATTGGGCTGTCGGGTGTTTTCCAACCCGTGGCCCGGTTATGCGAAGCAGCGCATGTTTGGTGTTGAAAAAGCCGAATTTGATTGGATTTTCCTGATTGATACGGACGAGGTGGTAGATGCGGAGCTTCTTGGAGATTTGTTGAAGATCAAGGAAACGCTCCATGATCCGGCCAAAGCATACTCTGTGTTTCGAATTGGTGATTTTCTGGGCAAATGGATGAACAAAGGCGAGTATTTGGTTCGTCTGTACAATCGGCGTATTTACGGCATTACAAATAGTCTTGTTCATGAAATGCCGGATGTAGCCTCTTCCCAGATTATCAATCTGGAGGGCGTGTTATGGCACTATGGCTTCCGCAGCATCAGTGATCATATGACCCGTTTTAACAAGTACACAGACCTCGAAGCGGAGACGGCATTTAACAAAGGCAGATCCTTTCGGATTACCAGATTGTTGTTGCGGCCTCCAGCCCGCTTTGTGCAGAAGTATTTTGTCCAAGGCTTATACCGCAAGGGATTGGCAGGTTTTGCAGTGGCGGTCTTCTGGGTGATGTATGAGTTTCTAGTCTGCTTCAAGCATTATGAGCTGACGAAGCGGCGGAAAAAAATAGAGATTGTAGAAGACGAACAGACCGAGCAGAAAGGAGAAACCAGCTATGTTGTACAATAACGGATTTCGCATTGCAGCAACAGGGCTTAGCTGGCCGTCCTTGCAGCCCGGCGGTTTAAACACCTACTTCAAATCCATCTGTGAGCAACTGGCGGAACAAAATACGCTGGATGCTTTAATCTGTAGCGATGAGAAGCCGCAAGTGCCTGACAGTATCCGAATTCATTCGATTGGCAGCAAGCAGCAATCCATCTGGAAGCGTCGAGAGCTGATGCAAAAATATGCAGCAACGCTGTTCGACAAGCAGCCGATAGATGTGCTGTACTCCCATTTTGCCCCCTATGGTGTCGGACCGGCGCTGGAGGCGAAAAAACGGGGAATTCCGGTAGTCACCACCTTCCACGGCCCATGGACAGAGGAAATGAAGATTGAAGGGCAAGGCTTCAAGCATCTGCTGAAAACGACGTTGGCCAAATCCATTGAAATGAAGGCTTATGGTCTGGCGGACAAATTTGTAGTGCTGAGCGAAACCTTTCGGGATATTTTGCATGAGCACTATAAGGTTCCACTCAGCAAAATTCATATTATTCCAGGTGCGGCGAATGTAGAAAGGTTCCATCCGGCAGAGGATCGGGGTACGGTGCGGGAACGGCTGAATTTGCCACAGAATGCGACAATTGTGCTGACCGTCCGTCGTCTTGTTAACCGAATGGGACTGCTACAGCTGCTGGAAGCATGGCGGCGGGTCACCGAGCGTCATCCTGATCATCTGCTGTTGATTGGCGGGAAGGGACCTCTGATGGAGGAACTGGCCTCCAAGGTGGCAGAATACAATCTTCATAATCATGTAAGATTGCTTGGATATGTATCGGATGAGGAGCTTCCCCTGTATCATCAGGCATCGAATATGTTCGTTGTGCCAACACAGGCGCTGGAGGGTTTCGGTCTGATCACGGTGGAGGCGATGGCCTCGGGGCTGCCGGTGATGGCGACTCCTGTAGGCGGCAACAAGGAAATTTTAAGTGGATTCCGTCCGGAGCTGTTGTTCCGGGGAACAGACAGCGAAGCCATTGCGGAAGGACTGCTGCGTGTGCTGGATAACCGCGAAGCCCTTCCTGACGCACGGGAATGCAGGGACCATGTCCTGAGCAAATATACGTGGGGGCATGTGGCGGAGCAGGTGGAGGATGTGTTCCGGCAGGCCCTTGACAGAAAGGCGGCGGCAAAATGCTGAGAATAGCTTATATTGACCACACGGCAAGATGGAGCGGCGGCGAAGTCGCTTTGTATAACATACTGACGAACATCGGGGAACATATCGACCCGCTCGTCATTTTGGCGGAGGAAGGTGATTTGGCAGATCGCCTCCGGCAACGTGACATTGATGTACGTATCGTTCCGCTGGATGATTCTATCCGCAATCGGGGGCGAAATGCCGTCAATCTGGGTGCGCCTGCGGCAGCCTACCGGCTGTTGGCTTATGGGAAAAAGCTTGCACCTTTGCTGCGCGAGGAAAAGGTCGTGTGTGTTCACACGAACTCGCTCAAGTCGGCGTTCTACGGCGCAGTAGCCGCGAAGTCAGCGAAGGTGCCGTTGATCTGGCATATTCGTGACCATATCGGCCCGCCGTACCTGAAGCCGATTGTCGCCAAAGGCATTCGCCTGATGTCCCGCTTTTTGCCTAACGGCGTCATTGCCAACTCCAAGTCCACGCTAAGTGCGCTGGAGCTGCCCCCGGACAAAAAGACACTCGTCGTCTACTCGGCATTTGCCAAAGCGATTACGGCTCGTGATGTGACCGCAAATTCACGTGACGATGACTCGTTTAACGTCGTATTGGTCGGCAGACTGGCAGAGTGGAAGGGACAGCACATTTTACTGGAAGCGGCGCGCTCTTTTTTACCGGATAAGCGTGTGAAATTTTGGCTGGCTGGAGATGCGCTGTTCGGCGAAGAGGAATACAAACGCCGTCTGGAATCCACAATGCGCGAATACGGATTAGACAACGTCAATTTACTTGGACACGTCGATGACATTCAGGGCCTGATGCAGCGCTGTGATCTGCTGATTCACACCTCCATCACACCGGAGCCGTTTGGGCAGGTCATTATTGAAGGCATGGCCGCAGGTCTGCCGGTGATTGCTTCGAATGAGGGCGGACCCAAGGAAACCGTCGTACCGAACGAAACCGGGCTGCTTATTGAACCGGGTGATCCAGCCAAGCTGGAAGAAGCCATCCGCTGGATGCTGGAGCATCCACAGGAACGTCAGCAAATGGGCGATAAGGGGATGGAACGGGTCAAGAAGCATTTTGTTATCGAGAACACGGTTAAGGATATAGTTCATTACTATAAGGGTTTGTTGGCAGGAGTCTGACCGACATTCGCGTTAAAGGATGATTCAGATGAAAATAGCGATAGCACACGATTACTTAATCCAAATGGGCGGAGCGGAAAGGGTGGTAGAGGTATTCCACGATATGTATCCGGAGGCTCCAATCTTCACAACGGTGTTCAGCGACGACCGCCTGTCGAACAACTTGAAGGATGCAGACATAAGAGCCACCTGGCTACAAAACATCCCTGGAGTGAAGGCCAATTTCAAAGGAGTGCTGCCGCTGTACCCCATCGCTATCCGTGATTTCGACTTTAGGGATTTCGACATTGTTTTAAGCTCCAGCAGCGCGTTTATGAAAAGCATCCAGGTACCTAAACATACGTTTCACATTTGTTATTGTCACACACCGATGCGGTTTGCCTGGGATTACGATACATATATGGCCCGGCAGTCCAAATCCAACCTGCTCAAAAGCATGCTAAAGCTTTACATGAATCGGTTGAAAACATGGGATGCCAAAACTTCTCGCAACGTAAACCAGTTTGTCGCCAATTCTTCCGTCGTCCAACGGAGAATTCTGCACTATTACCAACGGGAGTCGGATGTCATTTTCCCTCCTGTTAATACATCCCGTTTCCAACGTGCTACAAGCATTGGTGACTATTACCTAATCGTATCCCGGTTAGTGTCCTACAAGCGCGTTGACCTGGCGATTGAGGCATTCAAGCGCAATGGTCTCAAGCTGCGCATTGTCGGTGAAGGACCGGATCGTAAAAGACTGGAAGGCATGGCCTCTCCGAACATTGAGTTTCTTGGCAGACTTGAAGACGAAGAGGTCAACAAGCTGATGGCAGAATGCCGGGCGCTCGTTTTTCCGGGGGAAGAGGACTTCGGTATCACGCCTCTGGAGGCGAACGCAGCCGGACGGCCTGTTATCGCTTATCAGGGCGGGGGAGCGCTGGATACCATCGTTCCTCATGTGAATGGTGTATTTTTCCGCAAACATCAGGTAGAGGATGTGCTGGAGGCGGTCGCCAAGGTCGAGCAGCATGCATGGGATGTGGACGGAATCATTAGCCATGCACGCAAATTTGATGAAGATACGTTCAAGGATCATTTCAAAAAGTATGTAGAGCAAGCCTATGTGAACTTTCTAAAAGGAGGATGAACGGTATGAAGCTGGCTGTAATCGGTACTGGATACGTTGGGCTCGTTTCGGGCGTGTGTTTTGCACATAAAGGTAATGAGGTGATTTGTGTCGATCTGGAGCAGCACAAAATCGACATGCTGAACCGGGCGGAATCTCCTATTTATGAACCTGGCATTGAGGAATTGATCGCGTTAAATCTGGAAGCGGGTCGTTTGGAGTTTACTTCGGATTTGGCTGACGCGGTTCGACGCTCGGATATCGTTATTTTGGCGGTAGGTACGCCTTCTCTGGCTAACGGTGAAGCGAATCTGTCCTATATTGAGCAGGCGACTGCTGATGTCGGGAAGGCCATGAACGGGTATAAAATTATTATGACCAAGAGCACGGTCCCTGTCGGAACGAACGAAAAGATCAAGGAAGTGCTGGCTCGTCATACGAGTTTGTCCTTCGATATCGTATCCGCTCCGGAATTTTTGAGAGAAGGCTCTGCCATCAATGATACACTCTATCCGGATCGCATCATTATCGGTTTGGACAACACGGGGTTGCGTGAAACGATGGTTACGTTGCATCAGGTGTTCACGGATAACATTTATGTGACGGATATCCGCAGTGCCGAGATGATCAAATACGCATCCAATGCATTTCTGGCGACCAAAATTTCGTTTATCAACGAAATCGCCAATATTTGCGAAAAGGTGGGCGCGGATGTCACTTGTGTGGCTGACGGTATGGGGATGGACAAACGAATCGGGTCCTCTTTCCTGCAAGCAGGGATCGGGTACGGGGGCTCTTGCTTCCCGAAGGACACGAATGCGCTCATCCAAATTGCGGGCAATGTAGACTATGAATTTAAGCTGTTAAAATCGGTGGTCGAGGTGAACACCGACCAGCGTTTCATGATCGTATCCAAGCTGCGCGAATCGCTGGGTCAACTGCATGGCGTGCCGATTGGCATTTGGGGCTTGGCCTTCAAGCCGAATACAGACGATATCCGCGAGGCTCCGGCACTGGAAATCATCGAAACGCTGATCCAGGCAGGCGCTATTGTGAAGCTGTATGATCCGATTGCGATGGAAAAATTCAAGGAGCGCGTGGATCACCCGAATATTGTATGGTGCTCCTCCCCGCAGCAAGCCGCCGAAGGAAGCGACGCGGTCTGCCTGCTGACCGATTGGGAAGAGTTCAAAAACGTCAATCTCGTACAATTGGCTTCCATTCTGCACAAGCCAGTCCTGATTGACGGTCGTAACGTATTTACGGAGGAGCAGATTCAAGGCTCCGGGCTGGAATACTACTCTGTAGGTCGTCCGCGGATGAGTGGGTGGAACAGAGATAAGGTTGAAGCTTAAAAAGTGACTGTGGTGGTGTTGGAGGCGCTGCGCGTGCAGATTGTTCTTCCGATTGCTGTTACCCCCGGATTTTTGGATTGGGTAAAACATTCAAAGGTTAAAATCCGGGGGTAAAGGCAAACGCTCCGCTTCTTCAGAACAATTCTGCCCGCTCCGCTAACTTTTACCGCATGGAGTCACAATTTTTAACCCCCACCTTATAGGGGGGGAGGTAGGAAGGGCGTATCCGAAGGAGCAGCTCAGTGAAGCCGCTCCTTCGGATTAAGGCGCCATGCGGCTGCGCCGCACCGCTCCTGCGGAGCAAGGCTGCCATGTGATTGCGCTATGCTGCTCCTTCTGAGCAAGGACGCCATTGCGGTTGCCGAAGGCAATTTCTGAGTGGTGTTCTGATTACTTGAAGCCTGCAAGCACGGCAGGCAAGCGCGAGTGCACGCGCGTCTTTACAGGCTGACCGGACTAATCATGTCCGGTCGTGCCTTTTGCAATACACGGTATGATCGGCATGATGCATATTTGAGTAGCGCAGGGATGGATTTGAATCTGTAGAAGCGGAGCGTTCGCCTTTGGACCGGGATTCAAACCTTTATACGATTTTATATAATCGAGTGAATCCCGGTCCAACAGCGATCGTAAGATCAAATCCATCCCGTAGCGGGCTACTCAACCGTGCATCATCCGATCACCTACCCAAATTAGAGAGGAAGTGGAGAGTTATGAAGCTCGTACTTTTGTCTGGTGGTTCCGGTAAAAGATTATGGCCTTTGTCCAACGATTCCCGTTCCAAACAATTTTTGAAGGTACTGGAGAGTCCGGAGGGGAATTCGGAATCCATGGTGCAACGGGTGTGGAGACAACTGGGGGATAACGGCTTGTCTGAATCCTCGTTCATTGCAACAGGGAGAGCTCAGGTCGAAATGATTCAGAGTCAGGTTGGGCAGGATACGCGCATCATTGTTGAGCCGGAACGAAGAGATACCTTTCCCGCCATTGCGTTGACAGCGACCTATCTATATTCCATCGTTGGTGTTTCGCCGGATGAAATTGTTGCTATATTGCCGGTAGACCCCTATGTAGAGGATGCTTTCTTTGCTACCGTCGCCCAGTTGGAGCATACTCTCCAGGAGAGTGAAGGAAAGCTTGCGTTAATCGGGGTTGTCCCTTCTTATCCTTCTGAGAAATACGGTTACATTATACCGAAAAACGATGCCACACAAGGTAGCACAGGCTACCGTGAAGTGAGCCATTTTCAAGAGAAACCCGACCGGGAGCAGGCGGAGCGTCTGATTGAACGCAATGCTCTATGGAACTGCGGGGTTTTTGCATTCAAATTAGGTTATTTGCTTGATATTTTGACATCTAAAGGATTGCCGCTGAACTATGAAGAAATGCAAAAGCAATATTCTTCTCTGGAAAAAATCAGCTTTGACTACGCGGTAGTCGAGAAGGAGAAGGATATCGTTGTTCTTCCGTATGATGGCTTCTGGAAGGACCTGGGTACCTGGAACACCTTGACAGAAGAAATGTCCCATCAGCAAGTGGGCAGAGGTGTAGTAACAGAGGATTGTGTCAATACGAGCCTCATCAATGAACTGGACATTCCCGTGGCGATTATTGGAACGAATGATCTGATCGTAGCTGCCAGCCCGGATGGCATCCTTGTGACTAATAAGGCAGAAAGTCCGCGCATCAAGGAAGTGCTCAAAGCACACAATCAGCGTCCAATGTACGAAGAGCGCCGTTGGGGACATTATCGGGTAGTGGATTATGTGAAGTATGACGAGGGCAACGAGGTATTGACCAAGCGAATCCGTGTGCTGCAAGGGAAAAATATCAGCTACCAACTTCATTTCAAACGGAGTGAAATTTGGACCATTATTAGCGGTGAAGCGGAAATTATTTTGAATGAA
Organism: Paenibacillus maysiensis; assembly: GCF_000520815.1. GTDB lineage: Bacteria > Bacillota > Bacilli > Paenibacillales > Paenibacillaceae > Paenibacillus > Paenibacillus maysiensis. The sequence continues at coordinate 4,120 of NZ_ASRY01000272.1, read as the reverse complement.
AAGCTGCACAAGGTGAAGGCTGGTGATGTGGTTCGCATTCCAGAAGGGACGAAGCATAGCATTTTGGCCGTGACCGATGTGGAATTGATCGAGGTACAGACAGGTTCTGAGCTGGTCGAAGAGGATATTGTCCGCTTTTGCATGGATTGGGATGAAATTTCCCGTCACCAGTTTATTTCATAAATATTTCGTAAAGATGAAAAAGACTCATTTATGAAGTTTTTTAGCCCGAACTGTCGAAAATACGCAAAAATCTGTAAATTCATGAACATGACCTATTAAATTTTGGTAAAAAAAAGTCGATACTTAGGGTAAGAAGGAATCCAAACTCCTTCCACGATAAACGCAGCCCTGTTGAAAGGCAGGTACGCAAAGCTAAAGGGCCTTCCGTGAGGATGGCAGCCTGGCTACCGAAAGGAAGAGCGAGAGTGAGCCCCTATTTTACTCCTGTGAATCGATGGATACGCAGTGTACTCCCCGTTGTTATGCTTTTTTCTTTGTTGCCCGTCGGTTTTGGTGAATCTCTGTCCGTGGCGAATGCTGCCACATTACAGCCTGTTAATTCGGACGCTTCTGCTGAGACCCGTGAACTATACAGCTATTTGATCAGCATCTCGGGGAAAAAAATGGTCACGGGTCAACATGATTATTTGGAAAGTCCGGATGAATTAAGCAACAAGGTCCAAAAAATCAGTCAGGCGTATGCTGGTGTACATGGCTACGAGATGGGAGCCATCTCCGGCCAGTCCGCCGCTACGGAGGCAGCACAACGTAAAAATGTCGTCGATAGCGCCATACGTTGGAGTAGAGCTGGCGGCATGGTTACGATGACTTATCATGAACCGTTGCCGGGTAAGCCACTGACTTGGGCCAATGTGCAGGCGAAAGTAAGCCAGGCGGAGTTCAATAAATACGTGACGCCGGGTACTACGCAGTATAATCTTCTCATTGCCGATCTGGATAAGGTCGCTGTATCGTTAAAGCAGCTTCGTGATGCGGGCGTTCCGGTATTATGGAGACCTTACCACGAGATGAACGGCGACTGGTTCTGGTGGGGAAACAAAAACAATTTCAATCAGCTATGGAATATCATGTATGACCGTTTTGTAAACACGCATCAACTGAACAATCTGCTGTGGGTATGGAGTCCGAATGCGCCTAATTCGTACACCTTCCCATATACCCCGAAATATCCGGGGGATGACAAAGTGGATATTTTGGCTGTAGACATCTACAACAATGATTTTAAGCAAAGCCATTACGAAGGACTGCTCGGATTGGCACGGAATAAGCCGATTGCCATTGGGGAACACGGTGAGGTGCCCAGTCCCGAGGTGATGCAGGCTCAGCCTAAATGGGTGTATTCCATGACCTGGGGCAAGATGCTGACCGAAAATAACACGACGGATCAGATTCAGAATTATATGAATGATTCGACAAGCTTGACGCGGGATGATGTGAAAGAAGGGTTAGCTGCGATGAAACAACCTGACACGGAGCTACCGACCGTACCGGACACGGGGCCAAACGATCCAACTCCGGCTCCGCCAGTGGTAAGTAAACCAGCCCCGCCTTCCGTTCCGGATATGGTCTACGCGAACGGGGTGCGGGGTGAATATTTTAACAGCATGGATCTGGACGGCAGCGCTGTTTTGGTTCGCACAGACAGTAAGCTGGATTATAACTGGCGTGCCACCTCGCCTGATCCCAAGGTGAAGGCTAATCAGTTCTCGGTCCGCTGGACGGGCAAAATCAAGCCGCAATACAGTGAGACCTATACGTTTACCACGATATCCGATGATGGTATTCGTGTATGGGTAGACGGCAAGCTGATTATTGACAGTTGGTTCAAACAAAGCTGGACTGAACGCAAGGGCAGCATTACCTTGCAAGCAGGCAAAATAGCAGATCTGAAAGTTGAATATTATGATGAAACAGGCGATGCAATGGCACGTCTGATGTGGGAAAGTCAGCATGAAGCGAAAGCGGTGATTCCCGGCAACGCTTTGTTTCTTCCTTGATATATACTCTTTCCCCGCCAAAAAATTTGAGGAGAGAGGGTGGAACACAATGATGAAAAAATGGTTGACCCAAAGGTATATAGTAGTATTGGCCGGGCTACTGGGGGTCGCAGCTATAGCGATGATCGCCTGGTTTATTCATACGCCTCCCAAGAGTGAAGAACTTAGGACGGATAAAGTAGCGGCGGCCAGTCCGGTATGGAAGCTCGGTCAGCGGGATGACTCTTCAGCAGAATTTAAGGGTGTAGTCGGTAAGGACAATGTCAATATTTCTGCGGCCTCTACCGAGTCGTCTGCTAAAGGAACATCGTCAGCGATGTCCGTAGCAGGAAGTACAGCGGCTCCGGTATTGCTCAGCAGTGGAGATATTCCTCCCGGTCTAAATGCGTCCATGAATCCTGAGCTGTCACTTCAGTACAAGCTCGATCAGGTTCCTCCGAACGGGATGATATTCCGTGTACGGATTTTGGATGCGGGCAAAGCCGTTCCTCAAATGGCTGTATTTTCAAATCATCAGTTGTCCGGCATCATTCAGATTGCCGGGGTTGCCGGCACAGGCAGTGCATATAATTTCAAAAGCAATTACGAGCTATATATACCTAAAGAGCAATTGCAAAGCGGTGTTAACGTACTCAAGCTAAAGACAGCGCGCTGCCTATACTGCTCCTCTACTGAAGATAAAAATGTGTGGTGGACTTGGGATGACTTGAGCTTGGAGACGTTAACTTCACCTGCGACCGAGCCGATGCACGGTAAATATATACTGACCGGAACGAATGTCAATAATAAAGAATTTTATTATGATGAGGGTGCAGTTAAACATTTACCATATGTTCTCAAATGGCTGGGAATTGCGTATAGCGGCAATGTCATGAGAGTCACTTGTGCCAGTAATGTAAACAAGGCCTGCACAGACGTGGGAGATTACTACCAAACGTTGAAGCAGTATAATATGCAATCGTCAGCTTTGTATTTGTATACAGGCGATATCAAGCTGCAAAAAGACGGCTCCCTGCCGGAGACGGCCAAGCAGAAATTGCGCGATTATGTAAAAAAATATGGTTCATACCTGCAATATTACGAAGTAGATAATGAACCTGGATTGTTTAACCGCTCGAAAGCGGTCAATTTGGCTGTGGCCAAATGGCTGAATACGGAAGGTAAGCAATTGGCGCCGCATCTCAAAACGGTTGCGCCGGGCTGGGCCTACTGGCCGACCTATTCAACCAAGGCATGCAAAAACCAAACCGGAGGTACGCTCAAATGCGGCGATCCGGATGGATGGGAGCGGGACCCGGCACAACGTAAGCAACTGGAGGATGTCACTGACCTGACCAATGGACATGCCTATGGCGAATCGTATAACGAAGAGGGCGGAGGCAGCTTTGTTCAAAATCTGAAAACGTTCGGCGGTTCAAGTAACGGGCTGGAGAAGAAGATGCTGAATACGGAGTTTGGTACGAACGATACGCATCGAGACAACCCTGAGTACGGGGCCAGTCAGCCACAAGCAGCAGCGTTCGACCGGATTATGCGTTCGCAGATCGGTTTTGCCGATATGTTTATCCAGCATGCTGCTTTCTATAAGGACTACACGCTGTTTAAAACCGGCTTTGACCTGCAAAATCACAATCCGGCGAATACGGAAATTTATCCGTTCGGACAAGGGCAGGACAGCCGTGTAAACATCATGAGACGCTTGAGTCTGGCTTATGCCACACACGGGAAACCTTTGACTTATATGGTACTGAATCCGGAGGAAACAAAGGATAGGATGGTCTATGTCCGTGCAGTGGATACCTCCAAACTGAAACCGCTGGCTGGCAGTGGCGCCACCTCGGACAAATTGCTGGTGAATCTGGTGAATTTCGAATCCACAGCACAGACGATCCGTGTACGGGTGACGATGCCGAAGGCCGGTTTGTACACGGGTGAGCGCTTCGGAGCCGGGTCTACCTACAGCCAGGCACGGCGTTCCCTATCAGGACTTAATGCTTCGCCTAATCTCGATTTTGAAGAAAAATTGGGACCCGGCGAGTCGGTGCAATACATTTTGGAATTGAAAAGTACAGATCAGGCCGCGGCTTCGGCTCCAACAG
>NZ_ASRY01000271.1 GCF_000520815.1 Paenibacillus maysiensis | reverse complement strand
CTACGGCTACCGCAGTTCCCGGATTCAGCCCGAGCTTTGCAGCCATGTCCTCTGTTAATCCACCTGCACGGCTGCCCAAGTCATAAACCTCGCCACGCAGCTTCGTATCCGTCAGATTTTCCAGACGAGGATCAAGCGCTTTGAAAAACTCGTGGTCCGGATAACCGTCACGATGGTGGTAAATAGACTTATAACCCGCTGTACATTGATTACGCTTCAACTCTCCACTAAGCTGGGAAATAACCCAGTCGGTCGCTTCTACAAAGCGATCTGTCTGATCATAAATATCCGGCGCCTCGTTCAGAATTTGCCAAATTTTTGCGATCATCCATTCGGATGAAATTTTACCACCATAACGAGGCTGAAATGCCTCTCCCCGCTGTGAGGCAATTTCGTTCAGACGATCCGCTTCATCCTGCGCTGCATGGTGCTTCCACAGTTTTACCCAGCTATGCGGATTATCCTTCAGGTTCTCGTCAAAGCACAATGGTTGTCCTTGTGCATCAATCGGCAGCATCGTACATGCCGTAAAATCAATTCCGATCCCGATGATGTCGTCCGGAGAAATCCCCGTCTCCTTCATGACAGCAGGTACAGAAGTCGTCAGCACTTCAATATAGTCAGCCGGATGCTCTAGCGCCCAGTCCATTTCCAGCTTGCGTCCGCTACCAGGCAACACTTCATCAATAACCCCATGGCGATAAGGTGTTACATGTGTAGCAATTTCAGCTCCGTTAGAGAGGTCAACAATGACCGCACGCCCGGACTCTGTTCCATAATCGACACCAATGGTATACTTGCTCATTTGTGTGTCTCCTCCTTTTTCGTTTGACCGTAATAAGCGTTCGCTCCATGCTTGCGCAGAAAATGCTTATCCAGCAGTGCCTGATCCATAGAGCTTAATTCCGGATTCAGCGCGAAGGAACGGTACGCCATCTTGGCTACTTCCTCCAGCACAACCGCATTATGAACGGCATCATCGGCATTTTTCCCCCAAGCGAACGGTGCATGCTGATTAACGAGTACACCTGGAATGTCCGCCGGACTAATATCCTCAAACGTCTCAATGATCACATGTCCCGTCTCCAGCTCATACTCCCCGGCAATTTCCTCTGAAGTCATCGCGCGGGTACACGGAATCGTTCCATAAAAATAATCACCCTGAGTCGTACCTAATGCCGGAATCGCGCGTCCAGCCTGCGCCCAGCTTGTGGCCCAAGAGGAATGTGTGTGTACAATACCGCCGATTTGTGGAAAAGCACGGTATAGCGCCAGATGTGTAGGTGTATCCGATGAAGGGCGAAGCTCACCCTCAACAATATCGCCTTGCAAATTGAGTACGACCAATTGCTCTGCTTTCAGCTCCTCGTAGGCCACACCACTTGGCTTAATTACAACCAGTCCCTGCTCACGGTCGATACCGCTTACATTTCCCCACGTAAAAGTAACCAGACCATGCTTGGGAAGAGCCAAATTAGCCTCCCATACTTCCTGTCTCAATTGTTCTAACATGTATAAGACACTCCTTTTACTATCATTTCTGAAATCTGCAATGGAAGTGCTAATGACCTCATATCCTTGGTTCCGCTTTCATTATACACTTGTACGTACAACTTAGCCAGTGTTTTTTTATGCGCTTTTCACTGTGTAACTGTTTATATTTTCAGAAAAAACATAGCAAAAACAGCCTATTTTCTGCAATCCAGAAAACAGGCTGTCCGGTACGGCGAGTGAGCAGGCCGAGATGCTATTAGGTGTCAGGACTACAATCCTTCCAACTTGTCCTTACATGTATCTAAATAAAAACTCGCCCATATTTACAGGTTCTTATACATCACCGGCAACAGGACCCGTAGATTCACGGATAATCAGTTCAGGCGGAATAATCCACTGGCGATCCTCTTCGCGGAAGCCCTTTTCTTTGATCATCGACAGTATCGTATCAGCGGCGCGAAATCCCAGCTCCTCTTTCGGGTGCCGGATTGTAGTTAGCTTAATTTCCGTTGCCGTTGCCAAAAAAGAGTCATCAAACCCGACCAGCGACAAATCATCCGGAATGCTCAGACCCGCCGAACGCACAATATCCAACAAACGCACTGCCAGCTCATCATTATAGGTTACCCATCCGGTAGGACGCTCTCCCGGCTCCATACTCAGCAGCACAGACGCACGCTGTAACGGAACCTCATTTTTTTCTTCTGTCCGGTAGGTGGTCACTGCATTCGGATGCAGCGTAACCCCATATTTGCGGTGGGCGGCTACAAATCCCTTCATGCGTAGAATTCCCTGCATATCATCTGTTTTGAAAAACCCGGCTAACCGTCGATGTCCCAGCTTAATCAGATGCTCAGCCGCTAAAAATCCACCCTTCTCATCATCTACACGCAGACATGGCGCATCCATTTCCTCATACCGCGCATTAATCATTAAATAAGGAATTTGGCGATTTTCCAAGGTCAGGTAATAATTCAGATTGGGGTTGCGCTCCCCACTTTTGGTCGGCTCAATAATGATTCCGCCCAATGGCTGACTTAGCAGCATTTCCAAACACTGCCGTTCCTGCTCGGGGTCATTGCCTGTACTTGACAGCAGCAGCTTATAGCCCTGACGACTTAATTTGGATTCAATTCCCTGCACAATCGACGGAAAAATATAATCCGATATATAGGTCGTAACGACCCCGATGGTCCGTGGGTCCTCGGGCTGCTTGCTGTCCCGTGTGGCAACAAAGGTGCCCTTGCCCTGCATGCGAAACAGCCAACCCTCCTGTACCAGCTCACCTAACGCCTGACGCACGGTTTGCCGACTAACCGCAAATTGCTCAGACATTTCATGTTCAGATGGAAGCTGGCTTTGAGGCTCCAGCCTGGATGAATGAATCCATGATAAAATTTCCTGTTTAACTTGTATATATTTGGGCGCCATAATTTCCTCCGTCACTTGCAATATCGTGTACCCTTTGTATTTCACGATTATAGCATATCGTTCATTTGTACATACAAATGTCACAGGAGCAGGATATCGTTGTATAGCTACCGGAGGCATAAATCCATTCGCTAATCCATTTCCATGTTACAAGTGCTTGGCTAATCCCGTCTAAATACCGCTTGTGCAGATGTACATACTATGAACGAAGCAATTGATGATCGTTCATATACTTGAGCCCCGTATAGCGATTACGCAGGGTATGAGCTGTGCGAAGTGCGCGTGCAAGCTGTTCCTCGGTTACGCCGAGCTCGGCAATCGTGGACGGGCCACCTACCTGAGCCAGCCATGCACGCATCTGCTCCGACGTTGGCAAGGTTCGGTATACCTTAAAAGCATCCACATCTTGGCTGGCAGCCAGATCCCTGTACAAGTCCGCCAGCAAAGCGGAAGCTACGCCCACTTTGGCACCGTGCAAAATTTGCTTGCGCCCCTCCGCAATAAAATCCATTTCAATTCGGTGGGAAATGTGGTGCTCTCCACCCGATGCCGGACGGGAATGATCAATCATCAGCATGGAAATGCCGGATGCGATCAGCGCGTTCATCAGCACCTCGACACCTGCCTGACAACCCGCTGCAATCTCATCAACATGCTCTACACAGGCCCGCAGCGCTTCCTCCGTGATTCGATTAGCTAGGGGCGAATAGGGTTCGTCTCCCAAATCCCTGGACACATGCCAATCGGCTAATGAGGTGAATTTACCGAGCATATCGCCAAAGCCTGCGGCAGTCATCGCTTGTGGCGCACTCGCCAGTACGGACAGGTCAGCAAAGATCGCTTCCGGCGGAACAGCCTGAAATGTCTGCTTACTGCCGCCCACAATCAACGGCGCGCCTGCCGATGTAAATCCATCCACAGAAGCGGCCGTCGGCACCGACAGGAACGGGCGGTTCATTTTATAGCATGCGAAGCGAACCAGATCATGAATAGTGCCGGAGCCTACGGCCAGTACAGCCTGACTCTCATCTGTCACGCCCAGCAACACTTTCACGATATAACTCTCATCTGCTATCACATCCCCTACAGCATTGGGAGGCAACCGAACCACATCGACCACCAAACCCGCGTCACGTATGAGTTGTGCCACCTTTCCCCCTGCCGCCGCAGAAGTATGTTCATCCTCTACCAGCGTCACATGACGGTAATTTCGTTGCTTCAGATAAGGGACGATGGCTTCAATCGCCCCACCACGCACCTCAATTAGCAATTCGACCTTTCGGTAAGGATGATCGGCGTTGTTTGCCTGTGCCTCTTCGTTCCACTGCTTGATCTGCTCATTCATATTCATTTCATCTACCTCCTGAAAAGGAATAATTTGCACAAGAATGATCCATAATGATACCAAGATTACCTTTGAAAACGATTTCCATTTAATTGTACGCACAAGTTCCTGTCCAAGTCCAGATAAAAAGTACAAGTTGCTTTTCAAATCCTGATTCCGAAAGGAAAAATACTTATGAAATTCAGAACAGACATCGCTTGTGCACTCGGTTTACTGGCAGGCACAACCTTTGGCAGTGGTATTGCTTTTTTATTCGGCTGGCAAGCCTATCAGGCTTTGACCTCTGTATCTGTCTTCGGCGTTGCCGGGATCATGATTACCATTGCTGTTTTTCGTCTGCTTCATTACAAATCGGTATCTACGTCAGATCCCCAATAGTTTCAACTGCTGAAACAAGAACACTATATAAGTCGAACTTAAAAGTTACCTTAGTGCCACTTCACAGACGAATGGTGCTTCGCGTGTACAGCACCATTCCGCCTACTTCGTTTTCCATGTACCTTTTTTCAGTTCAGCTTATATACATTTGCCAAATGTATAAAAAAACGGGCACCACAAGCCATTTATTTCGCTTGTAAGTGCCCGTTTTTATTATACTTGCCGTACAATTCGCGATCAGCCAAGATGCTACTGAATATCTGGATTTACGTCCAAATCATAATCAATTTCATCAAACCCGAATCCAAATAATTGAAGGAAGTCCAGACGATATTGTTCGAGGTCGCCCCGTTCAGACACGTTTTCTGTAGTAATCCCGGACCAGGCCTCTTGGACAGCCTGCTGGACATCCGCCCTCATTTCCCAATTGTCCAGACGAATGCGTCCTTCCTCATCGGTTTCCACTGTGGCTTCACTATATAGCTTCCCGAACAGACGCTGCGCTTGCTCGATACAGCCCTCATGCAAATCCTTTTCCTTCATAACCTTAAACAGCAAAGAAATATACAGAGGTACAACTGGAATAGCCGAGCTGGACTGTGTAACCAAAGCTTTATTTACAGAAACGTAAGCTTTACCATGATAACGCTCCAGTTGCTTCGTTAAGGTATGGGCTGTGGCTTCCAAATCATTTTTGGCTTGGCCAATGGTTCCTTTACGGTAAATAGCCTCCGTGATCTCTGGGCCAATATATGAGTAAGCCAGTGTGGTTACCCCTTCAGCCAGCAAATCCGCTTCTTCCAGCGCTTTTAGCCATAAGGACCAATCTTCGCCCCCCATTACCGTTATCGTATTTTCGATTTCCTCCTCCGTTGCCGGTTCCAGCGTAATCTCCGATACGACACCTGTATTGGTATTCACCGTTTTATCAGAAAAAGGCTGCCCGATGGGCTTGAGAACGGAGTTGAAGGTTTCACCCGTATCGGGATGCGTCCGTCGTGGTGAGGCGACACTATACACAATCAGATCTACCTTGCCTAGCTTTTCCTTAACCAGTTTCAACGTCTCCTGCTTGATTTCATGGGAAAAAGCGTCGCCATTTATGCTTTCTGCTATGTAGCCAGCCGCTCTGGCCGCTCTTTCAAAGGCTACAGTGTTATACCAGCCTGCTGAAGCCGTGCGCCCCTCTGAAGCGGGACGTTCATAGGATACACCTATGGTATCCGCCCCCATACCGAAGCTCGCAGCAATACGGGAAGCAAGCCCATATCCAGTAGATGCTCCGATTACAAGTACCTTTTTAGCTCCTTGTATTGACGTGCTGTCTTTAATGTAGTCGATCTGACGATTGACATGAGCCGCACATCCTCCAGGATGCGCAGTCGTACAGATGAAACCACGGATTTTCGGTTTAATAATCATTGCAAGGCTCCCCCTACTTAGACATTGATTTAATATAGATGGAATGGTCCAGTCATAACTATATAGTAAACTAGCTTGCGGCTCAACACAAAGCATAGTACTTGAAGGTAACTGAGGAATATGCTGCTACAACAGATATCCCGAAACTGCCAACTCTACGAAAAAAAGAAAACCGCCGTAAACATCACAGTCTACAACGCTCTTTTACTCAACTATTCATTTTGAATCATTTTCTAACAACATCACATCTTCTCCTTGCTGTTGTCTTATTTTGATATTAGCTCTACCCCAAGAACACATGAAGTCAATAATTTCATTTGCTGTAATTCCATATTCCGTTATATAATACTCCACTTTTGGAGGCATTTGATTATACACATGCCTGCCTATGATACCATCCTTTTCAAGTTCGCGAAGTTGCTGTATAAGAACCTTTTGAGAAATGCCTGGAATACTACGCTGTAATTCACTTGTCCTTTTTCTACCAGACATTAATAAACATATGATTAATGATTTCCATTTACCTCCGATGATCTCAAGTGTTGCTTCTATGCCTAAATTATATTGTTTCATAGTACCACCTCTTCAACGCCAAAAATAACAAAGCTTATCTAATTATTTTTATAATCGCATATCTTCACTCTAAGTCCAATGCACACTTTCAAGTAACTATATTACTTTATTGTGTGTATTTACTTTTTTTGAAGCGTACAGAATAATAATATAAGTATCTACAAAAAGCAAAATATGTTACGCAAGAAAGGTGATTTATTATGAAAACTCTTGTGATTTTAGCTCATCCGAATATTGAAAATTCTAGAGTAAATCAAAGATGGAAACAAGAATTACTTCAATATACCCATGAAATTACAATTCATGAGATTTATAAAGAGTATCCAAACTGGAGCATTGATGTCTTGAAAGAGCATAAGTTACTTGAAGCATACAACAATGTAATATTTCAATTTCCTTTATATTGGTATAGTTACCCGCCTTTATTAAAAAAATGGATGGATGATGTCTTTACTCATGGATGGGCTTATGGTTCAAAAGGTAACAAGCTAAAAGGAAAGAAGCTAGGGATAGCAGTGTCCATTGGCGATAAAAAAGAAAATTATTTACCTACTGGTTCCGTTACGTTTACTGTAGATGAAGTTATAACACCTTTTAAAGCCAGCGCAGTACATGTTGGTGCAATATCATTACCCTATTTCGCTGTCTTTGGAGCCTCATTTCAAGCGAGCGATGAAGAAATTGATCAGAGTGCAAAAGACTATATTAAATATATATTCCAGTAAATAGAATGATTATTTATTTCTGATAACATGGCCATAAATGCCGTTCGCCAGGAGATGAGCAACACACGGAGCTTCTTGACCATATGAAAACAGGCTCTTGGTGGCATCCAGCCAATCCAAGAACCTGTAATTGTTAGGGTATGATGCGGTCGAGAGGACTCGAACCTCCACGGGGGGTTAGCCCACACGGACCTGAACCGTGCGCGTCTGCCAATTCCGCCACGACCGCATATTATGTATTCATACGATGTTTTTCAATCATCGTAATTAAGATTATATCTCCCATGAACCATAAAATCAAGTTATTTTTATATAATATTCTCTATAAATTTTTCCTGAAAACATACGAAAATAACTGGATGTCAAACACCATATATGGTAAGATGAACGCATCAGGAAAGGAGGTGCGTCAACATTAGTAATCAGATGTTGAACGTATCCCTTACCCGGTCCGCCATTCTCTAATTCTCAGAGATGACGGAGGCGCGGGATACGGATCAAAGCTTTAAATAAGCGCCACGGGTAAAAAGGCCGTCTACGGACGGTCTTTTTTATGTTAAACATCATACTATCGTAACCAAATTACATACTGGGAAAAGAGGTCATTCTATGTCTATTCGACCAGGGAAAGTGGAAGAGTTTAAAGAATTAACCGCTATATGGTTGGAAGCTTCCGTAGAGGCCCATCATTTTATTGATCCACAATATTGGACATCACAGGTTGGCCAAATGGAGGACAAATACCTTCCTCTAGCTCAAAACTACGTTATTATACAGGACGATCACACTATTGGTGGCTTCGTTTCCATGATAGATGGATATTTGGCGGCCTTATTTATACGAGTAGGTTCCCAACGAAAAGGCTATGGCAAGTTACTACTAGAATGGGTTAAGAAGCAATATGATCAGATCCAATTGAAAGTATACCAGTCCAACACGAAGGCATTTAACTTTTATACCAAAAATGGCTTTATCATTCAAGAGGAATCCGTTGATCCAGAAACGCGTGAAAAGGAATTTATAATGGTTTGGACAAGACATAGCCATCATTAAGTTACGCTGTCTCAATGAAACAAGGCTCTGCTCCCGTATGAATACGCCAAAAACAGAGCCTTTTACATTTTTATATACACTAATTAAATATGTTCTCTCATTTCAGCCCGTAAACCTCGGTATATAAAATTTGTCTAAATGGAGCAAAATCCTGCTCTGTCAGCGCACACGGATAACTCATAATTTGAAGCCTCAGATCGGACTGCCCTTCCCTCAAAGGAGGCTGTACATACTCAAAATCGTTGAGATGGAATCCCAAGCGTTCGTAAAAACCAATTCTTCTCCGAGTCCATTCATCCTCAGGTGGCTCAACCTCCAGCACTACCGGTTTACCAGACTGTGAAATAAATCTGTTCATGAGCTTTTTACCTAACCCGCCACCACGTATAGCCTGATCTACCGCAATATGCTCTACAAACCGAAAGTGTGTAAATTCCCAGCCTGCCAGAAAAGCGATCGTATGCCCTTGCTCATCCTTTTCAGTGATTAAGTGATAACAAGGATGATTTAGCAGAGCCTTTTGCGACGCAAAGATTCTACACTCCGTTTCAGGAAAAGAGGCTTCCATAATCGCATACACTTGTGAGAATTCAAGTTCATTCATTTTATATTCCCTGCTCCTTTAATTCTAACTTCCCTTTCCAGTTCAATTCAATCCGACCAAATTGTTGAAATCAATTTTCATGCCTTGTGTAATTCCGTAAGCGTCAGCAAAATATGCTCCAACAGCTCCGGGATATCCTCCATCTGATCTTCATTAATTTGCCTGGAAAACCGAAGCTCGATCTTGTTTTGGTATGTAGCTGCCTTCTCCCCGTGAACAAAGCTGAGCGTTTGGACCGGCCTAAGATCCGGCTTCCAAATCTGCATCAATATATCTTCAATCTGGCTACATTGTGTTTCAACCTCACGAACCCCCATATAGAAGCTGAGCAGCAGCACACATCCGGGGATTTGATCTTCAATCTCCAAAATTTCCGCAGCCAAGTTGTTTAAATCTGCCTTTAAGCGAATTTCTGCTGTCACACCGGGTCGTTCCGTTAATCTGAACTGTATAGCGAATTCACGCGACATCACGGACATTTCCAATCTGTCGATCCGTTGCGTGATTTCAATACGTGAATCCAGATTATCCAGATCGTATACTGCATTTTCCATAGCTACTTTTAAATTATCAAAAACCGTCGGGTCGAACATGTATTTTTCACCTCTACCTATCATTCCATTTCACTCATCAAGTCCATATTTAAATATATTCCCAATTAAATAAGTATATCATACGTTATATGTCTTCATGAATTTCAATACGTAAAAAATCTTTAAGTATACTTCGGAATAATAAAAAATTCAATCTTGTAACAAAATGTTCTATTATATTTATTTTATTGATAAATATTCCTTTTTATTATTCCAATCCCCTAGTTAATGATATATAATAACTTCGGAATCAATTACTAATATATTCATATAAATGAATATAAATCCCAAAAAGAGAGGTAGTTTATTCATGAAAAAAACACTGTTAGCTTCATTAGGTCTTACACTTTTGCTAAGCACTTCTGCAGGTGCCGCTTTTGCTGAAGATGCAGATTCTGCACCAGTAGCAAAGGAATCAAATCTCACCTCCTTACTTGAATATCATGAACAGGAGCCAAATAATAGTTTTGAAGAACCTAACTATTATTTTATAGGTGATGCTGTCATTGGAACCCTCGGGGAAAAAGTACAAGGAACTTGGGAAAACTACGATGTATATACAATTAAGGCTTTTGAATCGAACAATGTTCAATTTACAATTCAGGGAGATAGATATCCTGATTCTTGGTTGGAACTAACTCTTTACGATAGTAATGGTCAAAAGATTAAAAGATCAAGAAACGGTCAATATTTTTTAAACGCAGATCTTGAAAAAGGTAAGGACTACTACTTGACCGTCAATGCGTTAGGACTTCAACCTGGAGGACATATATTTGATTATAAAATCTCTTCTGAAGTTGTAAGGTAGACTAATTAAATTTATGTAACTTACCAAATAGTTAATCATTATTTAATGCCTGCTGTTGTATTGGATACATACAAAGGCAAGTATAAAAATCAAAAAAATCTCTAACTACACCAAAAGCCTCGCCCCCATCTCAAGGGGCGAGGCTTTTGTAGTTCAGTCATTCCATTCGATACACTCAGTTATTTCACACTATCCATATCTTAGGACAGACGTGAGCTAAAGTCCTCGTAGGAGAACTGGCGGATCACCTTAATGCCTTCTTCGTCGTTGTAGCTGGCGATGGCTGGCAGGTTGACTCCGTTGAACATGTGGTTTTTGACCATCGTGTAATGGGCCATGTCGCAGAATACAAGCTTGTCTCCCGGCTTCAATGGCTCTTTAAAGGAGTAGTCTCCAATTACATCTCCGGCCAGGCAGGTAAGGCCACCGAGTCTGTAGGTGTGCGCATACTCACCAGGCTTACCTGCATCAATGATATTCGGACGGTATGGCATAGCCAGTACATCAGGCATATGACATTCAGCCGAAGTATCCAGAATCGCAATATCCATTCCGTTCTTCATCGTATCCAGGACTGTAGCAACCAGATAACCGGTATTCAAAGCGATGGCTTCGCCTGGCTCCAGGTAAACCTGTACACCATATTTATCCTGAAAATATTGGATGCAGCGTACCAGCGTGTCCAGATCATAGTCTTCTCTGGTGATATGGTGACCGCCGCCAAAATTAAGCCATTTCATGTTCTTAATGTATGGCCCGAATTTCTCATCCACGACTTTAATGGTGCGCTCCAGCGTGTCGGAATTCTGTTCACACATCGTATGAAAATGAATACCGTCCACGCCATCCAGATCCTCAGGTCTAAAGTTAGCCAAGGTCACACCCATTCTGGAGTTGTTGTAGCAAGGATCATACAGCGGAGTTTCGATTTCCGAATATTCCGGATTGACCCGAATTCCGATGTCGATTTTTTTGGAAGTTACGCCTTGCACCTTACTTTTGAACCGTTTCAATTGATCGAAGGAGTTGAAAACGATGTGGTCAACATACTCCAGCAGCTCGTCAAATTCACTGTCAACATAAGCTGGTGCGTATACGTGAACCTCCTTGTCCATTTTTTCGCGACCGAGTCTCGCCTCGAACAACGAACTGGAGGTTACGCCTTTTAAATATTTACCAACCAGAGGAAATGTCGAAAACATCGAAAATCCCTTAAGAGCAAGCAAAATATTACAACCTGTTCGCTCTTGAACAGAATTTAAAACCTCAAGGTTTTTCACAAGAAGTCTTTCGTCAACAAGGTAACATGGTGATGGAAGTCCGCTAATATCAATATTCATCACAGGCCTCAATCAAGCAACGTTGGCGTAAAGCTCTCTTGCCATGGCAATCCGTGTTTATTTAGTGCTTCCATGAATGGATCTGGATCAAATTCCTCAACGTTGTAAACGCCTGGTTTTTTCCAGATGCCTTTAATGATAAGCATTGCGCCGATCATGGCAGGAACACCTGTTGTGTAGGAAATGGCTTGGGAGCCAACCTCTGCATAACATTCCTCATGATCACACACATTGTATACATAATACGTTTTTGGTTTTCCATCTTTAATACCCTGGATGATACATCCAATGTTCGTTTTACCCTTGGTTCTAGGTCCGAGGGAAGCCGGGTCTGGCAAAATGGCTTTCAGGAATTGCAATGGAATGATTTGCTGTCCTTCGTAATCAATAGGCTCAATGGAAGTCATGCCTACGTTTTGAAGCACGTTCAAATGATTCAGGTAGTTGTCCGAGAAAGTCATCCAGAAACGGATTTTTTTCACACCTTTAATGTTTACTGCAAGAGATTCCAGTTCTTCATGGTACAAAAGATATATGTTTTTCGGTCCGATTTCAGGAAGGTCGTATACCTTTTTCTCGGAAAGCGGCTCGGTTTCAATCCACTCTCCATTTTCAAAGTAACGGCCCTTCGCCGTAATTTCCCGAATATTAATTTCCGGATTAAAGTTAGTTGCAAAAGGATATCCGTGGTCCCCTGCATTCGCATCTACAATATCAATCGTATGAATTTCATCAAAATAATGCTTTTGAGCATAAGCTGTAAATACTCCAGTCACGCCTGGATCAAAACCGCTGCCCAGCAGAGCTGTAATGCCCGCTTTTTCGAATCTTTCTTTGTAGGCCCATTGCCAGCTGTATTCAAACTTCGGCGTATCCGGCGGTTCATAATTCGCCGTATCAACGTAATGAACGCCTGTCTCAAGGCAAGCATCCATAATCGTCAAATCCTGATAAGGGAGAGCCACATTGATAACTACATCCGGTTGAAAGCTTCGAATCAGGTCAATGACCATGTCGGTGTTGTCAGCATCAAGCTGAGCCGTTTGTATCTTCGTACGGCCTCCACCCAGCTTTTCTTTAAGCGCATCGCATTTCTCAACAGTTCTGCTTGCGATACAAATTTCTTCAAATACATCTGGGTTTTGGCAACATTTATGCACCACAACGCTGGCCACGCCACCGGCGCCAATAATCAATGCTTTTCCCAAAATAAATAACCTCCTTATTCCATACGCTAATCGCTAATCATTCTTGCAAACAAAATGATTATAAAGACATCCCACCAAATAATCAAGAAAAACGATAATTTGCAGTGTAAAAATTCACACCGCTATGTCACAAAAATTTTACAAATCCCAAATTCAGGCATGAAAACGCCATAAAATGAAGAGAACAATAGCACCTCCGAAGGCGTTCCAAGGAAGTCAGTGTACGTTTACCGGAGGTATTTTTGCATTCCAGGTAAACAGCCTTAAAGAGTTAATATTATCTTATATCTAATAAAAAGGCCACCCGCCAATTCCTATGAAGAAGATTCAGGGGGTGGCAAAATGATTGGCTGGTACTGTAGGATTGTTTATCATAAATAAAGCCGCCCCCGATGCGGGAACGGCTCTCTATAAAACTAAAACAAAACTAAACCTTATTAAACCATGATTTTGCAAATATCGTTGGTGAATTCAACCGGGTCTTGCAGTGGCAAACCTTCGATCAACAGTGCCTGATTATACAGCAATGCCGTGTAAAGATTGACCTTCTCCTTGTCCTCGGCAAAAGCCTCTTTCAGAGAGTTGAACACCGCATGGTTGATGTTGATTTCCAGCACTTTATTCGCTTTGACATCGGCGTTGTTCGGCATAGCATTTAAGATTTTTTCCATTTCAATCGTCACTTCGCCGTCTGTGGACAGACACACCGGATGTGTCTTCAAGCGCTTGGAGGCTTTAACACTGGATACCTTGCCATCCAGTAAGCCCTTCATGTACTCGAACAGCTCTTTGTTGTCGTTTTGTTCCGCTTCTGTTTCCTTCTCGTCCTCGTCAGCCTCAATGCCCAGATCGCCACTGGATACGGATTTGAATTCTTTCTCCTTGTAGCTCATGAGCATTTTAATAGCGAACTCATCAATATCATCGGTGAAGTACAGAATTTCGTAGCCCTTGTCGGCCACCATTTCAGTCTGCGGCAGCTTCTCGATACGCTCGTTGGACTCCCCGGAAGCATAGTAAATATACTTCTGATCCTCAGGCATACGCGATACATATTCGTCCAGAGTAACCTGCTTTTTCTCCGTAGAAGAGTAGAACATGAGCAGATCCTGAAGCGTCTCTTTATGAGTTCCATAATCGTTGTAGACGCCAAATTTCAATTGTCTGCCAAATGATTTGTAGAATTGATCATACTTTTCCCGGTCATTTTTGAGCAGAGTCAGCAGTTGGCCTTTGATTTTGCTTTCGATATTTTTGGCAATCAGCTTCAATTGGCGGTCATGCTGCAACATCTCTCTGGAAATGTTCAGCGACAAGCTTTCGGAGTCCACCATACCTTTGACAAAGCTAAAATAATCCGGCAGCAGGTCAGGCGATTTTTCCATAATCAGCACGCCGTTGGCGTACAGCTCCAGCCCCTTTTCATACTCCTTGGAATAGAAATCAAACGGGATATTTTCTGGAATGAACAAAATAGCCTGGTACACCACCGCGCCGTCCGCGCTGACGTGGATATGCTGGAGTGGCTTGTCGTAGCCATAGCGCTTTTCCGCATAAAAATTTTGATAATCCTCGTCGGTCAACTCGCTTTTGTTCTTTCTCCAGATTGGAACCATGCTGTTAATACGCTGTTCATCTTCGTAATCTTCGAACTCGTTGTCACTGCCCTCTTTCAGACGTTTGCCTGTAACATCCATCTTGATCGGATAACGGATAAAGTCGGAGTATTTCTTGATCAGCGCTTTTAAACGATACTCGTCCAAATATTCGTCGTAGGACTCATCCTCGGTGTTTTCTTTGATTTTCAAAACAATCACAGAGCCGACCTCGTCTTTTTCAGCCGGTTCAATGGTATATCCGTCTGCACCTGTGGATTCCCACTTATAAGCGGTATCGCTGCCCAGTGCCTTTGTAGTCACCGTAACAACATCCGCCACCATGAATGCCGAATAGAAGCCGACCCCGAACTGTCCAATGATGTCATGTCCATCCTTGGATTCATTCTCACTTTTGAACGCCAGCGAGCCGCTTTTAGCAATGATACCCAGATTGTTTTCCAGTTCTTCCTTGGTCATACCAATCCCGGTATCGCGAAGAGTGAGCGTTCTGTTCTCCTTGTCGGCCGTTACTTTGATATAGTAATTTTCTTTGTCAAAGACCAGTTGATCATCCGTCAACGCTTTGTAATAAATTTTATCAATTGCATCACTTGCGTTGGAGATCAGCTCTCTTAGAAAAATTTCCTTTTGCGTGTAAATCGAGTTAATCATCATTTCGAGCAGACGCTTGGATTCAGCCTGAAACTGTTTTTTCTCCATTCTGATATCTCCTTTCGAATATGAACCTTATGTAAGGCTGCACATGGAGGACCGTCCAAACAGGAAAGCCTGTTAGCACTCCCCTCATTCGAGTGCCAGCCTACCTTTTTTTATAACATTCCTCATTTTTTATGTCAATACGATAGATGCATGATATAGTCCCAATCCCGAAATTATTAGTGCCTGATCTGCTTAAACATTACGTTAAACATCTCGACAGAAGAGGGAAACAGCCCTTGTACATGGGGAATCAGGTTATCCCTGATGCGTAACTCGTCCTCGTCCAGATGCTGCAAATCCTCATGAAAGAACCATACGATAGGATAGTCCCCATCCTTATGTCTGCTTCCTGCATTCAAACAAACGGGGCCCTGATCGTCCTCAGCAATTGCAAAAGGAATATAACCTGCCGATAGCAAGGGCGACCATTCGCGGAGCAAATCATGAAATCCCTTCAAGCCTTGGCCGACAGGCAGTCGTGGAAACTCAATAAAGGTGCAATCGCTCCAGTAGACTCCAGGAATGAATTCGTTATCGAATTGTAAAGACACATAATGATAGGACATGATGAAACTTCTCAGCAAGGGAGGAAGCTTGAAATGGTAGGTTTCCTCAAGATTCCGAACTTCCTGCTCTGTGATCTGCGAAGGAAGAGGCTTCCACTTGATCCAGCCTTCCTCATTGGCATTGCCGTCACGCATCTCGAAGGGTACATTTTCTACCAAATCCATAAAAAAAGCCTCATCCATATGTGCAAATAACTCCTTCATGGATGTGCGAATATCCGCCTTCTTGTCCATGTCTCCGCACCTCTTTCCTTTCTATATCAGAACTGCATCATATGCCATACACATTTTTTTTCAAGTTCAGCTTAACAGATTTTGCTTTTATCCTCATTTGCAAAATATTCGTATTACCAACGCAGTGGCTTGTGGTTACGCCAGATGATCCAACGCCCTGTCTCGCGTATTGTATTGGAGCATCTGGCGTAACTGCGGCATACCTTTTTCCTTCACGTCGCCACTCTGCGGCCGTTTCTTGATTCAGCCAGCTCATTCTGTTTCCCCCATCCAGCGTATGTATTTCCCGTTTGCTCCACAGGCCTCGTTCATCCCGTCAGGCGGCCTCGCAC
This sequence comes from Paenibacillus maysiensis, assembly GCF_000520815.1. Lineage (GTDB taxonomy): Bacteria > Bacillota > Bacilli > Paenibacillales > Paenibacillaceae > Paenibacillus > Paenibacillus maysiensis. The sequence continues at coordinate 54,271 of NZ_ASRY01000271.1, read as the reverse complement.
TTTCGTCAGCACAGACCACAGGTCTGTCACCGCCTTAACCTCTTCATAGTCCAGATAGGCATCGTGCTTGTCATAATATTTCACCGCTATAATTACCATCTGAAGCGTCACAGGCTGTCCTGTATCCTTGAGAACATCCACAATACCTTCGAAGGTCGCTAGCTCCAGCCACGTTTGAACCTGACGATCCGTCATCCACACGGGGATATGCTCGTCCTGCTCGTTGGTTACGGCTGTATCGGCCTCTGCACATTCATCCAGCCAATGCTCGTCAAAATAATAAATCGGCGTATGAACAGGGTCCTGATCCCATTGATCCACATTCACATATAACCAGTTATTATCCAGTTGCCCCACGCTGCGCACCAGCTCCTGTAATCCTTCAAACACACGATAAGACGGACGCTCTCTGCGGAGGTAATCTGCAAGTCTCCGCTCGTATCTGCTCACTTCAAGCCCACCCCGTTTCGATATCAGCCGAAGTCTTAAAATTCACATATACATACATTTACAACTTATAAAACCCGATATAAGTACAAGCACCTCGTAAAGTGTCAAGACTACATAAGGAGATTGATCTATTCATGAAAAGAATCACCGCACTTGTTATCCTGTCCCTGCTATTACTTGTAACCCCGATCTACGCTGCTGCACCAGCGCCCATGCTGGTCTATGTGGATCAAAGTAACCATTCGTTCATCCCGCTCCGCCTCCTGAACAGCTATGAAGGGATCACTATCAATAAGACGGCTACGGACAAAAAGATTGAGATTGCCCAAGGCGATACCCGTATCACCTTATTTGCAGGAAAGTCTACGGCTAAAGTGAATGACCAGACCGTTCGTATGCACAGCATTCCTTTTACCGACAACGGTTCCACCTACGTTCCCTTGCAGTTCATCAGCCAGCACCTAAACCTGCAAGTCTCATGGCAAAAGGAAACCTCATCCGTACATATCAAGCAGGGCACAACGTCCGTCAGGCTTCCGGTATTCACGGGCAAGCTACCTGGCAGCACCATACCGATCCAGACGGCTCACAAAAGCTTCAAGGTCGGATCACGCACCTTTTCCGCTAAGGTGGTCACCATCTCCATGCTTCATCCCAAGGTGAGTCTGGACGTGGCGCTGGCAGGCAATAGCATCGGCAAGGTGGAGAACCTAAGCGGTCTCGCCAAACGCAATCAAGCGGTTGTAGCCATCAACGGTACCTACTTTGACGCCTATACCAAAAGCTCCTACAAAACGCCTTACGGCTATCTGGTCAGCCACGGGAAATTGTTAAAAAAAAGCTCTGGCGACCAACGAACCGTCTTCACGTACGATGCCAACCATTTGGCCGAGCTGGTTTCAGGTCCTGCCTTTGAGCAGCGTTTAAGTCAAGGCAACGTCGAAGGCGCCCTTCAAGCCGGGCCTCGTTTAGTGACGAATGGAAAGGTTTCCCTGAATATAAAAGCCGAAGGCTTCAAGGACCCTAAAATATTAACAGGCGGCGGGACCAGAAGCGCCCTCGGGATTACACGGGATCATAAGCTAATCCTCCTGACCACAAGCGGAGCCACCATGTCACAGCTCGCTCAAATCATGAAGCAGGCAGGCGCTTATCAGGCCATGAATTTGGACGGCGGTGCTTCCAGTGGGCTGTACTACAACGGCTCCTATCTCACCACACCCGGTCGCCAGATCAGCAATGCGATTATTATAAAATATCAATAAGCGGGTTAAGGGCTGTCTTCACGGATATGTAAGCCGTGGAGATGGCCTTTTCCATTCTCCCCAGCGCTGCCTTCATTCCGTCTGCTCCCAGATTAAAAAAAGCTACATTCCCCTGATTCAGCTCGCCTTACTCGTCCTCTTCAACGGACACCAATCCGGCTCATCATCCAAGCGATGCTTAAAGTGCTTCCGTATCAAACAAGCAAAGGGTTTATTTCATATTGCTGAGGCAAATTTTCCCTGTATATAAAGTATAGCAATGCTTGCAGGGACAGACAACATGCTTGGGCTAACATCCATTCTGCATTAAAAAGCCTTCCCTCACTATGTAGTGAAAGAAGGCTGCTTAGTAGATTTAAGCGATGCTAACCTGCTGTTAGATCAGAAAAGATTTAGTAATAATCACCAGCAAAATGAACAATACCAGAATCGCGCCTGTGGATGTCCATGCTCCACCGCCACCGTAACCAACTTCACCCATGTCTGAATCCCTCCTTGCTTTAAAGCATACTCTTATCGTATGAAGAAAAACGGTTTACGACAGGGCGCATTGGCAACGTTTATTTGGCATGGTAGGACTTCTTAGAAAATAGACTGATACGTTTCAGATGGATCGGAAATCACTCGGGTTGATAACTGGTACAAAATGTCGTCGGTTCTACGTAGCAGCCTCTTCATATCCTTGTTCTTCATCTTTTGAAGGAGCGGGGTTTCTAACTGGGATGAAAGAAATTGAGTGGTGCCTATAAATACGACAACATCCAAGCCTGGATTGGTTTCGGTATGTAACAAGCGCAGCAGGTCAGTCATGGATAGGAAACCTGGAGGGCAAAGGCTATTGTTTTCCTTCATATATAGAGCTTTCAGCATAGAAGTCAAGCCCAGTCACATAGGATAATGCAGCATTGGAGTTGGTTATGCTTTTGCAGATTTTGGCTAGTTTCATGTGGTATTGGGATTGAATGTGGAAATCGGTTATTGAATGATGTAAGTGTTGTTCGTGTCTGGATGGCTGATCGCAGCTTTGGTTAAGGGTAGAAGGATCTTTTTTCATATCTATTCCTCCAGAGAATTTCAATATTAGCCTTATTATACTCAAAAATAATACTTATAGATATAATAAAAACTAAATATACGATTCTTAATCTCATGTTTACCCAAGAAAATCTTGTCTACACTTTTTAGTGTGAAGGGGTGTAGACAAATGCTGGACAAAGAAGTGTTAAAGCTAGTTGGAGCTAGAATAAGAGTTTTGCGCAAAGAAAAGGGCCTCTCACAAGAAGCTCTTGGGGAAAAAGGCGGATTTCATTTTACATACATCGGACAGATCGAACGTGGAGAAAAGAATGTTTCTTTGATAAATGTGGCTAAGATTGCAAAAGCACTAGACGTCAACTTAATTCAGTTGTTTTCTTATGTAAGTGAAGACCCTAAAATTGTGGAATCTGATGAAGATATTATAGAGATTATTACAATGCTCAAAAAGTCGAGTCCAGAAAAGGTGCGCTTGGCGAGGAATGTGATAAGGGAGATTACAAATTAAGAACATTTTTTGCTTTCAAAATTATGAAAACCAAACAAACCCACCTGTTTCTTAATACAGATGGGTTCTTCGACTATGATTGTCTCCACACTCCAATATGATGAGAGACAAAATATTACTGCATCTTATATTCAATGAAACTTTAATGAGTAGTCATTATCTGTTTTGACAAATTATCAAAATAAATAAAATTAATTTACAAATTGCAGTTGTTATTAATTAAAGTTCATGATTGCAACTAATAGGGCAGCGTCAAGAAGTTACTTATGGAGATTTGTAATATGCTGATTAGTTCTAAGGAATTAAATGAAGTTTATAAAACTTATCTACCAAACTCCCCTAAAACCTTACTTCCAAATCTCGTCCGCAATCTCTTTAATGAAGGCAAGCTTCTTCCACTGTTGCTCTTCCGTCAAAATATTGCCCTCTTCCGTAGAAGCAAAGCCGCATTGTGGGCTAAGGCAGATGTGGTTAATATCCACAAATTGAGTGGCTTCCTTAATGCGGTTAATGACCGTCTGCTTGTCTTCCAGCTCACCCGTTTTGGAGGAAACGAGGCCCAATACGACCTGCTGTTGGTCTTTCAGATGCTTGAGCGGTGTGAAATCGCCTGCACGGTCGGTATCAAATTCGAGGTAGTAGCCGTCGATGTTGTCGATGCCGAACAGGGTTTCGGCAACTGGCTCGTAGCCGCCCGAGGATGCCCAGGTGGAGTGGTAGTTACCACGGCATACGTGGGTCGTAACCACTAGGTCGGCTGGAAGATCATTTACGGTTTCCTGATTCACGCGAGCGAACAGCTTTTTGGTTTCTTCCACATCGCCGCCCTCTTGTTGGCGGGCCTCCCAATAGTTTTTATCGCAGAGCATGCCCCATGTGCAATCATCCAGTTGTAAGCTGCGGCAGCCCTCATTATAGAATGCTTGAATCACGGATTTGTAAGCTTTGGCGATATCCGTCACCAGCTCATCCAGATTGCTGTAATAGGTATCGGTTGTTTCTTTGTTTTCTCCACGCAACAGCTCGGCCAGGAACTGTGCTGGTGCTGGAATGGTTTGGCGTGCAATCGCATCCTCACCTGCTACTTGCTTCAAGTATTTGAAGTCTTCAATGAAAGGATGACGGGAGTGACCGATTTTACCAGTTAAGCGTGCGGTTTCCGCTCTTGTTTCCACACCTTGGAATTGGTAACCGTTCGAAAGCTCTACCTTTTCCACGCCATCCAGGCCCCACATAAAATCAAGATGCCACCAAGAGCGTCTGAATTCACCATCCGTCACGGCTTGAAGTCCTACGGATTTTTGCTTTTCCACCAGCTTGATAATTTCGTTATCTTCAATCTTTCTCAGTTCATCTGCAGAAATTTCGTTGTTTTGAAATTGAATTCTGGCGTCTTTAATCGCTTGCGGGCGCAGAAAGCTGCCGACCATATCATGTCTAAAAGGGGCCACTTTACGTTGGGATGCATTGTCAAGAATGCTGCTCATTAGGGTTATCTCCTTTTTCGCTTCTGTAGTGAAGTTCTTGTAACAAAGATAACACACATTTTTAGTTATAATGTAACTCCAATAAACTATAGCTAGTTATAGCCTAAAGCTATACCCAACCTTTTATTCGCCTATCGCCTCATGCAGCGCATCTACATAGACGGAAGCCAACTTGGAGAGCGAAGCATTTTTATGACAAATCCACCCCACATTAATAGATTCCTCACATTCCAAAGGTACGGAAATAATCTCGTTACCGTTCAGATCCTCACTGATCACCCCGGTAGAAATGGTATACCCGTTCAAGCCAATCAGCAGATTGAAAAGGGTCGCCCGGTCATTGACACGAATGCTTTTGGGATGCGACAACGTACTGAGAATTTCCTCAGAAAAGTGAAAGGAATTGTACTCCCCTTGCTCAAAGGACAGATATGGATAAGGATGAAGCTGGTCGATGGTCACAATGGACTGCCGGGATAGCGGGTTATTCGTGCTGATAAAAATATGCGGATTGGCGGTAAACAGGCTGTTAAATTGCAGATTTTCATCTTTTAGCAGCTTATTAATGACTTTAGCGTTAAATTCATTTAGATACAGAATTCCGATTTCGCTTCGCAAGCTTTTGACATCCTGTATGATTTCATGGGTTTTCGTCTCCCGCAAAGCCAGTTCATACTCATCCTGTCCATATTGATTCACCAGATTCACAAATGCATTTACAGCAAAAGCATAATGCTGCGTGGATACGGAAAAATGCTGCGGTGAAGGCTTGGCATCCAGATAGCGACTTTCCAGCAGTTCCGCCTGTTCGACGACCTGACGCGCATAACCGAGAAACTCCACACCCTCCTTGGACAAAGAAATACCTTTATTGGTACGATCAAAAATCGTGATATGAATTTCTTCCTCCAGATCCCGAATCGCGTTCGACAGACTGGGCTGGGAAATAAACAACCGCTTTGCCGCCTCATTCATGGAGCCGCGATTGGCAACCTCGATGACATATTTTAATTGTTGTAAGGTCAACGCGTGATATCCTCTCGATTTATGTTTTCTCTATTATATAACACTTGGATACGACATGATTCATGTTATGAGGACGTCCGAGAGAAAATAAAAAACCACTTGGTGTTATCCCCGGCATGGTGACCGCAATCGGGGCAACAATACCAGCAGCAGTCGTCATGGCTACCGTGGCAGAACCGACGGCTGCACGGATCAGACCTGCAATGACAAAGGCAAGTACAAGCGCCGATCAGCAGGATGATAGAAGCGACTGGACCAAGACAATCGTTCGTAAATTTCAATAGCTGCTTGCTGTCGAAGTTACGTGCATAACCAAAAGAGTAGAGCGAGAACAACAAGGTATGAAATTCGTGGATGACCGAACGCCTAACCCTCTTTTTCTCCCCGAAATACGTCTTTGGCGATTTGAATAGCTGAGGCGGCTCGGGGCCATCCTACATAAAAGGCAAGCTGTGTGATCACCTCGACCAGTTCTTCTTCCGATAATCCGTTATCCTTGGCCAAATTCAGATGATAGGGAAGCTGACCCCCATGCTCACCCGCTACCAATGCGGAAATGGTTATGAGACTCCGTTCTCTGAGAGATAGCTCGCTTCTTCTCCATACATCTCCAAAAAGAACATTCTCCGTATAGTTCACAAAAGCGGGCGCAAAATCCCCAACCTTTTCCCGTACACTCGATGTGATTAATTTATGCTTCATTTATTCGACACTTCCCTTCGTTCCTGATGTGCAGTTATGCAGATCTTATGCAGATGCAGTTTCCAGCTATAAAATCATCTGGGCAAGTCCTTTGCCAAAGGACCAATCCTCTAATTCCGTTTCCACCAGTGTTACAAATACATCCTCCGGCCTGATCTTGCATTCGGTGGATAAGAATTCGGCTAACCTTTGGTAGAAGCTCTTTTTTTGTTCCGTACTTCTGCCTGATCCGAGCGTAATTTGGATATAGAGCAGCTTGTCTGTTCTCGGTACCTGTAAATAATCCGGACTGTAATAAAACTCGCTCTGCTTATGAGCATGAAAAACCTGAAAACAATCCTTTGCCGGCACCTGAAAATGTTCGATCAAAGCGTCCATGATACAGCGGCTAATCCCAGGTAGCTCCTTCTCTGTGTATTGATCCTCCATGTAACCTACTCGTACAAATGGCATATTCATCTCTCCTGTCCGTCTGGATAAGATGATTTTACCCCATCCTCTTTCATCTGTATAATTGAAAATAATCATAAATATATTCATTTTTACCGATGGAGATGAGTGTTCATGGATCTGAAAGAGCTAACCACGTTTCGTACCATTATTGAAGAAGGAACCTTCTCAAAGGCTGCCGCCAAATTAAACTACGCACAGTCTACAGTAACCAGCCAAGTTCAGAGACTGGAGAAGGAGCTGGGATTTCAGCTTTTTAAAAGAGGATGGGATGCGGAATTAACCGCTGCGGGTAAATGTTATGCAGAAGAGGTAGATGGACTTATTCAGCATTGGAATTATGTATTGGATCAGGCCAAGTCTCTGAAAAAAGAGGAAATCGGCACGCTGCATATCGGGGTAATTGAAACGGTAGCGGCTACCGTGCTGCCCGAGGTTCTGCGTCAGTTTCGGGAGCATAAGCCGAATATGACGTGCCATTTTACAGTAGGAAACACGGATGCACTCTCGAATGCTCTGGTGGAGAACACGCTTGATTTTGCAATTTGCGGGGAACCATACTCGATTCCTTCCCTGCACTTTGAACCTGTGTATCACGAACAGATTGCTTTTATCGTATCCCGTAATCATTCCTTTGCGGCCAAAAGCGAGCTTCATCTCGAAGATCTGTATGAATACCCGCTGATCGTTGGAGGGAAGAACTGCCTGTACCATATTCGGCTGGAAAAAGAGCTTTCGCGCTTTCCGTCGATGCCGTTTTTTTATATTGTCAGTCAAATCTCATCCATACCATCATTTGTAAAAGCAATTCCTTCGGTCGGAGTAATTCTATCGTCGTTACCTGTGTCGGATGAACTCATCACGATTCCACTACAGTTAACAGACCCGGCTATTCCCGTTGGACTATTACACAGCAGCCAGCACCAGCAATACATGTCTTCGGCGCGAAAGCTGCTGATGCAACTGGTTAAGGAGCTTTATATGCGATAGCTCCAATGCAAAAACTACTAATAAGCTATATGCGCAAGGCGACACCTTTGCTTAAAGAAAAAGCCGCCAAACACTCAGAAATCTGGTGTTTAGCGGCTTTACTATTATGAAAACCAGAGAGAGTGTGTCTCTCTTCTTATTTCTTTATTTTTGTGATGCCAGTTATTTCGCTTCAAGCGGTTTTTTCCACAGTCCCAGAATGAGCGCGGAAATCAAGGAGCCAATCGCCACTGCAAGCAAGAAGAGCAAAGCATGATTGGCAAGGGCTGCTACAAAAATTCCGCCATGTGGAGCTGGAAGATTGATTTTCCAGAATTGCGTCAGACCACCAGCAATCGCTGAACCTACAATACAAGAGGTTAAGACGCGCAGAGGGTCAGCAGCTGCAAATGGGATTGCTCCTTCCGTAATGAAGGACAAGCCGAGTACATAGTTCGTCAAACCAGACTTGCGCTCTTGCTCAGTAAATTTATTTTTGAAGAACGTTGAAGCCAATGCGATCGCCAGCGGAGGTACCATACCGCCCGCCATAACAGCAGCCATCATAGCCCCGTTTGTGTTACCGCTGGAAGTAAAGACACCGATCGAAAATGCATAAGCTGCTTTGTTGAAAGGTCCACCCATGTCAATCGACATCATTCCGCCCAGGATCAGACCCAGAATCACTGCATTACCCGTACCCAAATTGTTCAGAACATTGACAAGCCACGTATTAATACCACCGAAAATCGGATCGAACAGATAGAACATAATTGCGCCTGTAATTAGTAGTCCAAATACCGGGTATAACAAGATTGGCTTTAAGCCATCCAGCGTTTTCGGCAGACCTGCAAAAGCTTTACGCAGGAAGATGACCACATAACCAGCCATGAAACCTGCTGCCAGACCGCCAAGGAAACCTGCATTAGAGTTTACAGCCATCAGACCACCAACCATACCTGGCATCAATGCCGGACGATCCCCAATACTCATCGCGATAAATCCGGCCAGTATCGGAATCAGGAAGTGGAACGCACCTGTTCCGCCGCCAATCGTTTGCAGCAGCTTAACGATTGGATTCTCTGCTCCCGCCATCTGTTCGAACAGGAAGGAGATGGCCAGCAAAATCCCGCCGCCTACAACGAACGGTAGCATATGAGAAATACCGTTCATTAGATCCTTGTAAATTTTGCTGCCGACGCTGGCTTTTTCTGCTTTCGTCTCCTCCGCGTTCCCATTACCTTCGCTTCGGTAAATTGGAGCATCGCCGTTTAGCGCTTTGCGGATCAGTTCTTCAGATTTACGAATACCGTCACTTACCGGTCTTTGCAATACAGGCTTACCATCAAATCTGGCCATTTCAACCTTTTTGTCAGCAGCAACGATTACACCTTTGGCACGACGAATTTCATCCGCTGTCAGTACGTTTTGTGCACCTTCCGAGCCATTCGTTTCTACTCGGATATTTACACCCATTTCTGTCGCTTTCTTAATGAGAGCGTCTTCAGCCATATACGTGTGCGCAATGCCTGTAGGGCAGGCAGTCACCGCAACCACAAACTCGTCTGAATTCGGGTTACCAACGATAACATCCGGCGTTTTCTGTGCTTCGGCAGCCTCTTTCTTTGCTTCTTTTGCTTTCTTGGCTGCTTCTTCTTCCGCCTGCTTGGTATCAAACAGCTCGGATACTTCATCCGGTGTTTGCGCATTCATCAGCTTTTCGATGAAATCGGTATCAATTAACAACCGGGAAAGTGCCGCCAGTGTGCGAAGATGCGTATTCGCTGCTCCCTCTGGAGCTGCAATCATGAAAAATACGTTCGCTGGCTCACCATCCAACGATTCGAAATCTACACCTTTACTGCTTTTCGCGAAAACGACAGTCGCTTCATTCACAGCTTTGGTCTTGGCATGTGGCATCGCAATGCCGCCGCCGATACCTGTGCTGGATTCTGCTTCGCGTTTGTAAATCATTTCTTTGAACAATGCCCGGTCATTAATGCGTCCGCTGGCTTCGAGACTGGCGATGAGTTCCTCAATCGCCCCGTCTTTTGTCGTAGCCTGCAAATCCATGATCATCGTTTCTTTAATCATCAGGTCTGTTATTCTCATTTTTCACACTCTCCTAAGTTCGGTCAGCGTGTGGACACACGCATAATAAGCTCTTGCTGTAGCAGGGATTACCATTTTGAAATCGCAACTTGCGGCCGTAATTGTTCAATTTTCTCTCTGGTAGCCAGATCATCGGAGAACGCGGTTGCGCTTCCGGATGCCACTCCTGCACGGAATGCTTCGATCGGATCGCCAAGAAGAGCCAGCGTACCCACGAATCCAGCAATCATCGAATCACCTGCGCCTACAGAATTTTTAACCGTTCCTGCTGGTACATTTGCGTGATACACTTCATCTGCCGTAATGAACAAAGCCCCTTCTCCTGCCATGGAAATCAGTACATTTTTTGCACCTGCTTCCAGCAGCTTACGGCCGTAAGTGACGATCTCCTCCTTTGAATTAATGGTTACGCCAAACAACTCAGCCAACTCATGGTGATTCGGCTTGACGAGCAGTGGCTTATGAACCAGTGCCTTCATCAGCGGGTCACCTGTGGTGTCGATGACGAATTCAGCCCCAGTCTGCTGGCATACGCTAATCAGCCGATCGTAGAAGTCTCCTCCAAGTGACGGCGGGATACTTCCCGACAAGACGACAATGTCATTTTTCTGGAGACCTGACAACTTCTGCACCAACGCATCCGCCTCATGCTCACGAATCGCAGGTCCCAAACCGTTAATTTCCGTCTCATCGCCATGCTTGAGCTTAATGTTGATCCGAGTGTCATCTTCGATGATTACAAAATCAGTTTTAATGGATTCTTCCCGCAATGTATCGTTGATAAACCTGCCTGTGAATCCACCGAGAAAGCCAATCGCTGTGCTGTCTGCTCCTAATTGGTACAGTATCCGGGATACATTAATCCCCTTGCCACCCGGCAATTTCAAATCTCGTTTCATCCGGTTCAAATCCCCAAGCTTCAAATCGTCAACTTCCACGATGTAATCAATAGAAGGGTTCAGCGTTACTGTATATATCATTGTTATCCCTCGATTATTTTAGTTTTCTGAGCAATGGATCGGCGTGAGCGTTCAGGCACCGATTCGCTAATAAGAATAGCTTCCTTTAGTTCGAACAGTTTGGCGAAGGTAATTTCTCCAATTTTACTGGAATCTGCCAACACATACGTTTTGCCGGACAGCTGGTGGGCCCGCCGCTTAATCAGCGCCTCTTCAGGATCAGGAGTGGTATACCCCATTTCCACGTCTACCCCGTTCGTTCCCAAAAAGCACTTGTCGAATCGAAAATTGTCCAAATTCTGCAGGGCAATACTCCCGATTACGGCTTTGGTATGAATTTTCATCATCCCTCCCAGTAGATAGCTTCTGATTCGCTTGCTTACCAGGGCTTCTACGTGGGATAGGCCATTTGTCACGACCGTCACGTCTTTAGCTTCAATGTAAGGAATCATCGCCATCGTTGTTGTTCCCGCATCCAGATAAATACATTCGCCATCCAAAATTTCTTTGGCGGCTATACGGGCGACTACATTTTTTTGTTGAACGTTTTTGAATGTTTTTTCTTCCATGCCAGGTTCCTGACTTTTCTGATTCAGCAAGGTCGCCCCGCCATGAATCCGCTTTAGCAACTGACGGGCTTCAAGATCGATTAAATCACGCCGAACCGTTGACTCAGAAGCGCCCAACAGATCAGCTAATTCCTGCAATTTTACAACACCACGTTCTTGTAAGCGCTGTATTATTAAATTATATCTTTCTTCCGTCAGCATCTTCATTCCCCCAACTGTTCATATCGTACCACAAACCTCAGAAAAAACAATCATTTTTCTTCAAAAGGATTCAAAAAACTTCATCCCAACTTCATTTTTTTACAAAATGGTGAATTCCTGCTCCAATCATCATGATTGCGTTTACATTGAAAGGAAAAGCCATCCATTTTTATGTAAATTCATTCTTCTTACATAGAAATTCAGCAGTAAACGTTCAAAAACGTTCTGATGCTTCCATCAGCACCATTTTACCATTAAGCGCACAAATCATCCCAACCTTCTCTACTCAGAAAAAAGCTAAACACCGGGACCGCTCCCCTCTGTGTTTAGCTAATCAAGACGCTTAATGCTCAGTCCTTCACGATTCCAATGACGAAACCGTCATATCCCTTGCTCCCCACGGTTTGGATAGCTGTAGCTGTAATTCTTGATTCTTCAGCCAGCATATCATAAAACTTTCTTACTCCCTGCACACGAGGGTCTGTGCTGTAAGCCTGAATTACTTCTCCTTCACGGATAACATTATCCCCGATAATAACGGTGCCAGGATGCGAGAAGCGAAGTGCCCAATCCAGATAAAATGGATTATTGGGTTTATCCGCATCGATAAAAATAAGATCAAAGGGGGCAACACCCTCCTCCTTCATCTGTACTAACTGCTCTAAAGCGTCTCCCTCCCGAAGTTCCACCACTCCATCCAACTGAGCCAATGATATATTCGACCGGGCAATTTTAGCATGGTCCGGATTGGCTTCCAGCGTAACTATTTCTCCATCCTTCGGCAACGCCCTTCCCAACCAGATTGTACTGTAGCCTCCCAACGTACCGATCTCCAGCACACGTCGTGCTCCTTGCATTTGAGCAAAGATATTTAATAGCTTTCCCTGATTGGGGGATACATCATGCGGAGGTAGTCCCGCCTTTTGGTTAGCAGCCAATACTTGTTCCAAGACAGCATCATGCGGAATGAGACACTCCGAGATATACTGGTCTACTTGATCCCACGTGTTCGTTTGATTCATTCGCTCCACTCTCCTTTGGATTTAACTTACAATTCGATTGTAAATGAATTATTATTATAAAAATAATATATGTTTTTGCTCTATTCATAATCTACATATATGAATCTGTCGGAAAGGGAGTATGGTCTTGAACCTGCATGCATTACGCTTATTTCACGTGGTCGCCTCTACAGGGAGTGTGACACGTGCCTCTGAACTTTTAAATATTAGCCAACCTGCGATTACCGCCCAGATTAAAAAATTTGAAAAAGAAATATCTCTCACACTGCTCATGCCGCTAGGAAGAGGGATTGCCTTAACGGATGCTGGTGAAAAGCTTGCTGTACTCGCCAAACGGCTCTTTGCCGTCGAACAGCAAATCGAACAATTTTCACAAGATTATCGTGATGGAGCCCATGGTCATATCCGGCTAGCGGCTACTTATTTACCGGCTCATTTTCTCATTCCGGCCTGGATCGCTAAATTCAAACAACAATATGAACATGTTGAAATGACGATTAACACAACCAATTCCAATGATGCTTTGCAGCAACTATTGAATATAGAAGTGGATTTGGCCATCTATGGGGGACTGCCGGAGCAATATCCCGATACGATTCAGACGGAAGAACTATTTCGTGATGAGCTATGGTTTGTCGTCGCACCGGATCACCGATACGCTAATCAGCAGGTCACTTTATTAGAGATGATGCATGAACCCTTTGTTATGCGTGAAAAGGGAAGCTCGACACGGGAGCGATTGTTTTCCTTATGTCGAACCTACAATGCTCCAGCTCCCCAGATCACCCTGAACTTCACGGGATTGCATGAGGCCATTACCGCAGTTATTGCCGGATACGGTGCGAACTTTGTGTCTTCGTTGGTCGTGCGCGAATATGTAGAACGCGGCGAGCTGTGTCGGGTATACGTCGAAGACATCCAGCTTCTCAATTCAATCGCCATCTGTACCCGCAAGAACGAACCCCTATCTACCGCTACTCTAAATCTCATACAGCTCATACGTAACCATTCCTGATGAGCATTTAGGCACCTGTGTACACTAGCGCTGTATTTAAAAATAACAAGAGCCATGACTGCGTGCACACCGCATTCATGGCTCACCACGTTATGATAAATATTCACCCTCAATAATCTTCTCCAGATAATCTTCCGGCTGTGCAAGAAACTCGGCAAAACTGCATACATCCGCATATGCCTGATGCTCCTCATCATAATAACCCACACACTTCTTCTTCGGATTCCACACCAGCATAATATCTGAGTAATTATCTATTTCCAAAGACAGACGCAGCAGCTTTTGCCGCCCCACCTCCATTTCAATGGTACTACCAATGAGAAAAATTCAACAAATCCAATATCATAATCATTTTCAGGTACATTCACACGAAGCTGGCCACCCGCCAGGAAGGTAGCATTCAATACCTATCCCAATTTAATTTGCTTCATAGTCTCTCTTTAGAAGATTTGGTTGAAATGGATCAGATGACCTCCATTACGACTCTGCCAAAAAACACATTTATTCAAACCCCGGATACCTTCTCCATGGGGCTTTATTTTGTGAAAAAGGGGAAGGTACGTCTGTACAAGCTGAATGCCGACGGGAAACAATTTACTTTGGATATCCTCAGCGAGGGAAATGTATTTGGCGAAATGGACATCATTTCACTAGGGAACGCGGGATATGTATATAGAAACTATAGAAGAATGCGATATCTGCCTGATGGACACAGACCGATTCGAGTATTTTCTATTCCGACATCCCCGATTCATGATGAACATGATCAAGGTGTTGAGCGACCGAATCTCGGGTATGAGCAGTTTGGCCCAACATCTGGCTTTGGGAAATTTACAGGATAAAATTTTATATGTTCTTCTAAAATTGTCCGATCAATTTGCCCTCCAAAGTCATGATGAAATAAAAACCAAATCCCAATTAAAGATACGATATTACAACGAAAAGGGGCTCGCAAAGGAATAGATATTCCTGATGATGTGGTTCAACTGCTACAGCAGGGACAGCTTGAGTCGGTGAATTTGACCGAATGGCTGGCTGTCGATCATAGGGTACTGCTGCAAAATGCTCTTGATGAATTTGGCTTACAACAGGAATCCGATGTCTTTCTATCTGAATTGAATCATGTGCAGGAAAAGAAAATCATGAAAATGATCCCTGCAATCGCGCGAGCATGGCTAAACCTGTTCGAGCAGCAAGCACAGGAAGAACGTTCTCGAATTTTCGATGCGATGGCATCCCATCCTTCAGACAGTATTCGCTGCTGGGCTGCCTATATCATCGGAGTTGACCCCCGGTTAAGTGTAGATCAGAAATTGGCGGGTATTCGCACTTTTGCAGCGGATTCGCACTTTGGAGTGCGTGAAATTGCCTGGATGGCCGTGAGAGAACCTATTTCCAAGCAATTGGTTGATGCGCTTGATCTGTTAAACGAATGGGTACGAGATCAGGATGCTAATATCCGTCGTTTTGCCATCGAATCGACTCGACCACAAGGCGTTTGGGCCAAGCATATTCCCAAATTAAAAGAACGCCCGGAGCTGGCTCTTCCCACTTTTGGAAGCTGTCCAATCCGACCCTGCCAAATATGTTCAGGACTCTGTGGGCAATTGGCTGAATGATGCCAGTAAAACCAGTCCCGAATGGGTGCTTCAAGTGTGTGCTACGTGGCTGGAGACTTCTGATACAAAGGAAACCAAACGAATTGTCACCCGGGCCCAAAAAAGCTTGAACAAAAAGAAATAATTGGAGACCCCAAACTCAATATGGGGATAGCGATTTGTCAGAGATTCGAAGTTTTCACCTGCCAAATCTCAGTTATGTTCCAAATCGTTTACGGTAACCGCATTTGCGGCACAGCTCTTCCACCGCTTCTCGCTTGGAGAACCCGAAGTACAAGCGATTTGCGCGTTCCCCTTCAACAATGTCGGAAAAAGATTGCTCGTGCACGTTACCTAAATTAATAACGCCTTCCCCATCAAGACAGCAAGGGACCACCGTTCCATCCACCAATACCGCCGCCTGGCTGCGAAGCGCATGGCAAAAGCCTTTTCCATCATCTTCAGGGGCACTGAGGCTCGGCCATTCAAATTCGTGATCCTGATTCAAATAAACGTTTGGTGCGATTTTGACCCCACTGCCCGGTATCACTTTTTCCTCAATCCGGTAGACCAGCCCAAACTCTTGCTCCAGTCGCTCAAGTGTCTCCCGGTTGCGCTGACGCTGCACATTAGTCAAATTATCTTGAGTCAGGTTCCAGAGACGGAACGAAATAATGACATTATGCTTTACAGCTTCCCTTACAAACGTAAAAATATTGCCCAAATACCCTTCCCGGTCTACCGAGCCTTCATGCCCATCGAAGCTGTGAAGCGAAAAATTCATCTGCCGTAGCGCGGGTTGACCCAACAGCTTATGTCCGGTTTTGGGTAGCAGAGTGCCGTTGGTGGTAATATTCACCTTCAACCCTTTTTCATGAGCACTTTCCAGCAAAAGATCAATTTTCGGATGAAGCAGTGGCTCTCCTTTTACATGCAAATAAATGAAATCCGTATGCGGCTTGACCTGGTCAAGAACGTCGCGAAAAATTTCCGGATCAATAAATTTTTTAACACGCTGCGTCTGAGGGCAAAAGCTGCAAGCGAGATTACAGATACTTGTAATTTCAATATATACCTTTTTAAAAGTCTTCAACATGATTTCCCCATTCTAACCTTCATCCTGAGCATCTTGTTTATGCTCACTAATCTTATGATTATAACGGGTTATCACCGACAGGTAAACTCTCCAGTCTACCCCTTGGTGTGGGCATCAAATGCTCGACACATACTTATTTATGTTCGTTTTCCATGCAAAACAAACTTCTGATGCGGATAGTTAAATTCATCTGTCAGATCATCCACATACGCCTATCCAAGATTTGATTTGATATTTTCTATTGACCCTAGGTCTGACCTAAGGTTTATAGTGGAGTTATTCAACTACCAGTAAGGAGTCCTGTCATTGAAAGAACACATTACGATTAGCCAGCTTGCTCAGCTCATGAATGTATCTGTACATCAACTGCGATATTTTGAAGAAAAGGGGGTCCTGTATCCATCATATACAGAAGAAAATCAATATCGAATGTACGGGCTTCATGAGATTTATCAGCTTTCGCATATTTTATTACTACGTAAATTAAATGTCCCTGTCGGTCGGATTCAAGAATGTATGACTTCCTATGCTGCCGATGAGTATAACCGGCTTTTAGAGCATTCGTTGCAGAAGGTACAGGCTGAAATAGCTAACTTAAAGATGCATGAACAGTTTATTCACAAAGTGTTAGAAGAACATGATAATCGGACCCAGCAGGACGATGAGTATCAGGTCAAACGATTAGGTCCCCGTCATTTAAAGCTGTGGTTTGCATTGGAGAATGGTCAAGAGCTCACTGCCGGAAACCTATTTGAACACCGCCCTGCCCCACCTCGATTATTTGAAAATGATCTGCATTACTTGTCTGATGCTGGACAGGTGAAGCTATGTTATGAAACGACGGATGTGGCTGACTATATTCTGGAAGAAGGCAACTATCTTTATAAGCATCTTTCCGTCATTGAAGAACCTGAGATTGATTATGAAATCAAACAAATGGAACGATACGTAGCTCATCACCAATATAACTGCCAAAGCAAGATTGTTCTAGTAGAAAAATCTTATCTTTCGATGTTCGACAACAACAAGCTGCAATACGAAATTCAGGTTAAAGTAGAATAAACCTTGGAGGGCGTTAAATGAGTGCAAAATCCTTTGACATTGTTGCATACCAGAAACAAGACCATGAAGCTGTTTGCAGTCTTTTAGTCGAAGCGTTTAAAGCAAAATTCCAATCTCTTGTTACACTGGAGGATCAAGCTATACAGCAGTTGCTAATGAAGGTTTGGGTTCAAAATCCTTATTCTATATCTATGAAACAATTTGTAGCTAAAGAGAACGAAGATGTTGTCGGTGTTCTTTCCCTTAAATGGAAGGCCCCCTCCTCTTCACTTCCTGAAACAAATCCCATTTCTTTGGCTCCGCTCATAAATCAGTTTGGTTGCTTCAATGTATTTAAATTTTTGACAGGTATGCATGCGCTGGAGTATACCCCCGCTGCAAATGAGTGTTACATTGATCATTTGGCGATTCGTTCAAGTCATCGTAACCAGGGAATAGGACGCCGTCTTCTAGCTTTCGCACAGCAATTTACGGTTGAATCTGGTTTTCATGTATTGACGCTTCATGTAGCGCATAAGAACCAAGGGGCCATCCGTTTGTATCACAAACTGGCGTTTGAAGTAGAACAATCCAAGTATAATGGGTTACGACATTTTTGGTTCAAGGAGCCTGTATGGCATCTGATGAGTTGGAAAGAGAACCTGCATTCGAGGAGAGAACACCATTGAAAAAAACATTCAAGCTTACTTTTGGTATTGCAGCAGCTCTGACTGTTGCCTTGATACTAATTGTTCTATATCAAAATTCCTACAAGATGACAGAAGAAAAAATACAAATTGCGACACCTAAAGGGCTGTTAACAGGTACATTAGCTTTGCCTAAGAACTACTCGGGAAAGGTTGGATTGGTTGTTTTTGTCCATGGGGATGGTCCTATTAATGACACATATGATGATGGATACAAACCACTGTGGGAAAAGTTCGCTTCCAAGGGTTATGCCTCCCTGTCACTGAATAAGCCCGGTATTAACAGCGCTCCTGGCAATTGGCTGGACCAAAGCATGGAGGACCGCGCACAGGAAATCCGATATGCAATAGACTGGGCAAGAAGCTTACCTATGATTGATAAGCAAAAAATCGGCCTATGGGGAGCCAGTCAAGCAGGATGGGTCATTCCGAAGATCGTTAAAGAGGAGCTTGATATTGCATTCAGCATCCTTGTATCGCCTGCCGTGAACTGGATTTCCCAAGGACAATTTAATACCAGAAAAGAAATGGAAGAAGAAGGAGCTACTCCGCAAGAAATTCAAAAGACATTGAACTACGATCGAGAGATTCTACAGTTACTGAAAAAACATGCTTCTTATGAAGAATATCTAAGCATAGCCGATCCTGACGATATGATTTCCAAAGAAAGATGGGGCTTTATAGTCAAAAATTTCCTGTCTGATTCCACCGAAGAATTAAGTCACTTCCATTCTCCTGTACTGTTGGTTCTAGCTGGAAAAGATATTAATGTTGATGTAAAGGATACCGAGCGAGTCTATCGCCAGAAAATACCCGCAGAGCTGCTGTCCGTGATTCATTTACCTGAAGCCGACCATTCCATGATGGATGAAAAAATCGCACGTTCAAAATCTCTAACTTTTTTAACAGCCCTATTCGCCCCAAGAAAATTGGTGAATGACGAGTATCTCAAAATCCTTGCCGATTATGTCAGTCAGCGTTAAACAATGATGTTCTTTTTTGCCATACTCTTTTGAATATGCTAATGAAAACCCCATCGACAGATAAAAGGGCTGACCGGAACCCACAAAAATTCTTTCTGCACCTTTGTCCTTGACTCTTTTTATGGCTTCATAAACATTGTTTTGCCAGGATGACTACATCCAATTCCGGTATATAATCAGGGGCATTTCTCAATGATATATAACATCCTTCAGCGATATTATTATCTGGATAATCGCCCTTGTAATACCCAAATGCTCGTCCATGAGCAAACCCTTTTTTCAAAATCCCCCATTTCATTCGCATCCGAAATTCTAAACCCTTTTGGTAGTTCCACCTTTACATCATGGGGCACATTCATATAGGACGTCGTTTCTTTCCCATTCTGCAAGATATAACTTCATTTTTTTCAAAAGCTCCTTAAGTTGTTCTCCATCCTCATTTACGATTAAATCTAAAGTGGTTACGCCCTCATTGTGTAAAGCTAATTTCATTTCAGCATAATCTATTAATTCATTTGAAATTTATTTGAAAAATCTCGATCTGTAAGCTGGAAATAAGCTTCATCTATGTTACCTTCTCCTTCCGGGTAAACAACAGCAACAATTTCTTTATGCTCATCCTCCCAAATCCCAACAGTCTCAGGCCACATTTCAAATGTATTGTGCATGATTTGTCCCCAATATCTACAAAAATTCCATCGATCTATAAACGGAGGAACTGACTCAAGGCGTACTTGAAGTAATCATAGAAAAAACTAAGTAATTCCATTTTTGCCATATATGGTTAATTCCATACAACGTTCTAGCTCAGCTTAGCTGAGGAACGGGTAGAAATGCGTTACCTGACCGTTTCGGTTAACCTCTCATATCTGCCTCTGCAATTCCAGCGATTTATGATCCGAGTGTTCTGTGCCACCCTCAATTTCAAAATTGCGCTGGAAGAGTAAAAAGAGCCGGGTTTGATGGCATTGATATTGATGCTGGCTCCTATGAAAGAATTGATTATATTTTCCCTCCTGCATATTTGGGAGATGCCTGTATGGATTATATTTGTGAACCGGCACGCAAACGCGTTCAGGTTTCTATGCAGCAAGCGCAATATGATTCCGTGTGAGTGAACTTTTGTAATCCTATTTTTTCAGGCTCTTCGTTAGTTAGTTTTACGGATTCAATTGACGTGAACCCCACCTTAGTTTTTTACAAAACAGTCCTCCGTTTAGCCGCTGTAACCTGTAAAATCAGGTCATATGGTTAAGAAGACCTCTATGTTGTAGTAATTCTTTCGTACAATTCCACAGTTTATTTTGCATAGCGATATCTCCACCGGGGTGTACAGGTACAATCGAATGTCCGGTTCCGACATTAAAATACCCTCCTGTAACCGCCTGGTACTGCGGATCCACAATTAAACGAGTCATAATATCAGCTCCTCTACGTGGATCACCAATATGAAAAAAATTCAAAAAACGCTCAAGCATTGATGCAAACCAGAGCTCACGTCCGAGACCTGTAACATTAAACCCCGGATTCAGAGCGTTAACCCTGATCCCCGTTCCAGTCCATTGACGTGCCAGTTCGCCAGTAAACATAATGTTAAACAGCTTGGTTTTCCCATATAATGCAGACGAGCCTCTGGAAGCAAAAGGAGATATATTGGTCAAATCCTCAGGGAGCTTAAGTTCTCCATGATTGCGTGAAGCCTCAGAAGCAACATTTACAATTCTGGCGCTTCCTGCATTTTTCAAGGAATGCTGTAAGGCGTGCGTCAATAACCACGGTGCTAAATAGTTCACAGCTATCATTTCCGCAATTCCCTCGGAGGTTACCCGCTGTTCGAATGCATGCAGTCCTGCATTATTCAAAAGCACATCTATTTTGGGGTATGCAGTTGAAATCTCGTTTCCCATACGTCTGACATCTTTCATTAAGGATAGGTCCCCGAAAAAAAAGTCTACCTTTGTTGAGGGCATCATATCTTTTATAATTTTTTTAGTACCTTCAGCGCGATCCCTGCTCCTGGCTGTCATGACAAGATGAGCACCGCGCTTAGCCAATTCAATCGCAACCAGTTGCCCCAGACCACTTGTTGCGCCAGTTATTACAACAATCGGATTAGCCGTCATAGTGTTTCTCCTTTGTGCTGAATAGTCAATGTAATTGGCATTCATTCCTTTACTCCGTTAGACCCGTCTCAAGTTTTGACATGTAGCTGACGCAGCCATATACTTGATATAAATCAACTATATTATTTTGATTGATATATGTCAATTAATTGACTTGATCTATTTACTTTATCAATTAAGGTTAGGTGAAATAGGATGAATAATGATCGACACAAAAATACGCCGAGAGGACAACTGGAATTGGAACTCGGCGAGCAAATCAATGCCCTCATAAGCGCCTCACATGCGCTAAATGTCAAAACTGCAGCACGTTTCGATCCTTCAATACAACCTGCGGGTTTCCATATTATCCGTTGGTTGTACTCATATGGCCCAACAAGCGCCACTATGCTGGCGGAATCGACAGCTATGGATCGCAGTTCGGTGAGCCGTCTCGTCAAACAACTTGAGCTTTTGGGTTATGTGAAAAGGGATGCCTCCCCTGATGATCGTCGAGGAATACTTCTATCCCTCACTGAGCTTGGACAACAAAAGACGATTGATGCTCTAAAAGAGAAAGAATTTGTATTTTACGAACACATTTCAAGATGGGACGATGAACAACTTGAAAATTTTATCGGAATGCTCAGGGACTTTAACGGATTTGATCACAAGTAACAGGTCCATTGATCATGAGTGTTAAGGAATGTGATGTTTAACTTCAAGAAGGAAGCCTATCTTCTTATAAGGCAAATTGGGAGGTGCTTAAGGTGAATGAACCCACATTGAAAAAGGCGATGGATACACTGGAGTTTCTAAGCCAGGATCGGGAAGCGCGGCGTTTGTACGAGGAACAACAAAAATTTCTGCATGACGAGGCTTTTGCTCTTGAATGGGCTACGGAAAATTCCTCAAGCCAGTTCAAATGTAATGTAAAGGTTGAATGACCGCTTTTCTAAAAAGCTGAAGTAAAACTAAAACAAACGCCATGTCCTCATTCAAGAGAACATGGCGTTTGTTTTTATCAAGAAAATAGAGTCAACTGTGACCAAACGTGTGACCACGAAGGAAAACAAAGCTAAATTCAAAACAAAAAAACGGCATTTCTGCCGTTTTTCTAAAGGATGGACTCTCAGGGACTCGAACCCTGGACCAATTGATTAAGAGTCAACTGCTCTACCAACTGAGCTAAGAGTCCATATTATTATGGTGGAGCCTAGGGGGATCGAACCCCTGACCTCATCGCTGCCAGCGATGCGCTCTCCCAGCTGAGCTAAGGCCCCGTTTTATGTAATCTCAATCATCTGTTTGAAGCGACTCCTATATCATATAAAAATTTTCCCCCTGTGTCAATACTTTTATAAAAAAATATAATTACCTTCCCACCATGAACCAAGATACAGTCAGCGATCTAGTCGCTGGCTGTATCTTTGGATAACAGTGTTTTCAGTTCCTTCATAAACATATTGATGTCTTTGAACTGCCGATAGACGGACGCAAAGCGCACGTAGGCCACTTCATCAACAGGATAGAGCTGTTCCATGACCAGCTCGCCGATCTGCTGGCTATCCACCTCTGTAGCGGCTGTGTTGCGAATGACGTTTTCCACCTGAGATACGATCATATCCAGTTGCTCGACAGATACGGGGCGCTTCTCGCAAGCCCGAATGAGACCGCGCAGCATTTTATCACGGCTGAACTCTTCACGGCTACCATCCTTTTTAATGACCATGAGCGGGGTCTCCTCCACCATTTCAAAGGTGGTAAAACGCCTAGCACATTGCTCGCATTCGCGACGGCGACGGATGGACTTGTTGTCATTCGCAGGCCGCGAGTCCAGTACCTTTGTTCCATTGTAGGCACAGTACGGGCATTTCATAAATTCATCACTTCCTTTTTCCAATAAATTCTCTATACTTTTTCGTAATAATTTTGTCAAAACGGTTCATAATATGTTTACCAAGTCGCGAGGAGGTGAACAACAATGGCACAAGGAAACAATGGCAACTCCAACAACCTGGTAGTCAGCAGATCCTCCGGCGCTCTGGAGCAAATGAAATTTGAAATCGCTCAAGAGCTGGGTATCAGCATTCCTCAAGATGGATACCAAGGAAATATGACTTCCTATGAGAACGGTTCGATCGGGGGCTACATCACAAAACGCCTCGTAACGATCGCCGAACAACAATTGGCAGGTCAATACCAATAATCGCGGTAATAATGCAAAAATAACAAAAAAAGTGTTTGGATGGGCTGCTAAAAACAGCCTGTCCTGCGCTTTTTTCATTTTAATGCCATCAGGCTCATTGTGTCATGACATATTTACACGCAGCCTCGCCATCCATTAAAACTGATTATAAATTTTCGTGTATTGCCTGTAGTAGTAAATAACCCGCTGTACATAATGTCTCGTCTCGCCAAAAGGGATTTGCTTGATGGATTCTTCTTTCCCATCCCATACGCCCTTGTCCAGCCACTCCTGTACTTTACCGGGGCCTGCGTTGTAAGCCGCAACGATAGCTACCGGATTGTCCTTAAATTTCACCGACAGATTATGCACATACCAGGTTCCCAGCTCAATGTTGGTGCCCGGCTCGTGCTTGACGCTATCCAGCGGAACCTTTTGGATCTGGGCGCTGTCCATAATCCAATTCGCGGTATCGGGCATGATCTGCATGAGTCCCAGTGCACCCTTGTGCGACTGCTTGCTGGTCTTAAAGTTCGTCTCAACACGGATAATGGACGCCACTAAAAACGGGTCCACTTCATATGTCTGCGAATATTGCCGGATCTCATCCTTATACTGAATCGGATAGAACCACGACATCCAGTTTGAATTAAAAAACAGAATCAAGACAAACCCGACAAACAAAGTCAGCAGGACTCTTTTTTTGCGCAAAATATTCATGCAAGTCCCTTTCGCTGCCAGAATTGATCAATTTGCTGTTTTGTTTCAGCCTGTGTTCCGCTATTGTCGATGACGATATCGGCCAGGCTTCTTTTGTGTTCAATATCCATCTGCGAAGACAACCGAAGTCCGGCTTGTTCCTCGGTCAATCCGTCTCTGAGCATCAGACGCTGGAGCTGCACATCGCGTGGTACGTATACCACCATAATTTCATCGTACAAGCTCTCTAATCCGGACTCATACAGTAGCGGGATATCTGCCAGAACGAGCTTGTCCGGATGTTCGCGCTCGTAAGATTCCATACGCGTGCGCATTTCCTCACGAATCGCGGGATGTGTAATATCGTTAAGCGCCTGCCGCTGGACAGGGTCTCCAAATACAATCTCGCCCAGCTTTTTGCGGTGCAGAGTTCCGTCACTGTTCATCACAGCTTGTCCAAAATGCTGTATGACCGCCGCCAGCACCGGATGCCCCGGAAGCATCACTTCCCGGGCAATGGCATCTGCGTCGATCAGCAGCGCACCCTTGGCGACCAGCAGAGCCGACACGGTGCTTTTACCGGTAGCAATACCTCCGGTTAATCCGATATTCATGCTCTTTCACCTCATAACAGCTTCAATATGCCCATCATAATCAGTAATAATGCCGGTAACACACCCAGCGCCTTCATAAATCGAAATGCCGACAGACAGAAGCCTGCTCTCATACCCGCAATCAAAAATGTTCCGCAGAATAACGCAATAGCCAGCGCGGTAGCAAGTGGCTGGAAGCCCAGCATAGCTGCTCCCAATCCTGCACCGAACGCATCAACCGATAAAGCGATACCTAACCAAACCGCCTCCATAGCGGAGATACTGCCCGAACGGTCCATATCCGCAGCAGACGGACTTCGGAGAATCCGAATAACAAGACCCCATTTGCGGAATTCCAACGAAAATACGGTCCGTTCCTCTTGTACTTCTTCAGATTTCTCTCCTGCCAGAACATTACTGTTCTCAGGATCGGGTTCATCAATCAGATCCTCCTTGCGATGCAAGGATTGATACAAAGAGTAGCAGCCAATTCCAATCAGGATAACAGCGCCAAAAACGGTCGTATATACAGGAGACAGAACCTGGGACAACAATGCGCCTAGCTGCATGGATATGCCGATGACCAACCCTGAACATACTGAAATGATGACAATGGATAGCAGTGGAATTTTCATTTTGCGCAGCCCATACGTAACCCCGACTCCAAAACTGTCCAGACTTAGTGCAAATGCCAACAGCAGCAGGGCTCCCCAATGATTAGCCACTCCAATTCCCTCCCATTGCGAAGGCAGGGCCTTAAAGCAGCCGGAACCCTTCGCAGTATTGGTACTTGGAATCAATATATGAGAGGTATGGGCTTTGGGTGACTGTACCTGCTTAGCGCAGAGGCTGGCAGACCGGACAATGATGTGTACCACGTCCGGCTACAACGGATTTTTCGATCAATGTACCACAGTTAACACAAGGCTTCGTATTACGCCCATAGATTTGCAATTGATGCTGGAAGTCGCCCGCTTCACCCTGTCCGTTGACGAAGGATTTGATGGACGAGCCTCCGACCAAAATCGACGCGCTCAGTGTGGAGATAATAGCTTCGTGCAGCACACGGAACTGGTTTTCATCCAAACTTTTAGCCGACTGTGCCGGATGTATCCCCGCCTTAAACAACGACTCATCCACATAAATATTCCCGATGCCCACGACATATGACTGGTTTAACAGCGCCGCCTTGATCGAAGTCGAACGGGTCCCCACAGCTGCGCGAAGTGCCTCCGGTGTAAAGGACTCGTCCATAGGCTCCAAACCAAGCTTGTTCAGCGGCTTCTCCAACAAATCCTGTCCTTCCGTAAATAAATGCATCGTGCCGAATTGGCGAACATCCTGATAGCGTAATTCCGTTCCATCCGTAAAATGAAAGATAACGTGAGTATGCTTTTCCACAGGATCATTTTGCGAATACAGGCCATATCGCCCTTCCATTCTCAGGTGGGAAACGAGTACCAGCCCATCCAGCAGAATCCGCAAAAACTTCCCGCGTCTCTCCACTCCTGTAATCCGATGATCAGCCAGTTCCATAGCAAAAGCGTGTATATCATCGGGCCGTTGAATGATACGCGGCAAATTCACGGTCACATGATCTATATGTTTATCAACGATAAGCTCGTTTAACGTTCGTTTAATCGTTTCTACTTCCGGTAATTCCGGCATGATGTCTTCACCTCATCCTATATTATAACGGAAGCAGCGTTAAAATGGACTATCTGCTCATTGAAATAACTTATTTCGCTTCATACCAATTGCTTCCATAGCTAACTTCCGCTTTAAGTGGTACAGACAGCTTCAACGCCGCTTCCATCGTAGCCGGGACAAGCTCTTTCATCGTTTCCATTTCCTCCGGCGGAACCTCGAAAACAAGCTCATCATGTACTTGAAGCAGCATACGGCTGCGAAGATTACGGTCGCGAAGCGCCGCGTCCATCTGTACCATCGCCAGCTTGATAATATCGGCTGCGGTACCCTGAATCGGCGTATTCATTGCGGTACGCTCCGCAAACGAACGCAGGTTGAAGTTGCTGGCATTAATCTCCGGCAAATAACGTCTGCGTTCCAGCAGCGTTTTTACGTACCCATCCCGCTTCGCATCCTTCACAATATCATCCATGTAACGGCGGACGCCCTGGAACACGTCAAAATACTGGTCGATAAAGCGAGCCGCTTCCTTGCGCGTAATATTCAGGTTTTGCGACAAACCGTAATCACTGATTCCGTAGACAATCCCGAAGTTAACCGCCTTGGCAGAACGCCGCATGTTAGAATCTACGTCTTCCGCAGGGATGCCGAACACATCGGACGCGGTCTTCGTATGAATGTCCATATCGTTTACAAAGGCATCCTTCAAGCGCTCATCATCCGAAATATCAGCCAGCACTCGCAGCTCGATCTGTGAGTAGTCCGCCGCCAGAATAGACCAACCC
Source organism: Paenibacillus maysiensis (assembly GCF_000520815.1). Taxonomy (GTDB): domain Bacteria; phylum Bacillota; class Bacilli; order Paenibacillales; family Paenibacillaceae; genus Paenibacillus; species Paenibacillus maysiensis. The sequence continues at coordinate 27,059 of NZ_ASRY01000271.1, read as the reverse complement.
GGCTCGGAAGGCACAAATACCTTGCGAATTTTGCGTCCCTCTTCCAGACGAATCGGAATATTTTGCAAATTTGGAAACTGGCTGCTCAAGCGTCCTGTAGCCGCAACCGTTTGGCGGAAATACGTATGCAGCTTACCCGTTTTATCCGAAATTTCTTTAAGCAACCCTTCCACATACGTGGATTGGAGCTTGGCGATTTGACGATATTGCAAAATGTTTTGCACGATATCATGATACGGTGCCAGCTTTTCCAGCACCTCGGCATCAGTGGAATATCCGGTTTTCGTCTTTTTGATTACGGGAAGGCCCAGCTTGTCGAACAAAATTTCACCTAGCTGCTTGGGCGAATTCAGATTGAACTCTACACCTGCAATGATGTAAATTTCGCGCACCAGCGTTTCAATCTGGGCTTCAAATTCTTTACCCAAAGCACGCAGTTCTTCCACATTCACCAAAATTCCCTGCTTCTCCATATCCGCCAAAATCCGGGACAACGGCATCTCCAGCTCATGGAACAGCTTGTGCATTTCCGTTTTTTCCAGCTCGGCCTGCTGTACAGGCACCAGCGCTTCAATCACCGCCGCCTTGCGCGCCACATGATCGGACAGCACATCCATGTCAGGTACTTTATATTTAGCGCCTTTGCCGAATACTTCATCGTCCGGACGAATCGAGGACAAGCCATGCTTGGCTGCCAATCCGCTCAGCGACTGGTTTGCATCCGTTGGGTCCAGCAAATATCCGGCCAACTGTACATCGAACTCCGCCCCGGCAAATTCAATCCCGTGCCAATGCAAGGCTAAATCCGTACGGTGCAAATCATGCCCCCGCTTTTTGCGCCCAGCATCGGCGAGCCATTCACGGACAGGCTTGGCTGCATCAGTTTGTAGTACGTCCAAGGTCATAAAAAACTGTCGCCCCGCTCCGCCAAAGACCAGACCCACAATTTCAGCATGATGCGGGTTGTCGCCATGGGTCTCTACATGTAGAAGATCGACGATATCCAGTACATTTACCAGCTCGCTAATCCGCTGTTCGTTCAATACGGTCACGTCAGCCGCAGCTTCCTCTACATCTATTCCTGCATTGCCAACCTCGCCCGAAAAGGATAAGCGCTCCAGCAAGGACTTGAACTCCAGCTTCGCCAGAGCAGGTCCCGCCGTTTCAGCTTGCAGCCCACCGAAGACGACATCCTCCAGCTGCTTGTCCAACGTTACATCCCGATAGATGGTCGCCAAATCCTTGCTCATCCGTGCATCATCTGCATGCGTTTCGACGCGCTCTTTCATTTTGCCTTTCAGCTCATCTGTATGCGCCAACACCTCTTCCACCGATCCATACTGGTGCAGTAGCTTGAGCGCTGTCTTTTCCCCCACACCCGGAATCCCGGGAATGTTGTCTGACGTATCGCCCATCAGGCCCTTGAGGTCGATAATTTGCAACGGCTTCAAGCCGTAACGCTCCTGAATCTGTTCAGGTCCGTATGTCTCCACCTCGGTAACCCCTTTGCGGGTCAAGCCGACAATGACGTTGTCCGAAGCCAACTGAAGCATATCCTTATCTCCGGTAACCACCAGCACGTTAAAACCAGCTTCGTCCGCGGTTTTAGATAGGGTTCCAATGATATCGTCCGCCTCATAGCCATCCAGCTCAAACTGGGCAATGCCAAAGGCGGTCAGCAGCTCTTTCAGCAGCGGGAATTGTTGGGACAGCTCCGGTGGTGTTTTCTCCCGTCCACCCTTGTAATCCTCATATCCTTTATGGCGAAACGTTATTTTTCCGGCATCAAAGGCAACCAGTATATGCGTCGGCTTGTGCTCCTCCAAAAGCCGCAGCAACATCGTTGTAAATCCGTACACCGCGTTCGTCTGCTGTCCGCTCGAATTCGTTAACGGCGGCATAGCGAAAAACGCCCGATAAATGATACTGTTGCCATCTATAAGCATGAGTTTATCCATTTAGCACCTCGCAAGTTCATCAATGCATTCGAAAGGTTCTTTCGTTTTACGCATTCCTTTTCCTATCTTAACATAAAGGCTCCTTTTTCAGAAAAAAACGGCTGTTTCCTAACCAGATTCGCCTTTTGCACAAAGACAAGTCTGGGTCAGAAACAACCGCTATATACCTAAAAAGCCTACTGGTTCAAATCCGGCCGCTCCCCTGTCACGAGATATACGGTGCTTTCACCGATATTCGTCGCATGGTCACCAATCCGCTCAATATATCGTCCAACGAGCAGTTGCAGCATCGCTTGTGAAGCCTCTGCCGGTTTATCTACCATAAACGCATACAAATCGCTGATCATTTGGCTGTATATGGAATCCACACGATCATCTTCTTTAGCCATTTTATAAGCCAGATCTGTATTTTCATCCAAATAGGATGTAATGGCGTCGTCAATCATCTCTTTAACAATCGAAGCCATATGTGGAATATCCACCAGCGGCTTGATGATCTGCTGCCCTTCCAGACGCAGAGTGACCTTGGCGATATCTAGAGCCAAATCCCCCATCCGTTCCAGATCACTGGAAATTTTAAACGCAACAATGATCCGGCGTAAATCCTTGGCTACCGGCTGCTGGGTAATAATGAGCTTGGAGCCCATATCGAGAATGTTCTCTTCCAGCGCATTGAGGGATGCATCATTTTTGACCACCTGCTGGGCCAATTCCGTATTTTTGGTCTGCAAACATTCGATGGCCTGATCGAGTGCCTTCGATACATGTGCACCCATTTCGCGTAGTACGGCTCTCAGCTCATCTAATCCTTCATCAAAACCTTTTCTGCGTATCATTTCGAAGTCACCCCTCCTGGCATTACTAATTTGTTGGCTTTAGCCGAATCGGCCGGAAATATAATCTTCCGTACGGGAATCTTGCGGCGTGGAAAACATCGTCTCTGTATCCGCCGCCTCTACCACGACACCGTTCAAGAAAAACGCAGTCCGACCGGACACACGAGCCGCTTGATGCATGTTATGCGTCACCATGACGATCGTATACCTGTCGCGCAGCTCTTGAACCAGTTCTTCAATCTTCATCGTAGAGATCGGGTCCAGGGCTGACGTTGCCTCATCCATGAGCAAAATATCCGGCTGTACAGCAAGCGCCCGGGCAATACACAGACGCTGCTGCTGTCCACCGGACAAGCTTAGGGCTGAACGCTTGAGAAAGTCCTTAACCTCTTCCCAGAGTGCCGCCTGCCGCAAGCTTTGCTCAACAAGTTCGTCCAGCTTGTCCTTTTGCCGGATTCCATGCAGACGCGGGCCGTACGCCACGTTATCATAAATAGATTTAGGAAACGGATTAGGCTGTTGAAAAACCATTCCCACCTGCTTGCGCAGGGCTTCTACTTCCATTGTATCGCCATATATATCCTGACCTGCGATACTCACCGTTCCTTCAATACGCGTTCCCGGTATCATATCGTTCATCCGATTCAGCGTACGCAGCAAGGTAGATTTGCCGCAGCCGGATGGTCCGATGAAGGCTGTCACCGTTTTTTCAGGAATATCCAGGTTTATATGTTTCAGCGCTTGAAAATTTTCATAATACAAGTTCAGCTTCTCAATCCGAATAACGGAATCATTCATTAATTTATGATCTCCTTTGTGTTGCAGTTATGGTCCTCAAGCATTGCACCTGATTTGCACAATATGAAGATTATATAAGCTGTGTGTAAATTGAGTGTGGTGGATTTGTTAACGGTATGTAAAATGATCAGGGATTCAGCATAAGCTCCAGCTCCTGTGCAATCCCGGCTGCATTCAAAGCCGCTTCCTCTGCGGAACGGGACATTTCGTCGTTTTTGGTCTCAATTTCAGCAACGGCCTGCAACAGTTGGGTAAACGTTTGGGTTCCAGCGGATATATACCGGGAGCCGCTATTAATCTGCTGCATGCTCGTATTCGTCAGATCGGCAGTGTCACGCAGCATTTGTTCAATATCTGTAAGCAAGCTTGTAATCTGTGCGGAAAAGGCTTTCGTCTGAAGTGACATATTCCGCACCTCCTGAGACACGATCTGGAAGCCACGCCCGTGTTCGCCGGCATGTGCTGCTTCAATTGAAGCGTTGATCGCCAGCAGTCCACTTTGATCCGCGAGTGCGCGAATGGAGGAAGCCATGTCAGCAATGTCACTTAGCGATTGGGTCAACGCTGTAATCTGCTCATGCTGGCGCTTCATTTGCTCTGTGACTGCACGATAGGAGAGCAGAACATCTTCCAGTTCTATTTTGCCACGGCGTGATAATTCACTCATCGAGCGGGTTAGACGCACACTGTCACTGGCCTCTTTAGCGGCATCCAGTACAGTTGTCTGAATCCGATGGACGCCATCATAGCTATGCCGTACCACGTTGCCTCGATGATCATCCGCTTCTTTCTGCATCCGCTGAACGACGGACAAAATATCACGAATGGTCAGGACGCCAAGCAACCGCGTACCTTCCCTAATTAGCAGGCAATCGTAAAATTGTTGATCTTCGCGCAGCATCGCCTGCTCTACAATGTCCGATGCCGGGCTTTCCAGATCCACAATTAATGTATCGGGGTCGGCAAATATCGCCGCAGGCTTGTCATAAAACAGAGCCGCAGCAAACCTGCCCGTAAAATGTCGGTTATACGCATCTCTCATAATAATGCCCAACGGAAGGCCGTTTTTATCAATGACAATGACACAAGGAATGTCTTCTTGCGTTTTCATAAGTGCTAACAGCTCTTTACAAGACATATCCGTACCAATGATCGGAACCTCCCGGCACGGCACGTAGGTAGTAATCAGCTTGTTGGATTCACGTTCAATCACGGCGGTGGAACTCGGCTGGGTCTTTGGTTCCGTTATCATCGTTCTGAAGTCCCCTTTTTTTTAACTACATGGAGTGACGGGAACATCATATCGGTCATTTGTTGATTGTAACGTCTATTTATGTTAACGAAATGTAAAATCACGAAATGTACACAAAAATCGAACACAAAGAAAAACGCTTCTCATTTATAGTAAATGAGAAGCGCTTCTTTTTTTATTAACAACCAGCTTATATCCGACTCCGCGAATCGAATCAATATGAACCGAATCGGGGTCCAGCTCCAGCTTCTTGCGCAATGAGCTAACATGCACATCCACCGTCCGTTGACCGCCGATGTAGTCAAAGCCCCAGACCGCGTTCATCAGATCGTCGCGAGTCAATACCACGCCCGGCTTACGGGACAAGTAGAGAAGCACCTCAAATTCCTTCGGTCTTAAGCTGATGGATTGTCCTCCGAGAATCACTTCATATTTTTCAGGATAAATCTCCAGCTCGCCTAATTGAATTTTGGAGCCGTCTTTCTGATCAGACAGCACGCCTTCATCCCCCCCGGAAGTACGACGCAGTACCGCCGTTACGCGGGCCAGCAGCTCGGAAACACCGAAAGGCTTCGTAATATAATCATCTGCTCCTGATTTCAATCCTTGGACAACCTCGGCTTCGCCGTTTTTGGCCGTTAAAATAATGATGGGTGTTGTCAGTCCCTGATGGCGTAGTCTGCTCAAAATATCCAGTCCGTTCATACCGGGCAGCATCAAATCCAGCAGGATCAAATCGTAGGACTCTCTGGAGGCTTTTTCAAACCCTGCACTGCCATGATCCTCCGTATCTACTTCAAACCCCTCTTGTATCAAATTGTAGGATAGCAATCTGGCAAGCGTTGGTTCATCCTCAATAACCAGCAAGCGTTGTCCCATAAATAAATTCATCTCCTGTTTACCTTTTAAAGGCGCATTGGTCAAAATTCCAAAATCTTTTCCAAACTCATGCGACACCCGTATATTTTATCACGGCATTGTTAACAGAATGTAAAAACTGATCTAGTTCATTCTTCCTGTTGCAACAACGGCAATTCGATTGTAAATGTGGTGCCCAAACCAAGCTCGCTTTCTACGGAAAGCACCCCATGATGCAGGTCCACCAAATGCTTGACGATAGACAATCCCAGGCCGGTTCCACCCGAGTTGCGCGAACGTCCTTTGTCCACCCGGTAAAAGCGCTCGAAGATGCGTGGCAGGTCCTTCTTCGGAATCCCGATGCCTGTATCGCTAACCGTAAATACGACCTTCTCCGTGTCATTCTCCCGCTGTACCGCTACAACCTTGATTTTCACCTTGCCACCGTCGAGTGTGTAGTTAATGCCATTAGACAGAAGGTTCAGAAAAATCTGCTGGAGCTTATCTTCATCCGCCTCCATAAACAGTTCATCCGGGACATCCATGTGTAGTGTAATTCTCTTTTTGGCAGCTACATTATTCAATTTTTCCAGCAATGATTCTATAAACGAGGACACATGGACCGGAGAGCAATCCAGCGGAGAACGCTTGGATTCAATTTTGGACAGCTCCAGAATGTCGCCGATCAGCCGGTTCAGCCGTTCGCTTTCATCATAAATAATTTGCAAAAAGGAACGGGATGTTTCCTCATCCTTTACCCCGCCACCGAGCAATGTTTCAGCAAAGCCCTTGACTGCGGCAATCGGCGTTTTTAGCTCATGGGAAACATTCGCCACAAATTCGCTCCGCATATTCTCCAGCCGCCGAATAGCTGTAATATCCTGCAATAGGAACAGCATACCGCGATATCCGCCCTCATCCTCATACATCGGCACGCCATCGAGCAGAACCAGCCGTTCCTCGGGATTATACAGATGAACCTCACCGTGCAATCTTTCGCGGCTTTGTATACTACCCTCAATCAGCTTCGTCAGCTCGTAGTGCTTTTTCAGCTCATGATACGGCTTGTCCGTCACCCGTTTGCTAGTGACACCGAGCATCCGCTCAGACTCACGGTTCACAAGCGCAATGCGCTCCCCGGCATCAATCATGAGAATCCCTCCGGTCATATTGCTCATGACGCTCTGAAGCAAATCCTCATTATCACGTATCGTTTTCATTTGGTTTTGCAGGCTGTCCGCCATGCGGTTAATTGCATCACCCAGTTGTCCTACCTCATCCCGGCGCTGTATGCCAACTCTTGCGTCATAATCCAGCCCGGAAATACGATTCGCTACGCCTGTAATATGCTCAATAGGCGAGGTTAGGCCACGTGCGATACGGTAACTGACCAGTCCAGCCGCAAAGAATAACAAGACCAGACCAATGCCAATTGCCGTCCAGCCACGCTGCACACCTTCCTCCACCGCCTTCAGATTCATGGACAAACGAATATATCCGTCGAACCCCTTGTCGGATACGACAGGCTCTGCCACGTACAGCATATTCCGCTGCAAAGTTTCACTGTAGCGTATGGTTCGTCCGATTCCTTCCGACGCGGCTTCTTGGATTTCTTCACGTGATGCATGGTTCTCCATCTTGCGCGGATCACTTAGTGAATCACCAACCACCGTTCCATCCTTGCGAATGAAGGTCACCCGTGATTCGGTCAGATGGGCAATTTCCTTGGCCTTTTCCGAATAATAGGAGACGTAGTCGGTACTGGAAGGAGCATCTGCGTTGACAAAAGGAAATGTAGCCCGAAGCAGGTCGATCTCACGCCCCATATTTTCCTCAAGCACCTTCATGTTCGAGTTTTTAAAAATTTGTCCCATGGTGATTCCGGCAGCCAGGACAGATACGCCGATCAAAATCAGCATAATCAAGGTAAGCCTGAAACGAAACGACTTCATAAATATGCCCATCCTTTAGTTGAGTAGAAATTTTTATGATCATAACAGCTATGTAAGTTAAATCCCATTCTACAGGCTACCTGCTTTTTGTTCCACTGTTAAAAAGGAAAAAAGGTCAGGGCACACGTTGCCCCAACCTCTCTCTTATCCGTTGACGACTTCACCGCCGTTAATATGAATGACCTGCCCACTTACATAAGATGAATCATCCGAAGCAAGGTACACATAGGCTGGCGCCAATTCTTCCGGCTGACCGGGACGTTTCATCGGCTGCGCGCCTCCGAACTCACTGACGGTCTTGGCATCAAAGGTCGAAGGGATTAGCGGTGTCCAGACCGGACCCGGTGCTACAGCATTTACCCGAATGCCTTGATCGACCAAATTGAGAGAAAGGGAACGGGTGAATGAAGTAATCGCCCCTTTGGTGGATGAATAATCAATGAGTGTCTTGTTCCCGGCATAGGCCGTAATCGAGGTGGTATTCACGATGGCGCTGCCTTTCTTCAAATGCGGCAATGCCGCTTGCGTCAAGAAGAACATGCCGAAAATGTTCGTGCGGAATGTACGCTCCAGCTGCTCTTTCGTGATATCCTCCAGCTTCTGCTGTGGATGCTGCTCTGCGGCATTGTTCACGACAATGTCCAGCTTACCCAGCTCGTTAACCGTCTGTTGAACTGCTTTTTTGGCAAATTGGTCATCTCCGATATCGCCGGGAATCAACACGCATTTGCGTCCCTCCTGCTCTACCTGACGTTTTGTTTCTTCCGCATCCTTATGCTCATTCAAGTAGATGATAGCTACGTCCGCACCTTCTTTGGCATACGTGACAGCTACAGCCCGTCCAATTCCACTGTCCCCACCAGTAATAAGTGCAACTTTACCTGTTAGCTTGCCAGCGGCTTTGTAAGTTGGTTTTTCAAACTGGGGTGCAGGCGACATTTTGGACTCAATCCCCGGTTGCTGGTCCTGATGCTGTGGGGGCAAGGTTTGCTGAGGTTGATTACTTTTAGGCATTGTACATTCTCCCTTCAAAATCAGATATTTTTTTAGGATGCAACATTTGCATCCACTCTACTCCTGATTTACCACACAAAGTTATTCGTTAAACGAAAACAGAAAAATGTAGTTATTTGAGCGCACAAAAAAACGGCCTATGCTTATTCAGCACAGACCGTTTTTTCAATTTAGCATTTGTCATCATTCGATTATAGGCTCTCACCAAATGCATAATTAAATAATATGGTTGTATACCATTAAAAACGTAATTAAAATCAGGAAGACGGCAAGCAGCGTACTGAACATACGCATTTTTCCAGCGTATTGCGTAATAGGCTGTTGGCTACGAATCGCTTCCAGCGACAACCGTAACGGCTTACCCATGGCTCCCGCGATACCAGAAATGGCGAGAAACAACAGCAAAACGACAACGATCCATGCTACCGAATAAGAACCCCAGGCAAAAATCATATAGATACCGCTAACAAGCACAAGGATCAGTGCAAATTGAGCCAAACGGTTCAATAGCTGAACAGCCGATATCGTTCCCTCCTGCACGGCGGGAGCCAGCTTGTCGATTTTACCAACTACAAACGGGAGCAATAAATAAAAACCCATCGCAAGTGATCCTATCATGTGAATAAAAAACATTATTTACAACCTCCATTTCTTTGTTGACCTGCAAATTCATTTTTTTCCATAGAACGATCATATTCCAACGAGTAGACTACCATCATTTCAGTGTTTTGGGACATGCTTTTCTATGTACACTTTGAATGCATACGAAATCTATTATACCGGGGAAGTAGAACAAAGCAAGGGGGGAGCGGGGAAAGTTTCAGCTTGGGTGGGTGCTGGAGAGGCTCCGCGAACGGAACGTTGCTACCATCGCTGTTGTCTCCGGATTTTATTGAATTGAATATAATATTCTACTTAAAAAGTAAAAAGAGGTGTCCGTCGGCCATGACTATGGCTTTGGGACACCTCTTCAAGTAAAAGTATACCGTTTTAATAGGTAAGCGAGCTTATACGGTTACTACTTTAATTACATTGCGGACTGATTCGGCGGATTGATCAAGCGCTGTTTTTTCTTCGGCTGTCAATTCCAGCTCGAACACCTTTTCGATGCCATTGCCGCCAAGAAGTGTCGGTACGCCGAGGAACAAGTCCTGATAACCGTACTCTCCCTCCAGATAGGCAATGACCGGGATAATACGTTTTTTGTCTTTTACAATCGCTTCTGTCATTTGCGTAAGCGAGGCTGCTGGGGCATAGTATGCGCTACCGTTTCCCAGCAGGTTAACGATCTCCCCGCCACCGACACGCGTCCGCTGTACGATCGCTTCGATACGTTCCTTCGAAATCAGGGTTTCGATAGGGATACCACCAACGCTGGAATAGCGTACCAGCGGCACCATATCATCACCGTGACCACCCAACACGAAGCCACGCACGTCTTCGACGGATACGTTCAATTCCTGTGCAATAAAGGTACAATACCGAGCCGTATCCAGCACACCAGATTGGCCGATGACCCGATTTTTCGGGAAACCAAGCGTCTGGTATGCGGTATGGGTCATGGCATCGACCGGATTACTCAGAATAATGACGATAGAATCTGGCGCGTACTTCTTCACGTTTTCACATACGGATTTTACAATCCCTGCGTTCGTCTTTACCAAATCGTCACGGCTCATGCCCGGCTTGCGCGCAATCCCCGCTGTAATAATAACGATATCCGAGTTGGCTGCATCCTCATAGTTGGAAGTGCCTGTGACCTGGCTGTCAAATCCCTGGACCGGACTGGCCTCCAAAATATCAAGCGCCTTGCCCTTGGTCGGATTCTCAAGTTGCGGAATGTCGATCAGAACGATATCCCCTAGCTCCTTTTGAGCCAGCAGCAATGCGGTAGTGGCACCGGTAAAACCGGCGCCAACAATGGATATTTTTTTACGTTGAATGGTCACGTGGCATTCCCCTCTTTACAGGTTGCTAATTATGGTATCTGCGAACTCGGAGCATTTCACTTGTGTAGCGCCTTCCATCAGACGGGCAAAGTCATACGTTACGATTTTCTTATTAATGGACGTTTCCAGTCCTTTGTAAATGAGGTTGGCCGCTTCGTGCCAGCCCAGATGCTCAAGCAGCATCACGCCGGACAAAATAACAGAACCAGGGTTCACGACGTCTTTGTCAGCATATTTTGGCGCTGTGCCGTGTGTAGCTTCAAAGATGGCATGCCCAGTAACATAGTTAATGTTTGCACCTGGTGCGATACCAATTCCACCGACTTGAGCAGCCAATGCATCGGACAAATAGTCCCCGTTCAGGTTCAGCGTAGCAATAACATCAAATTCGGAAGGACGAGTCAGCACTTGTTGCAGTGCAATGTCAGCGATCGCATCCTTGATGATGATTTTGCCTGCATCTTCAGCTGCTTTTTGAGCTGTATTTGCCGCATCTTCACCATCTTTTTCCTTGATTGCATCATATTGAGCCCAAGTGAATACTTTATCTGCAAATTCTTCCTCAGCCACTTCATAACCCCAGTTTTTGAAGGCACCTTCGGTAAATTTCATAATGTTGCCTTTGTGCACGAGCGTCACGCTCTTGCGTCCGTGGTCAACAGCATACTGAATGGCTGCACGCACCAGACGTTTTGAACCCTCGGAGGAAACCGGCTTGATCCCGATACCTGACGTTTCAGGGAAACGGATTTTGTTGACACCCAGCTCTTGCTGGAGGAACTGAATAACTTTTTTCACGTCCTCGGAGCCTTCGGCATACTCAATACCAGCATAAATATCCTCGGTATTCTCACGGAAAATAACCATGTCCACCAATTCAGGACGCTTCACCGGAGACGGAACACCGTTAAAGTAGCGAACAGGACGCAGACATACGTACAGATCCAGCTCTTGACGCAATGCTACGTTCAAAGAGCGAATGCCGCCGCCAATCGGTGTGGTAAGCGGGCCTTTAATAGCTACAAAATACTCACGAATGGCTTCCAGGGTATCGTTAGGCAGCCACTCGCCGTATGTATTGAAGGCCTTTTCGCCAGCAAATACTTCATACCAGGCAATTTTTTTGGTGCCGTTATATGCTTTATCTACAGCTGCATCCAGTACGCGCTTGGATGCTTTCCAGATGTCGCGTCCTGTGCCGTCACCTTCGATGAACGGAATAACTGGATGGTTCGGAACCTGTAGTTGACCGTTATCAATCGTAATCTTTTCGCCTTCAGTTGGGAGCTCAAACTTTTCAAATTTCACCATAAGTTCCTTTTCCTCCTCAGATATGAATGGGTACAGGGCGAAAGACGTGATCGTTATCACAGACAAAAATGTTCATCTCTCGCCGTCCCTTTTATTGTACCTTATTTTTTAAATTCAGGGTATACAACCTCAACATTCCTATAACAATTGACTATCGCAATTCCGGAGACACATACTTTTGGTCAATCGGACCTGTGTATTCAGCACGCGGACGGATCAGACGGTTATTTTCGTACTGTTCCAAAATGTGCGCAGTCCACCCGGATACACGGCTCACGGCAAAAATCGGTGTGAACAGGTCTCTTTTAATACCCAGTTGGGTATAAACAGAGGCAGAGTAAAAATCAACATTCGGCTTCAAGCCTTTTTGCCCTGTCACAATTTCCTCAATTCGAACCGAAATATCGAACAACGTGGTATTGCCGTTCATTTCGCCCAGCTCGCGGGACATTTTGTGCAGATGCTTGGCACGTGGATCACCATTTTTATAGACGCGGTGTCCAAAGCCCATAATTTTTTCGCGGTTATCCAGCTTGGTCTGGATATAGGAATCCACCTGATCCAAACCGCCAATTTCCTCCAGAGTTTTGGCAACAGCTTCATTGGCTCCACCATGCAGTGGTCCCTTCAAAGCTCCAATTGCCGATGTAATCCCGGAATAAATATCGGACAGTGTCGCTACCGTCACACGCGCAGCAAAGGTCGAAGCATTCAACTCATGATCGGCATGCAGCACAAGAGCCTGATCGAATGCTTTGATAGCCGTCTCTTCCGGGTCCTTGCCAGTAAGCTGATACAGAAAGTTTTCGGCAATGGAAACACCTTTTTTAGGCGCAATCGGCTCCAACCCTTCGCGCACACGCGCTATGGCTGCCACAATCGTGGGCAATTGCGCCTGAAGCTTGATGGTCTTAATCACATTGGCCTCTCTGGACATATCATCCGCCTGTGGATCATACAGGGCGAGGGACGATACGGCCGATCTCAGAGCAGCCATCGTGCTCAAATCTTTCGGGTACAGCTTTAATTGAGTAATAATTTCATCAGGAATGACAGCATATTCGCTTAATTGGTCGCGAAGCTCCTGCAATTGGGCTTGATCAGGCAATTTTCCGAACCACAACAAATAAGCTACCTCTTCAAAAGCGGCGTTAACAGCCAAATCATCAATGTTATAACCCCGGTACGTGAGAACGCCATCTACGATAGAGCTTATGGAGGAAGTGGTCGCTACGATCCCTTCCAGACCTTTAGTCGCTGTCATCGTTACATCTCTCCTTTGTAAAAACATTGTGAACGGACTTGCAATGTAAACATTTTCAAAAGTAAGTTTTGTCTTTTAAATAAATAAGTAATGTTAACGCCATATGTCAATATTTAAACCTTCTTTCACTATACTGGATTTTGTCGTTTATGTGAACATTCAGGGCTATTCCGACACATTCAAATGTTTTATCGGGTTCATAAATAAATTTTTGAAACCCCTTACAAAATTTATTATTCCATTTGCACTTTTTTACACAGGTCTTGTCTCACCCCCTTCTCGCATATGTATAGTAAAGCACTTATTTCATGGAATACAACTGTAAAAGAAAGGAGCCGTGAGAGCTTGAGCCGGTTGATCCTGAATCGCATATTTCGCGCTCTGTGGGTCGCAGTCGTGATTGTAGCTCTGTTGCTGGGCATATACATGCTGTTCCCCCTCATCTATCCCTTCCTGCTCGCCTGGGTTGTGGCCTATGTCATGAATCCGCTGGTCCGCTTTCTGCGCAGCAGGGCCCACATGCCACGTTGGATGGCTGTCACGGTCTCATTATTTGTATATTTAGGCGGAATCGCCGTTGTCCTCTCTGCGGCCATAACGCGAATGGTTCGAGAGGTTATTAGACTCACTATGACCTTTGACGGGCATATTGAACATTTTAAAAGCCTGTTTATCGACTGGACTCAAAGCGATCTGATTCAAAATGTAATTAATGAAATCAACCATTTTATCCGGAATAACCCCGATTACTACCGTACGATTAACAGCAATATTGATAAGACAACCCAGACGGTCAGTTCGGCTGTCACCACACTGGTTGCCCAATTTTTTAATGGTATCCTGAATTTGCTTACCTCTCTGCCTAACATGGGCGCGGTGCTGATGGTTATTGTATTAGCGGCATTTTTTATCAGTAAGGACTGGGACCAACATAGTCGAATGCTCTCGAATAAGGTTCCTGATACGATTCGCAAGCCCATGTCGGGGATATGGCACGATCTGCGCAAGGCAATGTTTGGTTATTTGCGCGCACAGTTTATTATCATTTCCATTACGGCAGTGACCGTCATTATCGGACTATTCATTTTGCGTGTAGAATCCGCCTTCACCATCGGTTTGATGATCGGGCTGGTTGATTTGCTTCCTTATTTAGGGGTTGGCATTGTGATGATTCCGTGGATTTTATATGCATATATGTCGGGTAATTTGGCATTAGGGGTAGGATTGTCGATCCTCTATATTATCCTATTGGTTGGACGGCAAATTGTAGAGCCTAAGGTGCTGGCCAGCAGCGTGGGGCTGAACCCGCTTCCCACCCTCATTGGGATGTTCATCGGGCTCAAGCTGTTTGGTGTGTTGGGATTAATTATCGGACCTGTGTCTCTCATTGTAGTGGACGCGCTCAATCGCGCCAATGTCATTCAAGACTTGCGCAACTATATTCTCGCCGGAAGAGTACGTTAAGATCATGTGAGTAGGAAAAACGGTAGCTTACGTCAAAACCGCCGAAACGTAATGCTGCCATTTTTCATTTTTTTCTCCAACCACTTCAACAGAAAGCGTCGGTACAAAGCACGTGTCAAAGGGAAAACCAGCGTAAAACCGATAATATCCGTTAAAAATCCAGGGATAAGCAGCAAGCTCCCGCCGAAAAAAACACATAATCCATCCAGCATTTTGCGTCCGGGCATTTGTCCCCGATTCATTTCATTTTTCGCATCAGCGATGACCTTGCGACCTTCAAATTGCATCATGGCGGCTCCGATCAGGGTCGTCAGAATGATAAGCAGAATCGTTTTACCCGCTCCAACCCAGTGACTTACCCATATAAACCCGTACAGCTCTGCCAAAGGAATAAGCAGCAACAACAGCCACAGACGTTTGCGCATCATCATGCTTTCTCTCCCTCCCCGCCCGTCATCGCAGACCGTAGCGCGGTGTACAGCTCAGGTAGCACCTGATCCAGCCGGACAGGCTTCCATTCGGTACTCACCCATACGTGGCGTGTCACCCCGGTTACGAGCAGCTCTCCTGGCAGTGTGTCTGCCTGTGTCCACACCTTTCCAACCTGGCTTTGATGCTCCTCGGCCGTTACACGCCGGACCTCGTAAGTGTAGTTCAGACGCAGTCTGGAGAAGTCCGTAATCGCGGTATAAATGGTAATCAAATCATCATATCGGGCAGGACTCACATATTTCGCATTGATTTCGATAACGGGCAACAGAACACCTCGTTCCTCCATGCTCCGATAGTTAAAGCTTGCCTGCCGGATCATTTCCGTACGCCCGATCTCAAACCAGTTCAGATAATTGGCATGATACACGACCCCCATTTGGTCGCTTTC
Organism: Paenibacillus maysiensis; assembly: GCF_000520815.1. Classification (GTDB taxonomy): domain Bacteria; phylum Bacillota; class Bacilli; order Paenibacillales; family Paenibacillaceae; genus Paenibacillus; species Paenibacillus maysiensis. The sequence continues at coordinate 11,523 of NZ_ASRY01000271.1, read as the reverse complement.
CTGATAACGCACACGCAGCGGTGCTCCATACCAGCGTAATTCCGTTTGTTTCTCCTCTTGTGTCATACAAGCTCTCCTATCTGTGTACTTCTTTATCTCTATTTTTGCCCTCTCTCCATTAAACCATATTTACCGCCCCGGAACAAAAAGAGGGCCGAACCGTGATGGTTCCGCCCTCTCAAGTATTTTATAATGATGATTTTATCATTTTGGCAATGGCTTGGACAGTTTGTAATATCCGCTTTCCGAAGCCATCTTCAGCAAGCTCTTAGCCTCGCTTCCCGCCCACGCATAACCGAGTCGTCTTTCCTCGCTAATTTTCATGATGTCCGTATACTTTTTACCATCCCGATCTGAAAAGAAATACTTATTGTCTTCCACATTGTAAAAACGATACCACATTACGCTCGATGCGTCCTTTTGGAAAAACTCCGGACCTTGACGATTGTATTTGATACCGTCGATCCGGTTAGCATCAAACCATTTCAAGGCGCTCTGAGCTGCTTTTTTCACCTCAGCCGTTTGCGGTTGGGACATCAAGAAAGCCGTGATGCCTACCGATTCCGTAGTTGTTTTGGAAGCAAGCTCAAATGCCCGGGCTCCAACAGATGCATAAGTAACCGGATCATGCTGTGCCCCCCAGATCGTCGGTGTACCATTATTTACAATTTGAGACTTAACTGTGTACTGGATGCCTTTGTTTAGCGCTTGTTGAAGTCTGGAGCGATATGTATTGTCCAGAATATCGCTATCAAACGGCTGCTTCTTGTTCACAATGTCATCGGCCAACACCATAACTTTTACCATTGCATCATCGTTGTAAGTTACAGCATCAGAATAATTACCACGTTTAGGATATACTTGCGGCCAACCACCGGAGGAATATTGAGAGGTTAAAACGAAATCAACTGCTTTTTGTACACTGTTTTTGATGTCTTTGTTTTTTGTTTTTTTGTATACATCCGCCAGAAAGCGAATTTCAGTTGTCGTGGCATCGTTATCAAATGTTCCCAGTTCCACGCCATCCTTGTTGACCCAGGTGGAGCGTGCAGCTTTACCATCCCACTTGGATTTATAATTCTTTTCCATAGCTTTGAAGAATCCGCCATGCGGCAATTGCCAGGATACGATATTCAAGGCCAGCTTGGTATCCTTGGATACGTCGCCTGTAGAAAATTTACTGAAATCACGGTACTTATCCAGCAGGCTGCTCGCACTCACACTCACACTAGCACTAGCACTAGCAAATGGAACCATAGAATTTTCGTGAATGGCTGTATCACTGTACACTGCTTGGGTAACATTCACCTCCGTATCAGCTGCATCCTGCTCTGCTGCCGCCCACGAAGGGTTAGCAAGTCCCGTTGTTACCGTAATCGCCATTCCTGAAAGGGCGATCCATTTGACAGATGCCTTAACATTAAACCTCATTCCAAACCTCTCCTTTAATATGATTGTAGGTACCTCAGAAACTATTAAACACATATATTATATGAAAATATACCCAAATAATCAATATATTTTATTATATACAAATGAAAGAGTTTACTTAATTAATAAAAAATCCTCTTTCTAATACTAGATTAGCAAGAGGATTTATCCTATCTCATATAAAGTAAGCCGACGAACAGTCTCGCTTACCCAAACCGCCCCATAATGTACTGCTGGGTCAGCTCATTTTCAGGATTAGTGAAAATATCATTCGTTTTGCCATGCTCGACCAGACTCCCGATATAAAAATATGCCGTATAATCGGAAATCCGTGCGGCCTGCTGCATATTGTGCGTCACAATGACGATGCGCAGCTCTTTTTTCAACTCGGTAATCAGCTCCTCCACCTTGCCTGTAGATACAGGGTCCAGCGCGGAGGCCGGCTCGTCAAGCAACAAAATTTTCGGTTGGACGGATAGCGCGCGCGCAATACAAAGCCGCTGCTGCTGTCCACCAGACAACGCAAGAGCGGAATCATGAAGACGGTCCTTGACCTCATCCCATAGTGCCGCTTTACGCAGACTGCTTTCGACGATTTCATCAAGCTGTTTCTTTTTACGAACACCCCGGTATTTGGGACCGAAAGCGATGTTATTATAAATGGATTTGTAAAAAGGGTTAGGCCGCTGCCACACCATGCCAATTTGCTGACGCAGCTTGATCACATCTGTGCCCGGTGCAGTCAAATCCTGTCCATCCATCCAGATGTGCCCTGTCGTAGAGGAAGACGCAATCTCGTCGTTCATCCGGTTGAGAGAGCGCAAAAAGGTCGATTTACCGCAACCGGAAGGCCCGATCAGGGCGGTCACTGTCTGCTCGGGAAAGGCCAGATTTACTTTTTTCACGGCCTCAAAGCTGCCGTAATAAATGCTCAAATCCTCGGTACTGAATGGTTGCGGAGGTTGCCCCGCCAGTTGTTCCGAGCGCGCAGATTGTACGGGTGCTGCAGGTGTTGCCGTTCGCGTAATCACTTGTTCCATATTTCCCATCCCCTTTCTAATCCATCCGTTTGGCAGCCGTCAAGCGGCGATAGACGACTCTTCCGAACCATCTTGCGCTCAGGTTGAAGGCAAGTACGAGCAGCACCAGTACCGCGGAAGCGCCTGCGGCAATATCCTTGGAATCAGGAGCGATGCCTTCACTGTTAACCTTCCAGATATGCACAGCCAGTGTTTCGGCAGGACGCATCGGATTAATGGGCGATCTGGCATGCAGTGGGTTCCAATCGGTGAAATCAAGCGGCGGCGTACTCATCCCGGCTGTAAACAGCAACGCGGCTGCTTCCCCGAAAATGCGGCCTGCGGCCAAAATCGTACCCGTAATCAAGCTTGGCAGCGCAGCAGGTAGCAAAATGGAGGTAATGATTTTCCACTTGGACAATCCAAGCGCAAGTCCGGCTTCCTTCTGCTCCTTGGGTACTGCCCGGAAAGCCTGTTCTGTCGTCCGAACCATCAGTGGCAGATTGAATACAGCTAAAGCCAAGGCCCCTGATAGTAGGGAGAAGCCAAAATTAAACGTATTTACGATAAGTAGGAGTCCGAACAAACCGATGACAATGGACGGAAATGAGGACAATACCTCGACGACAAGTCGTATAAAGTCCGTGATTTTCCCCGGCTTCGCATATTGCGCCATGTAAATACCCGCACCCCAGCCAATCGGAATGGTGATAATCAAGGTTAAAATAAGTAAAAATACAGAGTTAAATAATTGCGGGCCAATGCCTCCGCCTGCGCGTAACGTCTGGGGAGCACTGGTCAAAAAGTCAAAAGAAATGTGACTGACTCCGCGTGCCAAAATGAATCCCAGCAATCCCACCAGAAGTGCGACAATGAACAGCGCGAAGAAACAGATTACAAATGTAGCGATTTTGTCGGTCGTTTTAGCCTTCATCAAATCCGGTTTCTCCTTTCAAGCAGCCTTACCAGCAGCACGAAGATGAATGTCATGAGCAGGAGAACAAGCGCCATGCTCCAGAGAGCATTGTTATGAACGGAGCCCATAGCTGTATTGCCCATGCTAAGTGTGATTACGCTGGTCAAGGTCGAAGCGGATTCCAGCAAGGATTGCGGTATATGCGGAGCATTCCCGATCACCATCTGTACAGCCAGCGCTTCTCCGAAGGCACGAGCCATACCGAGAATAATTCCTGTTAACAGAGCAGGCAGCAGCGTCGGTATAATGACGCGTGCAATCGTCTGCCAGCGAGTAGCGCCCAGAGCGTAAGAAGACTCACGCAGACCACCCGGCAAGGAGGACAATGCATCCGCCATAATACTCGTAATCGTCGGCAAAATCATCACAGACAAGACGAGACAGCCCGCGAGAATCCCGATGCCTTGTCCCCCGAACACGTTCCGCAGCAACGGAACAATTACGGTCAAGCCGACAAAGCCGTATACTACAGACGGAATACCGGATAACAATTCAATCGCGGGCTGAAGGATACGTTTGCCGGATTTCGGTACGATTTCCGTCATAAACAAAGCCGCACACAAGCTGAGCGGGCTGGCGATTAAAGCCGCCAGAATTGTTACGGCAAAAGAACCGGTAATGAACGGAAGCGCTCCGAAGGACTTGGGTTCACCATCCGGGCTCCATCGGGTACCGAAGAAAAAATCTCGCAGACTGACTCCATTCACCGCAAATGTAGCTACACCTTTGGAGGCGACAAAAAATACAATGGAGACAATGACTGCAACCAAAAAAACGACACAAACCGACGTATATATGCGGCCGGTCCATTCTTCCCAGTAATGTCTTTCTTTCATACCTCGGGATCGTTTATTCTGTTCCATGTATGCCTTCCCTTCAATTGGTTCCATACTGTGACTCCTTTAACGGAAGAATAGAGGCTGGACGCTAGTCCGCCTCTTCTCCGTGAATATAACTTTGCATTTAGCTGCATTTCATCCGAACAGGAGGTGTATATCTCCTTATTTCGTAATGTTACCGTCAGCATCGCGTTTAACTTGCATGCCTGATACCGGGATGTATCCCAGGTCTACGACATCGGATTTTTGGATTTCATCAGACAGAATGTAATCCAGGAATGCTTTTACATGCTCTTTTGGCTCACCTTTGGTGTACATATGCTCGTAAGCCCATACTGGATATTTACCTTGCTCTACATTTTCCACGTTAGCTTCAACACCATCGTATTTCAATGCTGTTACTGTGTTGTCGATGTAGGACAGGGCGAGGTAACCAATAGCACCCGGTGTTTCAGCAATCAGCTTTTTCACAGTACCGGAGGAATCTTCCTGAATGGAGCCCGGCAGATCTTCCGTTTTTTGTCCCAAAGCGTATTTTTCAAATGTGGCACGAGTACCGGAGCTGCTTGGGCGGTTTACGATAACGATTTTTTGATCTGCGCCGCCAACTTGTTTCCAGTTGGTGATTTTACCTGTGAAAATTTGTACCAATTGATCTTTCTTCAAATCTGTTACGCCAACTTTAGAATTCGCTACTGCTGACATAGCTACAACAGCTACTTGGTGATCGACCAGCTCATCTGCGCCGCTCTCCAGTTTTTCTTTTGCAAACACATCGGAGTTACCGATATCCGCTTGTCCGCCGGAAACTTGAGTCAAGCCAGTACCGCTACCGCCGCCCTGCACTTGAACTGCAATTCCTTTATATTTATCTACAGCCATAAATTTTTGTCCCGCTTGCTCTACCAATGGTTGAAGTGCAGTGGAGCCAACAGCCAGAATGTTACCTGTCAGTTCAGTAGCTGCTTTATTGTCTGTTCCTGTAGCAGCGTCTCCTTGTGGTGCAGCATTGTTAGCTGATCCACAAGCTGCAAGTGCAAATACCATGGTAAGAGTCATCAGAATGAACGGCCATTTTTTCAACATTTTTTATTGTCCTCCCCTTATTTAAGTGACGGTTTTTTATTTATGACCATCAACACTTTTACATTGTAGGCCTGGAATGTTAGACGAACGACTTGGTTTTGTAAAAGAAATATAAAATATTGATAGATAAATTGTTTTTTAGTATATAATTAATCTATAGCTGATTTTTATACATGAATGCCATTTAAGGAGAGCTGTTCAAGTCCATGAATATTTTAAAATTGCGTATTTTAATGATGATCGACAAATTCCACAAGGCGACGGATGTGGCCGAGGCATTGCAAATTAAACAGCCTACCGTCAGCTTTCATATGAAAAGTCTGGAAAAGGAACTAGGAGTCTCCCTATTCTCTCTCCAACAAGGAAGGATTATGCTAACCGAAGCTGGGAAAAAGCTGCTGCCTTATGCCAAGCAGATGGTTGCTCTGGAGCAAGAAGCAAGACAAACAGTGAATGAACTGGCAGAGCAGTCGCAGGGACAATTACATTTAGGCGCCGAGTCCATCTCCGGCACGTATGTACTCCCCTCTATAATTGCTAAATTTGCTCAACAATATCCCGAATGCCAAATTCGGCTAGAGATTCAATCCCCGGATAAAATCAGACAGCTGCTAAAACAGGGAGAGATTGATTTTGCTTTTCTGGATGATGGAGGGCATCCTCCCGAGCATACGGTGGTAGAGCCTGTCGCTTCGGATCGGATTGGAGTTATCAGGTCTGTGTCTATGCAGCATACCTCCAAGCCTACGGACGTTTTGGGGGCTGAAATCCTGGACAAGCATACATGGGTGAGATATAGCGGGACATCTGTTGTAGATCCGTATTCCTCGCTGGTCAAGCCCCATCTGGAAATGAATTCATGGGAGGCGGTAAAGCAGGTGGTAAGCGACGGAGAAGCACTTGCCTTCTTTCCTGCCTGTGGTGTTCTTCGTAACGAAGGTAGTGACGTTCCGTCGGTAGAGTGGCTTCCTTGGCCTCATGCTGAGGGGCAGAATGAGCGTTATCACATAAATTTACTGTATCCACGCGATACTAAACTTAGCATGATCCAACAGGCATTTCTGGATTTTACACGGATAGAAGGTCTGGAGGATCAGAGAAGCTAGAGAGCATAAAAAAAGAGCATCCAAGTCATAAATGACTTGAATGCTCTCTCTGCCGCACCTAGAAGATGAAGCCTGTCTGTTTTATTCCGAACAAGCTAAAGTTACGCTTGTGCAGGAACACAGCTAATTTTAATCAGGTTTGTAGAACCAGAAGCACCGAGCGGTATACCTGCGGTAATAACAACCAAATCGCCCTCTTTAACGAGACCGGATTTGCGACCGCCTTCCAGTGCGTTTTCGATCAATTTGTCCGTCGTGTCCACGACAGGTTTGCCTTGTACTGCATATACCCCCCAGATCAGAGCCAAGCGGCGAACTGTTCTTTCCTGCGTTGTCACAGCAATAATCGGAGCTTGTGGACGGTATTTGGAAATCATACGCGCCGTTGTTCCGCTTTGTGTGGACGTCAGGATGGCTTTGGCATGCAGGTCAAGCGCAGAAATAGAAACGGATTGGCTGATTGCTTCCGTAATACTAACTTCCTGAGCCGTTCTTTGTTTTTTGAACAAATCGCGGTAGTTCAGAGCGGATTCTGCTTTCTCTGCAATACGTGACATCGTCAATACAGATTCTACCGGATATTTACCCGCAGCTGTTTCGCCGGACAGCATAATGGCATCTGTTCCGTCAAAAATGGCATTCGCTACGTCACTCGCTTCCGCACGAGTCGGACGCGGGTTACGTTGCATGGAATCCAGCATTTGTGTTGCGGTAATAACAGGCTTGCCCGCTACATTACACTTGGTAATCATCAATTTTTGCGCCAATGGCACTTCTTCAGCAGGAATTTCAACACCGAGGTCACCACGGGCAACCATCAGACCATCCGAAACTTCCAAAATTTCGTCCAAATTGTCGACACCTTGCTGATTTTCGATTTTGGAAATGATTTGAATGTGACTTGCATTATGCTTCGCCAGCAATTCACGAATTTCCAGTACATCACTCGCTTTACGAACAAAAGAAGCTGCGATGAAGTCAACGTCCTGCTCAATACCGAAAGTGATGTCGTTAGCATCCTTTTCTGTAATGCCTGGCAAGGAAATGTTCACTCCGGGAACATTAACGCCTTTCTTGCTCTTGATCGTTCCGCCATTGACAATGCGACATTTGATTTCACTGCCTGATACTCCAATAACGGTGAGTCCGATCAGACCATCGTCGATCAGAATGGTGGAGCCGGGCTCCACGTCCGAGGGAAGATCCTGGTACGTAACGGAAATACGATCTTTCGTACCGAGAATTTCTTCCGTTGTCAGCATAATACACTCGTCCTGAACAAGCTCAATAGGTTCAACTTCGAGCTTTCCTGTCCGGATTTCCGGCCCCTTCGTATCGAGCAAAATAGCAACGTTTTTGTTAAGCTCCTTACAAGCTTGGCGGATATTTTTGATCCGGTTGCCATGCTCCTCGAAATCACCGTGAGAGAAATTCAGGCGGGCTACGTTCATACCAGCCAAAATCAGTTTCTTCACATTTTCCAGTGACTCACTGGAAGGACCGATGGTACATACAATCTTAGTTTTGCGCATTTGGGTTTTTCCTCCGTTTTCAAAGGTGCTACTTTATATCTTTTTCCAACAATTAAATCTACTACACTTTTTCCTATTTGTATAGGAAGTTCGTCATATTTATCGTTACCCGTTCCTAGGATATTACAACATAGGATCTGGTTCCGCAGTTTTCAAAAAGGTATATTGGCCTATTTTTCGGAACTTTTGATACCGATCTTCCCTCAATTCGTCGCAGTTCATATTCAAAAGGTCGGCCAAATGGCGTTCCAGCGACTCCTTGATAGCAGCAGCGGTTACTTCATAGTTACGATGCGCGCCCCCCTTCGGCTCCGGCACGATATCCTCGATGACCTCCATGCGCAGGAGGTCATTCGCCGTAATCTTCATGGCCTCGGCAGCCTGATCCGCCTTGGAAGCATCCTTCCACAGAATCGAGGCCGCTCCGTTTGGAGAAATGGCCGAGTAGATGGCATGCTCCAGCATCAGCACACGGTTGCCGACGGCAAACGCAAGTGCACCGCCGCTTCCACCCTCGCCGATGACCACACAAATAACAGGCACCGAAAGCTTGGCCATCTCCCGCAAATTGCGGGCAATCGCTTCCGATTGACCTCTCTCCTCTGCTGTATTACCCGGATAAGCGCCCTTCGTATCAATAAATGTAATAATAGGACGTTTGAATTTGTCAGCCTGCTGCATAAGACGCAAGCCTTTACGGAATCCCTCCGGGTGCGCACTCCCGAAAAACCGCGCGATGTTATCCTTCGTATCCTTGCCACGTTGCTGTCCAATGACGGTTACCGGAATACCATTCAGCTTGGCAATTCCACCCACGACCGCCAGATCGTCACCATACAGGCGGTCGCCGTGCAATTCGATAAAGTCCGTAAACACCTGCTCGATCAGATCAAGCGATGTCGGTCGCTGATGATGACGGGCCACGTGCATTTTTTGCGATGCTGTAATGTTTGTGTATATTTCTTCCTCCGTCTGGAGATAACGTTCCTCCAGACGGTTAATTTCATCTGTAAAATCAATTTGCTTATCCTGTCCGAATTGCTTGAGTTCATCGATCTTCTGTCGCATCTCGATCAGGGGCTTTTCATAAGGCAATTCGCCAGCCATCTATTCCACCTCTTTCGCGCTGTGCAAATCGAGCAGTTGGCCAAGTGTATCGCGCAGTTCCTTGCGATGTACAACCATATCCAATTGTCCGTGCTGCAAATTAAATTCGGAGGTTTGAAAATCGTCCGGTAGCTTCTGTCTGATCGTCTGTTCGATCACGATACGTCCGGCAAAACCGAATACTGCCCCAGGCTCCGCAATGTTAATATCCCCAAGCGTAGCAAAGCTGGCGGATACTCCACCTGTAGTCGGATCGGTGATAACGGAAATATAGAGCAATCCCTGCTCGTCCATGCGAGCGAGAGCCGCACTTGTTTTGGCCATCTGCATCAGGCTCAAAATACTTTCCTGCATACGCGCCCCACCAGATGTGGAGAAAATAATAAGCGGAAGACGCTTGTCTATCGCCTGCTCAATGGCGCGGGTAATTTTCTCCCCGACGACCGAACCCATGCTGCCAGTGAAAAAGTCAAAGCTCATCACCGCAACAATAGTCGGATGCCCATGAATAAGCCCATCGCCCGTAATGACAGCCTCTCGCAAACCGGATTTCAGCGTCTGCTGCTCCAGCTTGCTCGCATATCCTGGAAAATCTAGCGGATCAACTGAAATCATATCGGCATCATATTCTGTAAATGTATCTTCATCGAGCACCATACGGATACGATCCATCGCGTTAAGACGCATATGATATCCGCACACCGGGCACACTTTCAGATTTTTTTCCAACTCTTTACTGTATTGAATGCTCCCGCACTTGCCGCATTTGGTCATAAGACCTTCGGGAATTTCCCGTTTGGGACGATCCGGCATGTCCGCTTGATCGCCGCTCAGCGCCCGTTCCGAAGGGATGGTCGCGTATTTACGCTTCTTTTGGAATAAATCTTTAAACACAACTACACCTCTCCAGCCGTTTATTTGTCAGCCGTAACCGATACAAGGTCCTCTGCCGTCTGTGCGGCACCTCTAAGCATTATGTTTATACACACGTCAACGCCTGTTTTGCAAAACATTACCGCCAATCGTGCATCCTTCGTTCCATTCATGCTGCTGTATCACTTTCCGCCGTTCCGGACTCAAGGGCGCAAAATCGAATTAAGCACTTCCTGTATTTCTTCGACTTCACCCGAAGGCACAAGTATCTCAAACTGCTGCTTGGACGCGCTGATGGCCCGGGCCTGCACCATAAAACCTTCTTCCGACAGTTTGAGCTTAATCATGTCAGCCAGTCTGGCCGTCGGTGCTATATAGATCACCGTCCACATGCCTTGTTTCTACCCCCTAAGCCTCAAGTTTTGAGCCCATATAATAGACTCATGATAACATACCTTACTTTTTTCCCGCAACAAAAGCCCTCCTGCTCGGTCAAGATCGGTCAGAGGGCCCAGAAAATCATTGACTCTGTTTGAACAGGTAAATCAAGTGTCCAATGACGAAGGGTATTGCTTGGCATGCAGGCTGCGATGAGCAATGCGCGAAGAAGCGGCAGCAGCCAGTCCGGCGACCAGATCGTCCAGAAATACATGAATACCGCTGCCTTTATGGTTTAGCTGTTCAATGATTCCCGTCTTTTCTTTATCCAGATAGCCGAAGCTGGTCAAGCCAATCATACCATAGACGCTCGTAATCCCGAGGGCCAGTGTCTCGTCCACCCCGTACAGGGGCTCATCTGCCTCCATAATGGCTTGCAGCGGCTGGGGAAGAAGTTTTTTTTCGGCCAGTTCATCCAGCGCAATCCCCGTGAATAGCGTATATTGCACTTCTCGCTTCTGCAAAACTGCCTTTACGCTGTCTACACATTCTTCAATGGTCAACTGGGGGTAATATTTTAGCTGAAGCTGAAAAACAATGTCCGCTATGGACTCAATACTAATGCCTCTGCGAATTAACAAGGATTCTGTGTATTCATAGGACATGATTTCCCTCCCGCCTTCACTATACAGTTCTGTCTTCCACCTTGCGGAACCTCATGATGCTGGATAAGTGCTGGTGTTCCTGTTCCGCCAGTGTTCCAAGTGTATGCGGGAGGAGAGGGAAATGTTCATTATTTGACTTTCACTGTGCCTGCCCCCAGCATCGACTCCATCCGGTCAAAAAGCTGAGGCGAAGGCTTGATACTGTAGGCATCACTCAACGCCAGCAAACGCTGGCTGCTCTCATAAAAAAGTACGGTAGGCAATGCACCGGGATGCTCCTGTAGCAGCGCCTTGAGGCTGACTAGCAAGCTGGCGTCCTCCTCGGCCTGGCGGGTGATTTTGACAAACACCCGTTGACGGGCTGTCGGCTCCGGACTACGTGGAGCCGAGGCTTGTCCGCCGGGAGCAGCTTCCGTGGCGTGCGGCGTAGTGCCCGTGGCCGGGCGAGTCGTCGAAACGGGCGGGACCGCTGGCACCGCAGACGTACCGGCTGCCGACGGTTTCAACGGCA
>NZ_ASRY01000270.1 GCF_000520815.1 Paenibacillus maysiensis | reverse complement strand
CATTTTCAGACGCTGGTTCTCTTTTTGCAAAGCGATAAGTTCATTTTTTTCTGGCGAGCGATTGTCCTTATTCGAGAAAGAGCCTGTCGTTTGGCCTTGTTTAATCCAGCGATCCAAAGCCGATGCGGTGAGGTCATATTCCTCCACAATATCCGCTCGGGATTTTCCGTTTTCGTAGAGTTGCACGATTTGTTTTTTAAACTCTGCTGTGAACGTACGTCGTTGTTTTGGCATTGTAAATGATCCGCTCCTTAGGATATATAGGTTTATTCTACAAGCCCTCATTTTTATAGTCCAATTAAGTGTAGCCGATCCATTATCCATCTTTAGGCGTCTCCTTATATTCACTAATAAACATATTGAAAGTTAATATTGACTAAAATTCATTTATTAAATATAGTTTTATAGGAACTCCGTATAAATCAAAATAATACACCTGTCAAAAGATCAAGAATCTTTTTGTTTTGCAACATATCATTTAATTGAAAAATTGCTTCAAACTAACGATTTGTGATACACTCGACGTGTCGCACTCTATATGAGTGCGTGGATTGAAAACTATAGAACTATATTTTAGAGCCCGCCCATAGCGGGTTTTTTCATTCTTTTTAAAACATAACTTCCGTATTTCCTCCTGACCCTCTGTGATTCTTCACAAAATAATTTAAGTTCCTGTCCGTTTTTCTCCAACTCCTTTTAACTTCCTATCAAGTTCACCATTAAAGTTCAGAATTACTTCTACAGGAAACACATCCGCTTAGCTACGATTTCTTGAAATTAAGTCTTGAACTCCTTAGATCGTGTATTATACAGGTAATCCAGTAAATGTAACGCACTGTTGCTACCATACTTCTCGCAACTTTCTTCCACTATCTGTAAATCCCAACCTCTTTGATGTATAGAGCGTATGAACATCCCTACTGAGATAAAGCCATTTACCATTACTAATAAAATAAGTTTTTAATAATCATTAACAGTTTGCTTCCAAAAAGAGAGCGTAAAATATTATGTGTAAATAGAAACAGGAAGACCTTTTCTAGTAGAATGGAGTCACCACAACAACATTCACAGAAAAGAGGTCTTCCCTATGCAACATAGAGTGCGACTATGATCCGTCCATTGGAACAGGATCATACCAGACTCATTTCAATCCACGCACTCATATAGAGTGCGACTTTATATGGAAACATTACTATTATCCTTCTTATAATATTTCAATCCACGCACTCATATATAGTGCGACATGGCTCTGGCCGGAAACTGCACGCCTCTTGGATATTTCAATCCACGCACTCATATATAGTGCGACTTTGGATACAAAAGCGGTAATCCTCAGTTTGGGATTTCAATCCACGCACTCATATATAGTGCGACTTCATGACGCTGCGGAGGCAAGTACATATGTGGGAATTTCAATCCACGCACTCATATATAGTGCGACGATACAGAAAAGGGGTTTCCGGCGGTTGTAGCACCAATTTCAATCCACGCACTCATATATAGTGCGACAGCGAAAATGGGTCAAATCTCCCCCCTATTTAAGTAATATTCTAGCGTTATTTCAGCCAAAACGCTTCTATTATTACCTCATTCCCCTTGCGATCGTTTACAACTTGTTCACATTCGACAGAATTTCGACAAAATCTGAGGTGCGAATCTCTCGGGGAATTCATGTGAGCTTCACATTCGCACCTGGACAGACTCGCTTTTTGGCTTAGCAGCAAATACCTGCCTGAACTTATTTCACCTCTTCCAGTTCTGCCACCTGTGAAAGAGGAAGCGCACATTCGAATATATTAATTCATCGATAGCGCATTTAAAAGCAGGGTCCCACCAGTAACACCAAAGCTGAACGTTCCAGCTTTAACTCGGAATTGAGTTATTAACCCTGTTCATCATACCGGCTGCATTACCTGCATAAACCTTCCCATCCGTTCCAACGCCTTCTCCAAATCGACGTGCGAGGTTGCATATGAGCAGCGAATAAAGCCCTCTCCGCCTGATCCGAATACATGTCCTGGTACTACCGCCACCTTTGCTTCCTTCAGCATACGAAGTGCAAACTGCTCAGATGACATACCTGTAGAAGTAATTGAAGGGAAGGCATAAAAAGCCCCCTCAGGTTTGTGACAGGCAAGCCCGATTGCATTCAAGCCGGCCACAAACATCTTGCGGCGTTCGTTGTAGCTCGCCATCATCTCATCCTTGGCAGCCAAGCCATGACGCAATGATTCGAGCGCGGCAATCTGTGCGATGGTGGGCGCACACATGGCTGTGTACTGGTGGATTTTCAGCATGCCGGCTATCAGTTCACGTGGACCGCACGCATAGCCTACCCGCCAGCCTGTCATCGCAAATGCTTTGGAAAAACCACTAATGACAATCGTACGCTCCTTCATGCCCGGCAAGGAGGCGATACTGACATGCTTTCTCCCGTAAGTCAGCTCCGCATACACTTCATCCGAAATGACGACCAGATTATGTTTAATAATGAGCTCTGTCATCGGCAGCCAATCCTGCTCCGTCATAACTGTTCCAGTCGGATTACAGGGATAATTGATCATTAAAACCTTTAAATGGGGTGTAATTGCCGCTTGCAGCGCTTGCGGGGTCAGCTTGAATTGCTCCTCTGACGTAGCCGCCACCTCTACAATTTTACCGCCATGCAGATGGGTAATGGGTTCATAGGCAATATAGCTTGGTGCCGGAATCAGCACCTCGTCACCTGGATCGATCACTGCTCGCAGCGCCAGGTCGACGGCTTCACTGCTTCCCACCGTTACGATCATTTCCTGCTCAGGGTCATAGGAAAGCGCGAAGCTGCCGGAAAAATAAGCAGAGATCTCCTCTCGCAGCTCTATCAAGCCGGCATTCGAAGTATATTTCGTCTGCCCTTCACGCAATGCCTGAATGCAGGCTTCACGTACCTTTTCCGGTGTAACGAAATCAGGCTCTCCGACCCCAAGGGCGATTGTATCTCCTCCTGCTGCATTCAGATCAAAAAAAGTGCGAATTCCCGATGGCCGAATATCCCGTACACGCGAGGATACAAACCGCCCTGTACCCTTTTCACTAAACATATTACGCCATCCCCCATTCCTGTTTCCGCTCATGGAGCGAGCTGGCAATAATATGGTCCAGCAGCTGTGTAAAGGTTATACCCGCAGCTGCGGCACTTTTCGGAAGCAGGCTGTTGGCGGTCATACCCGGTAATGTATTCACTTCCAGCACGTAAGGCCTATCCTGACACAAAATCATATCGACCCTTGCATAGACCTTGCATTGCAGCAGCCGGTAGCTGGCCAGTGCCGCCTCGCGCACACGCTGCTCAATAACGGGAGGAAGCTCGATCACCTTCTCCTCAGCGCCGCCGACCTCATACTTGGCTTTGTAGTCGAACCACTTCGAACGAGCGGAGCTAATGCTAATAATCGGCAATACCTCGCCGTCCACGATCGAGCAGGTAATCTCGGTCCCTTTATAATAGGGCTCAATCAAGATCGCTTGATCCAAGCTGCAAGCCTCCTGAACAGCTGGTAGCAGTTCCTTCTCATTTTGTACAAGCTGGATGCCAATGCTGGATCCCCCCGTATTCGGCTTCACAATAACCGGGTAGCCCAAACGCTCCACCACCTGCGGATCATAATCGTCCATCCCCTGCCAACAAAGGCCTGCAGGCGTATGCACACCCGCTGCCTTCAGCAGCGTCTTGGACAACTGCTTATTCATGCATAAGCTGCTTGCCAGGACACCGCTGCCTGTGTAGGGAATGCCCAGCGTCTCCAGCGCTCCCTGCACCGTGCCGTCCTCGCCATACTGACCATGTAGTGCCAGCAGCGCGATATCGATGCCGGCCTGCTGGACCTGCGTAATTAAATCCGCTCGCTGCTCGATCACAATTGGAACCACTTCATAACGGCTGCGATCCAAATGATTGATCATCTCTTGACCTGTCTGCAGAGAAATCTCATGCTCAGAGGAAATACCGCCCATAATAACACCAATTTTCATCATGACACCTCATTTTTCTTCAAAAATCTTTATGTGGTTACGGATTGTTCTTTTGATCGCTGGTGCTTCTCCAGAACAATATTCCGTCTCTGTAGCTCTTTTCTAACCATTATGCTTTAAGAAAGTTAAGCGTCTGTTTGCCGATTATTTGAATACCCCGTTCGATATTTTCATCTGTTACTCGTGAAAACCCAAGCCGCAATGTATTCGTCCCTTCGCCTTCTCGAATAAAAAACTTGTCTCCCGGTGTGAAAATGACGCCCTGTTCTGTACAAGCTTCTAGCAGCTGGCGTGTATTTACGCCTGTCGGGAAGGTAAGGAACAAATGCAAGCCCCCGTCACCAGACACCTGCGCCTCAGGAAGATGTACTTCACAGCATGTCTTTGTCAGCTCATATTTGCGCTTATACTCTGTACGTGCTTTTTTTACATGTTTATCGAAATTTCCGTTAAGCATATATTGGTATAAAATCGATTGATCGATTGTTGAGGTATGAATGGTGCGCGCACGCTTAATGCTTTCCAGAGTGTCAATCAGTGCTCGGTCTCCAAGCACCCAGCCTACTCGCAAGCCAGGGAACAGCACCTTGGAGAAGCTGCCAATATAGATTACTCCGTTCCCTTGCCCTGCTGTCGCTATTAAGGGCGCAACATGCGCTCCCGAGTAGCGTAGCTCCTCATTGAATCCATCCTCGATCACCGGAATCTGATAACGCATCATTAATTTCATAACAGCGCTGCGCTTTGCTGGCGACATGACGATGCCTGTCGGATTATGATAGGAAGGAGTCAAATAAGCCAAATCGAAGCTATTGGTCTGCAGTGCCTCCTCTAGCCGCTCCACATCAATACCGTCACGCTCCATCGGAATGCCGGTAATCTCAAATCCTTGCAACTTCAAATTTTTGATCGCTGTGTGATGGGTCGGATTTTCACAAATTGCTGCTCCGCGGCGTGCAGAAGGGCGTAAAGCCGACAGCACAATGTCAAAGCCTTCTGTAAACCCGCCTGTAATCAGCATATCCTTGCCAATTATATCGACGCCCTTGTTCTCCATATAATGCATCAGGTAATCAATCAGCGGCTTGTAGCCCTTGGCATAGCCGTAGTTGAGCAGCACCTGCCCTTCGATTGCCATCCGATCCATAAAAGCTCGCCTTACATCCCCCAGATCAAACAGCTGCTCATCCGGAGCGATGCTTGTGAACGAGATAGTTCCCTTTTGGGCACGAATGCCCTGCTTCATCATATCCAGATCAACAGCCGATACAGCATACTCGTTCATTCTTGCCTTCCAGTCGATCTCCCAGGTGGCAGAGCCGTCAGATCCCCCGTTATCTACGGCCGACTGGCCCACCATGGCGGCCACATAACTACCCTTTCCGGGAATCGCATACGTAAATCCATCATCCTCCAAGCCTTCATAGGCTACAATGACTGTATTGCGGCTCACCTTAAGTAGAACGCTCATTTCTCGTGTGGAAGGCAGCTTCTGATCCGCCTGAAGCGCCCCTTTTATAATTAAACGATTGACGTATTCTTTTACTTGTATCGAGACCGGGCGGTCACTGACGAGCTTGAAATCCTGGAACATCCTTCATCGCCTCCCCCTATAATGATGGCATACAAGACGAGTGAAAAAAAAGAACCACCGCACTGGATTTTTCATCCTTCGGTGGTT
Source organism: Paenibacillus maysiensis (assembly GCF_000520815.1). Classification (GTDB taxonomy): domain Bacteria; phylum Bacillota; class Bacilli; order Paenibacillales; family Paenibacillaceae; genus Paenibacillus; species Paenibacillus maysiensis. The sequence goes on along the minus strand of NZ_ASRY01000270.1, from coordinate 53,083 downwards.
CTTCCGCATTTTATCCCCTGTACGCCCTCATATTCTTGCCTCATTCCCCCGCATCATTGCCTCTCATCGCGCCCATTGCGAGCATTGTACATATCACCAAGTATCGTGAAGCTGATGAAAGTAATAGTCAACATCTTTGTCATCCAGGCTGTCGATCAGCGTATGGATCTTTTCAATCCACACACTCATATAGAGTGCGACGCTGTGGCCTGTGTTTTAAGCAACGTTCCAACTGATTTCAATCCACGCACTCATATAGAGTGCGACGCGGCCATGCCTCACAAGGTATACTAAGTAACATTAGATTTCAATCCACGCACTCATATAGAGTGCGACGTGGACAAAAGACAGCCCAGTAAACAGCAATGTGATTTCAATCCACGCACTCATATAGAGTGCGACAGGACGTTGGGCTGGTCGGCTGGTGCAGGTGCAATTTCAATCCACGCACTCATATAGAGTGCGACGGTGTATATAATGGAGAATTTGCTTGGGGAAGTATATTTCAATCCACGCACTCATATAGAGTGCGACTTAATGACATCTTCAATTCGGTACTTTTTGAGCTATTTCAATCCACGCACTCATATAGAGTGCGACTTTTGCTTGCTGGAGTAGTCATTTGCATAATTGTTAATGATTTCAATCCACGCACTCATATAGAGTGCGACTGATTAACAAAAACAAAAAAGGGAGCGATGGTATGAAATTTCAATCCACGCACTCATATAGAGTGCGACCAAGCGGATTGAGTTTCCAACGTTTAATGCCATTATGATTTCAATCCACGCACTCATATAGAGTGCGACAGAAGGCCGCATTTGCAGTTGTGGCGCGGTTTAAGATTTCAATCCACGCACTCATATAGAGTGCGACGGGTTTGACTTAAAAAGGGTCGCACCTCCTGTGATATTTCAATCCACGCACTCATATAGAGTGCGACAGCGAAAATGCAGTAATTCATACCTTATTGATATCAATTCCATACATTTCAGCAAAAAACGATGCTAAAAAAGCTTGAACCCACCCTTGACTTCTATTATAGAAAGTGAATTCTAATCCTTTTCGACAAATTTCGAGGTGCGAAGGATCCGGGGTTTTTATGTGAGCTTCACATTCGCACCTTAACCAAGACATTACATTCAGGATACCACAAAACGTTTTTCCCTCACAGAGAATTCTTTAGTGCTAAAACAATAAGGACTCTGCCCCGTCAATCACAATTTGCGCACCAGTAATATGACGCGAATGATCGGAAGCCAAGAATGTCACCAAATCAGCTACCTGCTCGGGTTGACCGGGCCCATCAGCCAACGGCTGCCCTCCTTCGGGAAACTGAACGGGGATGGTAATCTGCTTTAACCTTTCGGATTTCTCCGTTGTTTCATCAATATTCGTCGAAATAGCTCCCGGATAGATCACATTGACACGGATACGGAACTTGGCTAGCTCCAGCGCAGCCATTTTAGCAAACCCGGTTTGGCCTGCCTTGGACGTACTGTAGGCTGACATTCCAAAGCTGGTAAAGCGCTGATTTCCATTAATAGAGCTGGTAATGATAATACTGCCGCCACCGTTTTTTTTCAAATGCGGCACGGTATACTTCACCGTCAGGAAAGTACCATCCAGATTCGTAGACAGCGTCTGCCGCCAATCCTCGATGCTCAAATCCTCAATCGGTCCGACAACCCCGTTAATCCCCGCATTGGCAAAAATGATATGCAGCCCGCCAAACAGCTCAACTGCTTCCAAAACGGCTTTTTCCACACGCACCGGATCGGCAATATCCACGTCAAAAGCCCGAGCGGCGCCTTCACGTATGGTATTAATCTCTCTCTCCGTCTCTACAATCCGTTCATTACTCACATCAAAAAGAGCGACATTTGCTCCCTCTCTGGCCATTTGAATAGCCGTTGCCTTGCCAATACCAGAACCGGCTCCTGTGATCAAAGCCGTTTTGCCTTCAAAGCGCGCGCCTCCTGCTAATGTATAGTTCATATGTATCGCTCCCTTTCAGTATCCTGTATAATCACAAGATTACCCAAAAAGGTATACTTTATAATCACCATTTTTGCGCATTTTTTGCTATTCTGCTGCGATATTCGAGAAAAGGACCCTCATACACCCATTATCGCATCTTTTCTTCTGCTTTCTTGTTGACCATTAGTTTCTTTCTATGTATTCATTAAAAAGGGACGCTATACAGCCATCAGTATGGATGCATAACGTCCTTTTTTGATTCCGATTACCACTGCAATTCAATAAATGCAGCATCATCATCAAGCCCTCCGGTATGGGAGGCATCCAGCAAAACCTGTATCTGCTCATCAGGGACAGGCTCACGAATGGGGTCCAAATCAGATAATCCGTCACTGTATACCTGTAATCTCATCGGCATATCTGCGGGTATGCTTCTTTCGTACCAATGAGGCTTACCTCCAATTGGACCACGGCTTGTGGACCAGCGTTCCGCTGTAGAGAAGGTATGATCAAATAATTCGCTGATCTCCTCCGTACCATTCCACAGCCGCAATCGTGAATCTCCTTGCCAGGCAAGTCTGAGACGCCCGCGGGTGCCGCGCTTCGGCAGTTCGATTTTACCGCAAATATACATCGACTGGCTTCCTTGACGACGTTTATCCTCCAGCACCGAACGAATCAAACCCGATTCATGATGCAAAGGCTGCCGATCCAGTTCCTCCGCAGCTGTGCCTGCCAAACGTTCGAGGTACAGTCCCAGTTTATCAGCAGACAGATCCTGCCCCTGTACCATCCAATCTAGCAAAGAGGAGCCCAGATAGCGGGCTGCAAAATCTCCCTGGTAACTAAGCCCGACACCATCACACAGAACAAAACAACAGACAGATTTATGAATACGCACTGCGGCGAAATCCTGTCCACTTTCACCCATACTGGCAGATTCGGCAGACCTTCCGTAACCATAACGGCACATAAAGCGGCTATGATGAGTCGATAGTGGCTGATCGCCCGTCTGAGAGCTTATGTAGGAAAAATGCTGCGCCAGCCGTGCATTCATTCCCTTCCTTTTGCTCGTGGGGAGCAGAGACAGCAGTGGATTCATGCGTTTACCTCCTTACCGTACAGGCGTTGCGGCCGACATTTGAAAACCGATGGACACCAGTTCCGGACAGGTTCCGGGCAGCATCATAACTGCTCCCTCACCTAGCTGATAATCTGCCTCAAACAGCATTTCCCGATAGCTTTCAGGAAGTACAGAAGACATATTACGCAATTTCACAGCATGTTCATCCTGTAACGGCGTATTATGCGTAAGACCTTTCCAGCGGCGGGGGTCCTGAATAGGCGTTTCCAAAAGTCTGTCCGATAAAAATATATTTTCCACCAGTACATTGCCGTCCGGTACACTCATGCTCATAATACGCTTCGCAATCGGTTCCGGATCATCACCTGTGGAAACACCATCTGTCATATGACAAACCAAAGGCGCAGGGCAATCCTGCATCCCCGGCAGCTCCGCCTGTAAAATACGTTCGGCTTGCAAGAAAGCTTTTGCCGAATCTGAAAACCGTTTGGGTGTCAAATCGGGCAACGAGCCAATCGCCGCAATTTCATCAATCCCCTTCACACCGTTGAGCAGATCATATACGTCGTCACTATAGGCCAAAATCGCAATCCGGTAGCGTGCAGTCAGCCGATTTCCTTTAGTCGAACGGAAAACCATCTGCCGGATCGCCAGTGATATGGCTTCATAGACAACATCAATTCGCCGCCGCCCCTCCATGAGCATGTTCATTGACGCGCTAATGTCAATTAGGTAAATGATCAGGGCGGGGGTACGCTGAGAAGCCTGTATGGTATAATTCATCGTTTGCACACGCTCCCCTCAGTTACCTTTTATCATCTTGTGTCACTTCATCTAAGATATGAAAAAATGAAAAAATTAAATTTTAGGCAGTCTAAAATTCGTATCGCTTAAAAAGTTATAGATAGAGGAAGCCCGATACCCAACTTCGCCTACCGAACGATAATAGGAAGAATTACTTTCGTACAATGCTCTAAAACGATTGGCAAAACCCTTCGCCTTCGCCGTGCTTCCGCCCTCCTGAGAGGCATAAGCCTTGTTATACAGGGAAATAAGCTGGAGAACATTCTGTTTGTTACTTGCATGAATTGATGCTTTTTGCTTTTGCTCCGCCTCTGCCGCCGCCTTACGTGCTGCCTCTTCCTGCGCTGCGCGGGCAGCCTGGTTCTTTTTCCAAGCCAAATATGTTTCGTACTTCGCCTGCTGATCATACGCTTTCTGCTTTGCCAGCTTGGCGGCCGCCTGCTTGTTTTGTTCCTTTTGAGCAAGGTAGGCTTCATATTTGACCTGCTGAGCTACAAGGGCCTGTTGTTTTTTCTGCTCTTCCTGCTGCTTTTGGGCAGCAAGAGCCTGTTGTTTGGCCTGCTGCCTAGCTTCCTGCCGTTGCTTCTCCGTCAGTGCCTTTTGAGAGGCCGCCTGTTCGGCAGCCAGCTTCGCTTCCGCCGCCTTTGCGGCTTCTTCCTGCTTGGCTGCCTCGATTTGCCGCTGATTGGACTGATCCGCCAGAATATTCACGGCTGGGATGCCAACAGCCAGCAGAACGACAGCCGCCGCCGTTGTCACAATGAACTTTTTGGAGCGGTACCATGCTGCTGATTTTTCCGGCTGCTCAGGCGGCTTGGGATTCAACTGCTCCTCCAGCCCCATAATGGCAGCCGATACCTCCACATGCAGAGGACTGCCGTCTTCTACAAAATGATACAACGACCGATATACCTCCAGGGCCGCAGCAGGCTTGTTTTGCTTCTCCAGTTCACGCGCCTGTCGGAACAGCTTGTCCGTCACCCCACGCTCTCCTTGCTCCCGGGCCGCCTGATTCAGTATCGCATCTTGTTCCGCTTGGAGCGGTGCAACCAAGGAGGATGCAGCTTTCCCGGACTCGCCAGTAGCTAATGCTGCTGCCTCTGTCGCCTCGGGTTCCACCATCTCTACTTCAACAGGAATCTCTTGCTCGGTAAGTGCATTGAGTACAACCAGCCATTCACCAAAGGTAGGACAACTGCTCAGATCCTGACTGTCCCAGGCACGGCTAAACAGCTCTACCACTTTGCTTCCCCAACGGGCTTCCAGCGACTTGCGTAAAATATAGTAACGTTCGCAAGGCGTCTGCATTTCATGCTGATCAAAATAACTTTCGCCCCACGCTTTATCGACCACCACACGGTCTGACCATCCCAGCATTTCGCCGATAATAACGGCCCCTGCAAAACGGTCCGCATACGCGCTCCATAATCCGCTGTGAACGGTACGGTGCGCCGCATACCCTGGAGAACCCGCCAATAGAGCATCCGGACGATCCATTTTGGTACTGTACATTTGTTCCACATCGACCAATTCTACAGCTGATGTGCCTTCAGGCAGTTCCACTTCAGAAAAAAACGGAAGCATGACATTCGGCGCAGATAAATCACAGTGCGCCAGTCCTTTTTGCTCCATTGCTGAACCGATCCCTGCCAGCGCTCTGGCTAAAGCCAGACTATCGGAAGCCTCAAGCTGCTGCTGAGCTGTGAGACAATCGAACCATGTCGTACCATGAATCCATGGCATCAGCACTGCATACAGCAAATCAGGCTGCTCGGCGATCAGACTTCCGTTTCTTTCTGGAGTGAGCACATCACGCTTGCATACCTGCAAACCGGGAATATCCCCATACGCTTCCATATGCTCAGATTGATAAACCATGGCCGGGATACGAAACTTTGGAAAAAACACTTTAAGGGCTTTAGCCTCATGCGGCGCTCCGCTTTTGGCATTCAGCTGGTATACGATCCCCTGCCGCCCCGCTTGAGCATAAGCCAAACCGGGTGCAACAGGATGTCGCCCAATCACATAGGCTATGCCGTTTATGATCAATTCGTCTCCCGGATTCGGTTGAAAAGACATGGAAAATCCCTCTCCTTACATCGTTCAGTATGCTAGTTTCCTCACCCTATTATATACAATCTGTGGATGGCAAGAAAACCGGGTGTCCGAAGATCGCCCGGTTTTTCCTGATAACCACTATACCTAATGTACAAACCACAAGAAATGGTTCAACCATATTGCTTCTTCATAGAGTGGTATATTATAAGGTGATGCCTATCACGCATCTTACTTCGTTTGGTCAACAGTACGGAATTTGTTAGCGATAGCCGTCAGTTCCTGGCTGATGCTGTTCAAAGTCGTTACGAAAGCTTGCATTTGTTTGCTGGCTTCCTGAAACTCTTGAAAGAAGCGTTGTTTGGTCATACCTTCCCATTGACCTTCCATACCTGAGATGGACTGTGTCAAGCTGGAAACGATCTGCTGGCTTTGCTCACCACTTTGCTTAAATTGGTTAGCTACCTGATCAACCTGTTCCGGGGTAATTAAAATGCGTCCTGCCATATTATGAGTCCTCCTTGATGATAACTAAATGTTTTGTTTAACTGCTTCAAATTGTACTATGTTTATTTAATTTCCTACAAAAGGCGAAGGTCCTAATTGTAATAATCCCACTTTTTAACTAAAAAACAGCATCTAACAGTATAATATCAATAGAGTTAGTACCTAATAAGTCCCAAAAAATCAGGATTTCATGAACTGAATTTATATGGACCCTTATGTCTAGGCATGAGAGTCCCAAGAATCTACTAAGCGACAGGCTGATCCCTAACTATAGCCGGGTCAGCAAAATACCATTCCTGCGGATTGCTGGAGGACGCCTGTTTCAAAATATCCTGATTCAGCGTACCTGCATCCGACGACTGTACACCAGCAATGGCACGCACGACAGACTGCGGGTCCGAAATCGGACCGCTTCCTTCCGAAGGTTGCTCGGGCAAAATAGACGGTGACTGCTGATTCGACCAATCCAGCATCGTGACTGGTCGTCCTAATGGTTGGCTGGAAAATGACAGAATCGTATGATAGTTGTGGTCAACAGACTGAAACTGTTCTGCCTTTCGATTCAGTTGTGTCCCTGATGTATGGAGATAAGCATAAATCTGCTCCGACATCCGTTTGGCCTGCATCCAATGATTCAAGACCGACTCACGTGCAGATACATCCCAATCAAGCGATTGTAACGCCTGCTCCAACCCTGCTGTTAACTGTTGAATTTGCTCCGCCGCATGCTGTAGCTGCCCGCTAAGCCCCCGAAGCACATCCGGTTCAACTCGAATGCGCATATCCATCACCCTTCTTCTGTCACTTCTTCTGTCACTGCTGACTGTCTCAACCAATTCAATAATAAATCCACAAACTGATCTCTTGATGCCATGGCTGCAATAAGCCAATCTCCGTTGCCATTAGAGCTCATACGAAATATCCAGTTCATCGTTGGACACAGGACAAAGGCAACCCGCTGTGATTCCCACTCCCTGCCGTTCCAGACCAGCAATTGCAGTTCTCCTTCGGCTATACGGGAACTCAATGACTGGGCAAGTCTCGCAGAACCTTCTGCATCTCCGCTCGCCTCGGTCAGTTTGCTGTTAAGCTGAGAAACACTGTCTCCTGCAGATTGCTTGTAAATTTCATTAAATGCCTGCTTGGAGAACATAAGTGCGGGAGATTCAGGCACGAGCCGATCTACCCAGCCCATTTTATCAATCAATGTCTCGCAAGCCTTCTCCACATTACCCAGATCATACAGGCCGTACTCATCGGGATCATCAACGGATTTTACTAGCTCCACGACACGCTCGTTCGTACAATGGAGGTAACCTTCGAACTGCTTGCCGCCCCGCGCATAGCGTATGCGGCAAGCCCGGTTAGATAATCCCGCGATAGCAACCCTCGAAAAAACGGTAGGGGGCATTGACAACTCAGTACCCTCATCTACTCGCTTTAGATAACCCTTTTCCAGAAGAGAGGCTTTTACCTGCTCCCACTCTTCCGCCAACTCTTCTGCCAGATAGCCCTTAAACGGATCTTCCACCCCAAGCAGCCTGTCAGAACCCAACACGCCTGCCAGAAAAAACAGTTCCTTCGACTTGAGGGTTATTAACTTCTGCTTGGAAGCTTGAAACGTTAACATTATGAGCCACCTCCCTTCAAACTACAACATGCCATCGGTCACGAATTTTCGTTATCCAATCCTCACAGCTCACTTGCTCTGAGAAGGGAATTGCCGCTTTTACCCTGGTAAATTTGCGTCGTACGTAGTATCCCTGCCCAGGGGGCAGGACTTTTAGGCCACCAGCGGCGGCATTCGCTTCAGAATAGGGGATACGAAAGAACGATAAATCATTCGAATCCAGTGTTCCGAAAAGCATACCGCTTTGATTTGCCTTAACATCATTAAACCAGTCCACGCCAAAGGTCGGGAAATCAGATGGCACGCCCGACAGCACGACATGCACATTGCGATCACGTCCCAACCGCACAATGGCAGAAAGCTGATCCTTTATCATAAAATCGTTCAATTGCTTGCTTAGCATATCCGCATCATCAATGACCAGCAGCAATTCGGGATCATTTCCGTCCTTGTTCCGCTGTTGAACGATATCATACATTTGCTGTACCAAAGGTCCAAGCTCTTCCTCGCTTTCAGCAGCAGCCTTGACATGAGGAAGATGCCGCAATCGCGATAGTCCTCCGCCTCCATAGCGGGTATCGACTGTATAGACTTCCAATTGACTCGGCGATGCGTAATAAGCCAGCGATATGATCCAGCTCATGAGGAAAGAGGTTTTTCCTCCCTCCATAGGACTACCAACGATAAAATTAGGACCTTCCTTGAGATTCAGTAAGAAAGGCTCCAGATCGTCGCTCTGTAGCCCTACAGGCACCTCATAAGGAAGCGCACCCGAAGGCCCACTCGTCCGGTCCCACTGCTGAAGCAGCTCCGCCAACGGGATTCGCTCGGGCAACGGAAGAATGGCTGGGGCGTTTTTGCCCTTCCATTCCTGTACGATGCCCGCGATATTGCGGCGCAACCGTGCTGAACGTTCCGTTTCATCTTCTCCGGGTGAAGGCAACGCCGTCTGGAACTCCAGCGGCGGGATATGCCCTTTAACCAAAGCCCGACCCGGAATTAAAGGCCCCGGTGTTTTGGCTGGTCGTCCTACCGCATAATAATAATCACTCGGGTCAGACATTTCAAAAGAAACGGCGTTCGGAATATTACTGCGGAACTTCTCAAACACATCGGTAATCCGATTCGCTGTAATGATAAATGTAATGCCGAGACTGCCACCTTCACGCAAAAGAGATTCCAGCAGCTCATTTTCATCTGGATAAGCATTACGGAAATTAAGGTAGCCGTCAATGACTACGATAATTTGCGGCACATCCTCAACAGCAGAACGTCGATAAGAGCTTATCGTTTTGACGCCAGCTTCGGAGATCATGTCCTTGCGTACAGCCACCAGCTTGAACAGATAACGGAACAACCGCTTAATCCGGTCGTCCTCCTCTGCCATCATCACAGCACCGATCTGGGGAAGCTCCGCAAAGTCACGCATCGTTCGACCCATATCAATGATATAACCGTTCCAACGATTCGCATGAAAGCGCTGAGCCATCGACATCAGCATTGTCTGCAAAAAGGTCGTTTTACCCATGCCCGGCATACCGTACACTGCCCAATGACCATGATCCAGCGATGCATAAATTGGCTCCTGTCGCTGGTTCGGCAAATCATCAACCAGACCCATGACCGCCTTCAGCTCTTGAGGCGATGTTGGACTGCCCGTTTCGGCGCATGGAGACAAATTAGTCAAATCCAGCAATTCAGGCAGCGGTGGAAGCCACGGTCCCTGAAGCCGTTCGATCCCTGCCTTGGCAGCTTCTTCTGCAATATAATCAATGAATATCTGGAGCTGTTTAGGAGCTTCTTCTCCTTTTAAGCCTGAGCTTGCCCGTTCACCGCCAGTCAGCAGCGCCTCACGCTTGCCGTTCAGTCTCACCTCGTGCACAGGCAGCGCAGACGAAATATCGCTGTTGCCTACATACGGCGCACCGCTCCAGGCAAACTGCATCTCTTCAAACACCTCATCACTGCCGACCTGAAAATACCCTCGGCCCGGCTTCGTGATCCACGCAGCATTCGGTATTTTCAACATATCACGGCTGTCGCCTTCGCTCTGCACCCGTAAGCAGATACGGAACCTGGAGTTACTCCAGATTTTATCGTCCACCACGCCGGCAGGCTTTTGAGTCGCCAAAATCAGATGGACACCCAAGGTCCGCCCAATGGCGGCAATACTGATCAGCTCATCCATGAACTCGGGCTGATCCCGTTTTAATTGTGCAAATTCATCAATAATAATAACCAGATGAGGCAGCGGTTGTGCGTGCCGCTGCCGGAGCAATCTGTAATATTCATCAATATGCTGTAAATTGCCCGCATCGTTTAATATTTTCTGTCTGCGAACCAGTTCTGCTTTTAATGAAATTTTGGCGCGTTCGATCAGGTTATTGTCCAAATTCGTAATCGTGCCTACTACATGCGGCAAATTAACGAACGTATTGGACATACCGCCACCCTTATAGTCAATCAGCATAAACGCAAGATCATGCGGGTGAAACTCAGCAGCAAGGGAGGCTACGATGGACTGAATAACCTCACTCTTCCCAGAACCTGTCGTACCCGCGATCAAGCCGTGGGGACCGTGTCCCTGACGCTCGATTTTATCATGCAGATTAATCATGATCTTCTTGCCGCCTGCCCGCACACCCATGGGTACAGGTAAGGTATCAGGATGGCGATTGCGCCGCCACCGTTCTGTCACGTCCAGTTCTTCCACACCCGCTACACTCATCATATCGAACAGAGGCAGCACTGAGGGAATATCGGAAGCCGAGGAACGCTTCAAGCGAATAGGAGCCATATACCGCGCCAATGCATCTGCTTCCTCTCTCGACAGACGATCCGGTTTAAAGCTTTGCTGTTCAACCTCCGGTGACTCCGATTTGCGAGCATATACGCCCTGCTCCTTGGAAGCCTCCACGATAAGCTGACACTGCATCGGCAAAGCTTCCTTGCGAGAGGCCAGCACGATGGTACACGCATCAATTGCCCGTCCGTCCTCCAACAGCAACGGAAGCAGCGGCTCTTCCTCAATTAGCTGGCTATCTGATAAAACAACCACATAACACGGGACTTCCATCCCTTTTCCATTACGTTCATTGCGGTTGTTTTTACGGCGGTTCAATCTGGCAAACAGAAAATCGGCCAATTGATGGGCGCTGCTGCTACGGTCTGACATCATCCGCCCAGTTCTGTCATCGTCCCACACATGCGGAAGCCAACGCATCCAATTCCACTCATTTTCTTCCCGTTCATCATAAAAGGAAGCGATTTTCACTTCATCCGGCGAGTGTCGGACAGTCACCTGTGCCAGAATCACTCTTAATGCTGCAAGAGTATGCTCCCGCTCTCCAACCAACCCAACCACCTTGGATTGGAACAGCGGCAATGCAATGGAAGCAGCGTCCACCAGACGAAACTCTTCCCCCAATTCATCCGCAGCTCCCAGCAACGGGTCTCGGTCATAGCCGTCCGGGCGCGGGATTTGCAGCTTGATATGAAACGGAACTTGTCCGGTTCCAATACGCACTTGCAAAAAATCCTCATCCTCCGGTGAACGCTCCCAGAGAGAGCTGTTACGGTTTTTGACGATTTGAGCGCAGATTTGCGGGTCACCGTGTATTTCATACAGCGTACGAATTTGCTCTTCGCGTTTCAATTCAAGCTCTTCCCGATGCTTCTGGAGCTGTTCCCGGTACATCCGGTCACGTTCCTCCAGCTTGCGCTTGTATTCCTTCTTATTGTTCAAATACACGAAAAAAGGAATGGTATAGGATGTAAGCATCATGACAACAGTAACCATCTGAAACATCAGGTAGTTACTGTTGCCCATCTTGCCTGTTTTGCTCATATATACGTAAAAACCAATCGTTACCAACGTCATCATTAACGGAATAAGTATAGATATAATGGAAAAAGACGGCTTGCTCGGCTCAGCCGGAGGCCGTAAAATCTCCAGCTTCTCCTCTCGGAGCGCCGGTCTTAATCTCGGGGAGCGCTGGTATAATACATTCAAGACAAAAGTCCCCCTTTTCGCTTACTATTTCATTTTACCAAGGTTTCATATAATTTCATGTGTGTATTTACCCATTTTTTTCACTTTGAAACAGCGAACGCCGTCCATATACAGGAGCTTCGTCCCGGGTTGTCGAAAAAGCTCGCTGAATACGCACCGTACAGCCTTCCCGTAGGCCTGCTCCTATCAACAGCTGGTCGTCATCCACCCTGAACCAAAGCCCCTCCGGGAATTTTGCTTCCATAATATATTGCATTCCTTCCGCCGGAGGCTCACCAAAGATACGCACACCCAGCATCAGCTTCAAATGATCCACCGAGTATTCATCAGCCACCTCGATGTCAAACCACTCTGTTTCCTGTCGTCCCGAAAGTACGGTCAGGATCATCTGTCATCCCTCCCGATCCTTAATATATACAGTAAAGCTCACACAAAGAGCCTATTTTCTATGAAAATATGGCTATCGTAACTGTAGCATCCGTCTATTAGGCTGTCAATTTGTTACAAACTACCCACACGCGCTATAGAATCATGACTTTAGTTGTATTTTTATATCTTAAAAGAGTCATATGAATCAATAAACTATATTTTCAGAGTTTTGCAGAATTCGCATATACGTCATTTTGTCGATAGATTAGAACCAAATTCAATTTGTTTGCCAGAGCATTGTGAACACTTTGTAAATTTTTCAGACCTTTATGTTTTTATAAGGTGTTTTTAAGGTAATTTTAAGAAACGGGCTCTACAATAAAGCCATGAAATAACTCAAGCGAGGTGATTTTTGTGAGAACATTAATTACATTTCAAAACAAACGTATTCCCGTATACTTCAACCAAGAAAACAAACAACCTGTACAAAAAACGCTAAAACTTCTAAGCAACACTTTGGAGAACAAAATCTCCAGAGGCAAGCGTGCCCTTCAAAAATGTCTTAACTCTTTGATCAGTATAGAAATTGTCGGTTGTGAAGCCATCTTGCATAGCGTTAGCGAAAATGATTCATTGGCACTGTCCCTCTATTAAGAGGGACTTTTTTTTGTTCCGAAATCATAGCAAAAAAGAGAGAGTGATTAAGCACCCTCTCCGTATCGGCGGCTTTGAAACATGATACATGTAACAGCCGAACCTATCATTTTATAGAAATCTGCTTATAGTATTCTTCTGCGATAACCTTTTTTACCACCACGTTCCATCTTCTGCGCCTTCTCAATTCGTATTCTAAACAGTTCCAGTAAATTAGCGCGTGTATGCTCTTCCCGGCAGTTGTCCAGCTTTTTCAGGATAAAACGGTCAATGGACATATGACTCAGGCTCCTTTACAACATGCTGCCCTTTCTTTCCAAGGGAATGATCAGGTTATCCATTTTTAACCATTCTGCTTGTGGTTTAAACAAATAGGCACCCTGTTGGATAAAACAGGCTGGATTACATAACCTTTAAAAAGGGTAAATACATAAAGTTTCAAAGGATTGACCGCTTTAAATCTGGAAGCTATGAACGAGGAGCGAGCAGAAACTATGGAAAAGCAAAGATTGGCCAAAATAGGCTGGATATTTTTATACACTTTGTTGTTGCTGACAATTCTGTCTGCATGTAGCAGGGAAAAAGCCTCTACCCGCAGTATGGCCCAACATGAGGCTGCGGCCCGCGCCTACACTGTTACCGGGAATCCGAACCAGAATACGTCCTCCCTGGATGAACGAGCTGCCAATCGCACCCCTGTACATCAACAAGGCAGCAGTTATGTCGAAATATCAGGCGACGTAAGTATAGACAGGAAAACCGTAAAGGTCACAGGGCGCTCCAACCTCCCCGCCGGAGCGCGGATTAAGGGTAATCTCGCGGTCAAAAACTCCCTGCTCACCGGGTACACGGACGAAGCAACGGTTCAAAAGGACGGAAGCTTTGTACTTCGTGTGCAACGGCCAGGCATACAGGGCAGCATGGATCTGACGGTTTTGTTCCGTCCGTCCGACCAAGACGACCCGATACGCAATCTTTACGGCAGCGGTGGTGAGCAATTGCAAGGGCCCTATGTATATCAATACGAAGAAAAGGAACAGCTTCGGCAAGAAGTCCGGATTGGCGCAGAGTTTGATCCTGAGCAGGAACAAAGCACCCCGCTGGTCAAGCCTGTCTGGAACAAACCAAAGGATTACGGTAGCCCCAAAGTGTGGATCAAGCCGGATGTGCAGCAGGAAGGCAACTATTATCATGTATATGCGCGCAGTAATTTGCTGGAAGGGTCAGATGTCAAGCTCACTATTGATTTCCCGGGACGCTGGCAGTTCGGTTATGACGACCAAACCAAAGTCATGCCTGACGGCTCTTTCAGTATGAGGGTCAAAAAACCGAGCCTGGCTAATCGTTACACCATGGTTATCATTTTCGAGCCTAATGAAGACATGTGGGCGAATGCGAAACGAGTGTATGGAGCAAGCGGAGAGCATCTTTCCGGCACGCTAGTTAAATCCGCAGACGACAAAGAGGGCTCCAAACGGATTGAAGCCCGTATCCCTATTCAACCCAAATCATAATTGGACAGCACATGGCTTGCAGGGTAGTGTAACTTGTCGGTCACTAAGGCTGTATGGTGACCGGCGTGCCGATGCTAACCTTTTCCTGAAGCTCCAGCACATCCTTGTTCTGCATACGTATGCAACCATGCGACACCAGCTTGCCAATGGACCAAGGCGCATTGGTGCCATGGATGCCATAATGCGGCTTGGACAGCCCCATCCAGAACGCTCCGAAGGGGCCGCCGGGATTGGGCTGTTTATTGATGATGGTAAATTGTCCGTGCGGTGTCTGTGTAGCGATTTTACCGATACCGACCGGATAACTAAGTACAGTCTGACCGCCATCTTTTAAATACAGACGACGATCCGACAAACTCACCACGATACTATAATTCGGCATATACTCACCCCTCTACAGGATATGCCGACCACACCGCAGATTCTCCTGTGATTTTTATAAATGACCCTTCTTCATCTCACCACTCCACATCACGTCTCCAGCCACTTCGATTACCGCTTCGGCTCTGGTTTGTGCCTGAACGTTGATCCTTTTTCCGCCGATCTGCTTCTTTACGCGCCTGATACTCCAGCTCCCGCTGCATTTTGCGATAGTTGTTCACTCTGGATTCAGATAACTCACCACGCTGCACAGCTTCCTCCACTGCACATCCGGCTTCACCCTGATGCTTGCAGTCTGCAAAACGGCATTTTTGTGCCATTTCCGTAATATCCGCGAAGGTATTGGCGACCCCGGTGGAATCATCCCACAGATTCAGCTCACGCATTCCCGGCGTATCCAGCAGAACGGCTTGCTTCAATATGGGAAACAGCTGTCGGTGGGTGGTCGTATGACGCCCTCGACTGTCCTCTTCCCTCACATCCTGTGTAAGCTGAACCTCGGCCCCTGACAGCCAGTTCACAATTGTTGATTTGCCGCTGCCGGATGAGCCTGTCAAGGCAACTGTGCGGCCGGGTTGAAGAAACGCCTCCAGTTGCTCTCTCCCTTCGTTCTGCAAGGCAGAAATAACGATGACTGGCACACCGGGGGCCACCCCCTCCGCTTCAGCCACCCGCTCTTCCACATCGGGACAAAGATCGCTTTTGCTCAACACAACGACCGGGTCGACCCCGCTGTTCCACGCCATAATTAAATACCGCTCCAGCCTACGCACATTAAAATCGTGATTCAGCGCATTGACGAGAAAGAGCGTATCTACATTTGTCGCAATCAATTGCTCCTTCGTCTCAAAGCCCGCAGCCTGCCGAGATATCCGACTTTTACGTGGCAGCACGGCATGAATGACTGCATCCGAGACTCCATCTGGCACGGTGACAGCCACCCAATCCCCCACAGCCGGCATTTCTGCCGGATCGACGATAGCATGTCTCAGCTTGCCGGAAGCAACTCCCCAGCGTTCTCCATCCATAGTCATAAGCTTTACTTTTTGACCATAATCGGCAATCAGACGGGCAGGGCATACCTGTGTATTTTCTGCTCGTTCTTCAAAGCTTTGTTTCCATTGATCCCAAAAGCCGTTCCAGTAATCAGACCAGCCGTATTCATGTATACTCATTGTTTTCCTCCTGTGAATCATCGTTTATTGTTGATGTTAAAAAGTTGATGTTTTTTTATTTTCGTGTTACTCGGTGCTTGTAAATGTTCTCTCCCGCGAGCAAAAAACGCAAAAAATCCGCAGGGAAAACCCCTGCGGAGGGTGTATGATTCAGGCCGAGGCTATCCCAAGACCCTAATCATAAAAAAATCCGCAGGGAATCGCTCCCTGCGGATTTCATCGGTTCTACTGCTCAACCGAATGCCATGTAAAAACTATACTTATTTCATATAGTTTTCAACTGTGCATCATCCGTGCGGGAGACAACGTCATACTGCTGCTGAACCAATCCATTCATGTTCGTACGCATATAACATCGCCTCCTCCTAAAATTTCCTTAATCATACAAGTCCACAATTCGTCTGTCAAGTCTGCCGCAAACCTTTTTTAAATCTTTTCAAGTTTCTTTTAGCGCACTTGATCCCAACGCGTCCACATCTCACGTGGATTCAATTCATACATTTCACGTTCCCTGTACATAAACTGATGCATAATCAGCTCACGCCGAATTGTCGCAAAATCCTCATGATACTGCTTAATCCACTCGTTTAGCTCACGTTCAGGATACACGCGGCCCGGCTCCAGCTTTTCTGCCAGCATGTGAAGTACAATCAGCTTTTTCTTGTATTGCGAGGGAATTTGACGCAGCTTGCCGTCCTTGGAAAAAAAATTACGCAAGACTGTCGCTTCCAGCGTTTCATTAACCTCTGACATTTCTTCCTCCCCCTCTCCTTTTTCAAAAATAAATCGCACCGTCGCCTCGGCATGCTGCCTGATCAGTTCAGGATTCAGTGTGAAATATACCGTATTCTTATCACGCCGCTCCTTGATTAACCCCGTTTCACGAAGCTTGGAAGCATGATGCGTGACAGTCGGTTGGGATAAATTCAGTTTTTCCGCCAAAGCCTGACCATGCATCTCTCCACGTGACAAGAGCAGCAATATACGCATACGCGTAGGATCAGCAAGCGCTTTATGATAGTTGACCATTTTATCCAGTTGCATCGTTAACGCCTCTTTTCATCACTAACTACTCTCCATATACTTTGCGTGAAAAATTAAATTCTACACATAACAATAGATATATATCTAATTATATGATTGTTAAAAGTAGCTGTCAATCGTATCATTCTTTTACTTCTTTCTGAAAACGGCTGGATATTGTGTACGCATTGCGGTAGGATGATATTACTTGACTTTTGTGCAGAGATTGCATATATTCATTTGTTTCGCCTTTTCAAATTTTTATGAATTAGCGCTTTGAAACGTCTACCATACTACTGCAAAACAGGCGCAACAGACCAATATCACGGGAGGTTCATCGAAATGCACGACGTAATCATTATTGGAGGCGGGCCTTGCGGGCTGTCCGCTGCAATCGAATGCAGCCGCAGAGGCTTGCAAACCGTCATTATCGAAAAAAGTAACATTGTTCACTCTATTTTTCTGTACCCGACGAACATGCAGTTTTTCAGCACGGCTGAACTGCTGGAAATTGGCGATGTTCCGTTCAGTACGCCTAATGACAAGCCTTATCGTCATGAAGCACTGGCGTATTACCGCAAGGTAACTGCACACTATAACCTGAACATCCGTCATTATGAGGAAGCAAAAACGATCACACGACAGGATGATGCTACATTTACTGTACATACGGTGAGTAAGCAGGGAATAGCCAAAACGTATTCGTCACGCTATGTCGTCGTGGCTACAGGATATTTTGATCATCCGAACTATTTGGGCATTCCCGGGGAACAATTAGATAAAGTTACTCATTATTTCAGTGAAGCCCATCCCTATACCGGCACGCGGGTCGCAATCATCGGCGGCAGCAATTCAGCGGTGGATGCAGCGATAGAACTCGTACGTGTCGGGGCTACCATTGACATGGTGTATCGCCGAACCGAACTGTCTGAATACATTAAGCCGTGGGTTCGTCCACTGTTCGACAGTATGGTGCAAAAAGGAAAAATTACGCTCCATCTGGGCGCGCGCATCACTGAAGTTCATCCGGATTATGTAGTGGTCACCCCGTTGGAGGCAGAAGCTTTCCGGCTCGAAAATGATTTTGTACTGGCTCTGACCGGGTTTCACCCGGAACGGAAGCTACTGGAGTCTGTAGGTGTCCACATGGCTGAGGGTCTGGACAAACCGGAATATGATCCTTCCACGATGGAGACCAATATACCGGGTATATATGTGGCGGGTGTCATCGCTTCCGGCAGCAATGCCAATGAGGTGTTCATTGAAACAGGCCGCTGGCACGGTCGCCAAATCGCTGAACATATTCAAAGCTAAATGAACTAAGGAGAACACAGATATGGATTACAGTTCACTCATCCTGCTGGTACTGACTGGTCTTGGAATTGTCAGCGGCAACTCCACCATCACCATTGCCATGGTCGTACTACTGCTACTTCGGGTAACCCATTTTCATACTGCTTTCCCCTGGCTTGAAAAGTATGGATTGACGATCGGGATCATCATTCTGACCATTGGTGTGATGACCCCTCTGGCCAGCGGTAAAATCAGCATTAGCCAGGTGATAGAGTCCTTCCTTCACTGGAAGTCGCTGCTCGCTATTGCTATTGGCATCCTGGTAGCCTACCTTGGCGGCCGCGGAGTAACTCTGATGTCCGGACAGCCCATCATTGTGACGGGTTTGCTTATCGGAACCGTGATTGGTGTCGCCTTCTTCAAAGGTGTTCCTGTAGGGCCGCTCATCGCCGCCGGGCTGCTGTCACTGTTAATCGGACGCACCTAGACTTCCTCGCTTATCCTTCGTCTGTCGTTGGAAGATGCTGTCCATAAAAAACCTGAGCAATCTGCATGACGGACTGAATTCAGTCTCGCTTTGTGTTATACTCTTATCGCATAATTTGGTAAATGCAGGAGGCTTGACCGATGTCCCGAAAATTTGTAACGGAAGCTGTAATGGTTGCCATATATGGCCAACTGCTTACAACTCCCGCCCCTGTGGAATATATAGTACCTTACACGTCGCTGCTGGAGCTATACGAATTTCAGGATAGCACAGAGCCGCTCATGGATAATCCTGCGGACGATCAGCATGTGAAGCGAAAGGTAAGCGAACTGATCAGCTATTTTGAGGAACCTTTGAATCAGAAAAAAATCCGGCGCGCGCTTCAGATGCCCTGGGCCAAAAGCTTGCCCATCCTGTTCGACGCTAACACCTCACTGATCGTCATTAATGCCGTCGACACTGCGCATTACGGAGAATATTTTGATCCAATCGAGACCGAACTGGTGCTAACAGCCCAACGTGAAGAATTACCCATTTTGACAGATCAACTGGACTGGATTCATCGCATTATTGAAGCTTCCGTACCTGTACATGTGTACGATATTGATGATTTTGATTTTGCGGTGGATGGTCCGATGCTTAACAACCCTTAACATGCAGCACACGCGTCCCAAGGACAACAAAACGGCGGAGTATCACACACAGGTTAATCCCCTGTAATGCGATACTCCGCCGCTTTTTCATGTCTCCAAACGGTTAACCTGCAAGCTATTTCTAACGTTAGAGCATTAAGACTGCTCTTCCTCGGCATACGTGTAAATAATGTCGTCATGTTCCTCCAGATACTTTACTTCCAGATGATGACCCTTCAAGTACCAGTAATCCTGGTCCTCCATATAAAACGTAATGCCAGCCGCTTCATGTTGTAGTACGGGGTGCTGCGGAGGCTCTACGGCAATTCCCAGAGAGAAGCCTGGATGTAACCCACCGCCAGAACTATAGCGGGCAAAAAAACGGATGGTATCTCCACGGTTCAGACCAAGCTCCTTGATGTACCACTGTGCCGCTGGTTCAGTTACCTGTATGCTCATGCGTTATGCTCATCTCCTTGTACAATTACGTCCTGTTAACTATATCATAGTATTCTTTAGAATGGCCACCAACCGCCCCTTACTCAAGTAAAAATATCCAGCGAGCGATATACATTTTTTTGAAAAAGGTTTGACAATTCGCAAAAGACGGTGTTAAGATTCAAGCATACGAGATCCATTTTGAAATTAATTACCAATTTGAACGATTACTCATGGTCAGAATGAATCCAATTCGAAGAAGAAAGGAGTGTTACCGGTGCTAAACATTCATCTCGCCTTTTACCCAACTCTACAAACACAACAACTTCATACCGGAGCATCTCCCCTGACGCATCCTTCGGAATTGGGCCATTCACGTTGTATGGTTTAATACGAGTGGCTGCCTGCGTTTGAGCAGTTTTTCAGTGGTGAGTGTGCTGAAAATACCTGCGCGCCATATGATATTGAGATTTAAGGCATATCGTCTGCGGACGGTATGCCTTTTTTGCGCCTGTTACCGGATTGAAGCTAGTGGTAGCAAGCCGTTATTGTTTATTCAAAATGGTACAACAACTCTCGCATGAGCTTTTCATGAAAGGATGGGATTCCTCTTGTTTTCGGTACTCAAAAATTTAAGCTGGTTTTTTAAAAGAGAACGAAGCCGGTACTCGATTGGGCTGTTTATGCTGATAGCCGTTGGCGTGCTGGAGCTGGCTCCGCCTCGGCTGCTAGGCAGCGCTATTGATGAGATCGTACGCGGTTCAATTTCATGGTCCTCGCTCTGGCGTTATATTTTTTACATTTTGGGCATTCTTGCCGTCATCTACTACATTACGTACATATGGATGCACAAGCTGTTTGGGGGTGCCAATCTGGTGGAGCGCCTGTTGCGCACACGCTTTATGAACCATCTGCTGCGGATGACACCTCCATTTTTTGAACGCAATCGTACTGGTGACCTGATGGCTCGTGCTACGAACGACCTTCGTTCCGTGGCAAGTACTGCGGGCTTTGGCATGCTGACGCTAACTGACTCTACAGTTTACCTGAGCGTCGTGCTGGTCGCCATGGGCACCCTGATTAGCTGGAAGCTGACGCTGGCGGCGGTTCTGCCCCTTCCTTTTATCGCGCTGGCAATGAGCATTTACGGTAAAGCCGTTCACGAGCGTTACACGCTGGCACAGGATGCATTTGGCGATATGAACGACCAAGTGCTGGAATCCGTGGCAGGTATCCGGGTCATTCGCGCCTATGTACAGGAACGAATGGATGAAAAACGGTTCGCCGATATTACCGATGACGTATTTCGCAAAAATCTGGCGGTCGCCCGAATGGACGCTCTCTTCGAACCGACGATCCGCTTATGCGTAGGGCTTAGCTATGTGATCGGACTTGGCTATGGTATTTATCTGGTATTTCATAACGATATCACGCTGGGTGAACTGGTATCCTTTAACATGTATCTGGGGATGATGATTTGGCCGATGTTTGCCATTGGCGAACTGATCAACATTATGCAGCGCGGTAGCGCTTCCCTCGATCGGGTGAACGAAATTCTCCATGTGGAGCCGGACGTACAAGATGCAGCTCAGCCTGTAACGGTTAACCACCCCGAGTCCATTACGATGAAAGATGTTACCTTCCGCTATCCAACCTCATCTGTTGACAATCTGTTACATGTGAATTTGGAGCTGAAACGAGGGGAAACGCTGGGTGTCGTCGGCCGAACGGGCAGCGGGAAGTCCACCTTGCTCAAACAGCTACTGCATGAATACCCGACGGGTAGCGGTGACATTTTAATCTCTGGCACTCGGCTGGAGGACATTGCAGTTGAACAACTGCACAGCTGGATCGGCTACGTGCCACAGGAGCAAATTCTGTTTTCCAAATCAGTGCGTGAGAACATTCAGTTCGGTAAACCGCGTGCAGATGATGAAGACATCATGGAAGCGATCCGTACCGCAGCCTTCGATCAGGATTTAGGCACCTTGTCCGATGGACTAGATACACTTGTCGGAGAAAAAGGCATTGCCCTGTCCGGCGGCCAGAAGCAACGTGTTTCGCTGGCACGCGCCTTTATCGGCGATCCGGATATTCTGGTGCTAGACGATGCACTGTCCGCGGTTGATGCTCGAACAGAAGCACGTATCATTGATAATATTCGACGTAAACGCTCGGGTAAAACAACTCTGATCTCCACTCACCGTCTCTCGGCTGTAGAACATGCAGACCGGATCGTCGTGCTGGAGCAAGGACGCATTATTGAGGAAGGAACCCACAACGAGCTGCTTCAGACGGACGGATGGTACCGTCAACAGTATGAACGGCAGCAAGTGGAATCTGTTCTGACCTCAGAGGAGGTATCCTAATGAAACTCAATATCGGCAAAAGGCTATTCCAGTATGCCCTGACGAGCAAAGCAGGCTTTATCGCCGCACTCATCGCGTTGGCTATCGGGGTAGCCGCTGAGCTGGCCGGACCCTTCATTGCCAAAACGATGATCGACGACCATATGCTCGCTATTGAAAAACCATTTTACGAGACAACTAGCGTGGACGGCACCGTAATTTATGCCGGGACCCATTTTAAGCGTGAAGACCGCTTTGAGGCCGGGGAGCCCAAAGGGCGTGAAGCAAGGATTTTACAAGTTGGAAAATCCTTCGTATTTATTGATGGCTCGGTGCAGGTAGCTGACGGTAACCGTTCCTTTACGAACGGCACGCTGACGGTGACGCGCGGCTCCGACACCTTTCGCTATGATGCCAAGGCTTTGACAGCCGATGAGCTGTATAGCTTTTACAAGCCGGAAATGCCCGGTATCTTTCAACTGATTGGCTGGTATTGCTTCTTTCTGGTCATTTCGATTTTTGCTGAATTTGGTAAAACCTACTGGCTGCAATCCTCGGCCAACAAGGTTATTCAAAAGCTTCGGCTTGACCTCTACGCACATATTCAACGGTTGCCAGTTTACTTTTTTGACAATCTGCCCGCAGGCAAGGTCGTATCCCGTGTTACGAATGACACAGAAGCGGTAAAAGATTTATTCGTGGCCGTACTGTCGAACTTCACTTCAGGTATTGTGACGATGGCCGGTGTATATGTCGCACTCTTTTTGCTGGACTTCAGACTGGGTCTGATCTCTCTGTTCATTGTACCGCTGCTGATCTTGTGGATTGTACTGTACCGCAAAGTCGCCACCCGCTTTAATACGATCATTCGGTCCCGACTCAGTGAGATTAATGCAATTATCAACGAATCTATTCAAGGGATGTCCATTATTCGCGTGTTCCGGCACCAGAAACAAACGCAACATGAGTTTGAAGAACTGAACGATGATTATATGAAGCATCAGAATAAAATGCTGAATTTGAACGCCTTCACTTCACACAATCTGGTCAATGTGCTGAGAAATCTTGCCTTTGCCGTCGTGTTGTGGTATTTCGGAGCCGAGGCGCTTGGCACGACAGGCAGTGCTGTATCACTAGGCGTACTATACGCCTTCGTCGATGTATTGGGACGACTCTTCCAACCGATGACTGGTATGGTCAACCAGCTTGCGGTGCTGGATACTTCAATCGTATCCTCGGGACGGGTATTTGAACTGATGGATGAAACCGGAGAACAGGTAACAGACGGCACGATGCCGCGTTACAAAGGTCTGGTGGAGTTCGACGACGTAACCTTTGCCTACAAAAAGGATGATGTCCTTAAGCATATTTCCTTTACAGCACATCCCGGCCAAACGGTTGCACTCGTCGGACATACCGGATCGGGAAAAAGCTCGATTATTAACCTGCTGTTCCGGTTTTATGATCCGCAAAAAGGAACGATCACCATTGACGGAACCTCTGTCAAGGACATACCGAAGCAGTGGCTACGCCATCATATGGGAATCGTTCTTCAAGATCCATATTTGTTTACAGGTACAGTAGCCTCCAATGTCAGTCTGGGAGATAGCCGGATTACCAGAGAACAGGTGAACAAAGCACTGTGTGATGTTGGGGCTGACAAACTGCTGGCCCACTTGCCACAAGGCTTTGACGAGCCAGTGATCGAAAAAGGAAGTACTTTATCAGCCGGGCAGCGTCAGCTCATTTCCTTCGCCCGCGCGTTGGCCTTTGATCCGGCGATTCTGATTCTCGATGAAGCTACTGCCAATATTGACACTGAAACCGAGGCGCTTATCCAATCTGCGCTGGAGGTGCTCAAAAAAGGGCGTACTACCTTTATCATTGCTCACCGTCTGTCGACTATCCGCAGTGCGGACCAAATTCTGGTGCTGCATCGGGGTGAGATTGTCGAACGCGGTAACCATGACGAACTCATGGCTCAGGGCGGTCGCTACTTCCAGATGTATCAGCTCCAGTCAGGAACAACGGCAACAGGTACAAATGCATTCTCTACTGCATCGTCGGAACAGGAAGCTTTGCTTGCAGAGCAAACTGCTGTAGCAGCAGGAGCTGCGACTTCTGGAAAAGCCGATACCCGAGCAGGTACCCGCTCCTTGCAGAAACCGGGCTCAGGTCAAAACGGACCTGGCTTGGCTGGAGGAAGCGCATAAAGCAAGCCCACAAAGCATGCATAAAAAACAGCAAGTCTCCGGATAAATACAATGGAGGCTTGCTGTTTTGCTTTATCTAAATATATGTTTTGTGTGTAGGCTACAAGTATTATTGGGCTACCGAGGTGCCTGATCCTGTAGAAGGAAAAACGGTTCCCTCTACTGCCTTAATCGTAACTTTATACTTGCTGTCCACCAGGGTACTGGTGTGGGTATCCGTAATGACCTGGATATTCATTTCCCCCGGCTTTGGACTTGTCAACTTGTAGTAAATCACTGCATTGGCGTCATCTACATAGTCGATATGATCCACTTCAATACCGTAACCGGGATTGGGTGCCTGGAACCGGGTTAATGTTACCTTATTCTGTTGGTCATTCACCTTCTCTACGCTCATACTAATACCATTTTGCTGGCCCGGATCTGAAGGCTCAGCCGGATTTTCTGGAGTAGATTCAATCGGTTTATGATTTTGCACAAATTCGGATGCATTATAGACCATCTCTGCTGCCTCCATTCGGGTTACCTTACGTTCCGGATTAAAGTTGCTCTTTTCATCTAATTTTGCAATTTTGGTCAACAGCAGGAACTGAACCGCTTCGCTTGAATCTTGGTCCAGCTTCTTGCCATCCGCCACATTAATGTACATGCGGACTGTTGGATATTCTCCGGTTGCACTAACCGCTTTGTACAGTATATTCGCGAATTGTTCTCTTGTCATCTGAGTGCTTGGATCAATATCCGGTGACAAAGGAATTTGGTGTTGAGCCGCAATCCGGTAAGACTTGGCATACCATGCCGAAGACGGAATATTTGCGAAGGAACCCGTCGTGAAATCCGGCATAACCTGAAGATCCATCGCATTAACGACCAAATGCACCCCTTGTGCATACGTAAGTGATTGATCAGGCGCAAACTTATCCTTGGTAATGCCCTGAATAATCCCTCTGTTCTGAAGCGAACTTACAATCTTCTCCTGCTCGGTTCCTTTTATATCACGAAAAGCAGAAGCTGACGTAGCCACTGCCAACGAACAGATCACGAGCAAAGCTGCTGTCACGCTTTTGTTTTTTTTCATGAGATACACCTCCATATTTACTATGTTTCTTCTATACTTATCGACGCAATACTATCAACAAATGTTTCAGATACTCAAAAATTGATTGTAAAAAAGCTTACGATACTTACAGTTAGTGTAACCCGTTTAACTCTTTTCTGCTCACGTCCTAGGATACATTCTAAGGATACTCACTTTGCGGGCATTCTTCCTCAGACCATTTGACTACATCCGATAAAGTGCTTTCAGACCAAGAAGTTGCAGCGTATGTGCCAAAATATCAGCGGTTTGTTCCGCCAACTGAATGCGCCACGGCCCACCATCGACAATCCGTTCCTTGGCGTAAAAGCGGTTGAACGCCTGCGCCGTATCCAGCGCAAACCTCGCGATAACCGAAGGTTCCAGTTGCCGAGCCGCACGTACCAGTTGTCCCTGATAACGAATCAGTTGCTTAAGCAGCGCCCAACCTGCATCCCCCAGCATTTCATCGGATGTATACGTTGAATCAGGTGCATGACGTTCCCCCGCGGGAACATCTATACTAGATCCAGCCACCGTACCAGTGCCAGCATGAGCTTTTTCCAAAAGACTACGTATACGTGCATGTGTGTATTGTACATAAGGGCCTGTCTCACCTTCAAAGGTTAACGCGTCTTCCAGTGAGAAATCCACTTCGTTCAGGCGGTTATTTTTTAAGTCGCCAAAAATGATCGCCCCAATGCCGACGTCCTCGGCTATTTCCTGTTGATCCTGTAAATCGGGATTCTTCTGGGTTATGATAGATCGAGCACGGGCTACTGCTTCATCCAGCACCTCCTCCAGCTTTACGACCTTGCCGCGTCTTGTGGACATTTTTTTACCTGCAAAGCGCATCAGACCAAACGGCACATGCTCACACTGCTCCGCCCACGTCTCTCCCGCACGCTTTAGCACCGCAAACACCTGACGGAAATGCAACTGCTGCTCTCCACCTACCACGTACAGCAACCGATCAGCTTTCATAACCTCATGACGGTAGATCGCCGTAGCCAAATCACGTGTCGGATAGATGGTAGTCCCATCCTTTTTCAAAATAAGACAAGGCGGCAGCCCTTCATCCTCCAGACGCACCACAAGTGCACCGTCACTTTCTTCCAGCAGCCCTTTCGTCCTTAATTGGACAACAACCGCCTGCATTTTATCATTGTAAAAGCTCTCTCCCAGCACATGGTCGAATGTAATGTTCAGACGCTGGTACATACGATCAAATTCACGCAAGCTGACTTCAACAAAAAACTCCCATAGCCGCTGAGCCTCGGCATCTCCATGCTCCAGACGGCGGAACCATTCTCGACCTTCGTCCTCCAAAGATGAGTCATGCTCGGCTTCCTCATGAAAACGCACGTACAGCTTCAGAGATTCTCCAATCGGATCCTGCTGTAGCTGCTCCTCATTTCCCCATCTTTTATAAGCCGCAATTTGCTTACCAAACTGTGTTCCCCAATCCCCCAGATGATTCACACTAACCGGAATATATCCCATTTCTCCGAGAATGCGGTACAATGCAGCACCGATGACAGTAGAGCGAAGATGGCCGATACCAAACGGTTTGGCAATATTGGGCGAAGACATATCTATCACTATCCGCTGTCTGTGTCCGATATCTGGCTTGAAAAATTCGGGTTGGCTCAATTCAGCCAGCATGAGTGGAATATGAACGGAACGCCCCAGTGTTATATTTACATAGGCTCCTGATGCCGAAGCAGTCAGTCCTTCCTCACGATTTATTGCTTCCGCCAGTTCCAGTGCGATTTGCTGTGGAGACTTCCGAAACTTTTTAGCCAGCAAAAAACAGGGAAACGCCACATCTCCCCATTCCGGCTGTGGCGGTACCTCCAATAAAGACGAAATCTCCTTTTCCTCCAAGCCCGTATGGGCGGAAATAGCCTGAGTAGCGATCGACAGCAGCATAGCTTTCTCTCCTTTTTTTCATTTAGAATCTAACAAAAAAAGCTCCCGCCTCTTGAATTATTCAAGAGACGAGAACTTCAATATCCCCGCGGTACCACTCTTCGTAAATCGGATTGCGCAACGAACTTATGCATTAATCGCCGATTTCACTCCAATGACAAATAACGGTGTCCACCGGGTTGATCTACTAACGGAACTCCGTGTTGGAACAACCGTCTCCCGGGTGCGCTTCACGTTGGGCCTCATACCGGCTTCCACCTTTTCCGGCTCGCTGTAATGATATGGCTCCCCTGCTACTCTCCCGTTCCAAGACGTTAATTCCCATCATTATACAAACCTATCCAGTGGAAAGCAATCTTTTATTTTCTGTTCAGGCGCTGACTCGATAATATGTAATTACACAGCCACCATTTGGCGACAAGCCTGAACACAACGGCGGCAGGCTTCTGCACATTGCTTGCAATGCTCATGGGCGTGCTTACCGCATTCAGCAGCACATACTTCACAGGCTTTGGCACACAACTCACAAATTTGCTCGGCAAATTCCGTTCCGCGTTCCAGCATTTGAGCAGCAAACCCGCATATTTCTGCACATTCCCTGCTCACTCGAATACACTCACGCAGCATAGCCAAATCATATTCCTTCAAGCTCGCCACGTAACAAACGTTGCAAGCGTTCATACATTCCAGGCAAGCATCTACGCATTGTTGGTATGAATGTTTCATAATACATTACCTCCCTGTTGTTGACCCTGCTGCATTATTACCCGCCGACAATTGAGATTAATCAACCGTTGTTCACGCTTTCATCAATGACCAGACAAGAAATCCCGACTTATGTAAGGAAGTGTACTATATTCCAACCCATCCGTGCAAGGGAATAAATCACACCCCTTCCTCGTGCCTACTACTGACTTGCACACCAGCAATCATTCCTCTATTGTAAAAAGAGTATGTCTAACATAGATCAAGGAGTGAGCATTGCAATGAATATATCTTCTGTAGAGGAGCATCGACTGGAGGCCCCACAGCAGGTTAGCTGCATGGTTGTAACCGTCTCCGACACCCGTACCATGGAGACAGATACCGGAGGACGACTACTGGTGGATTTGCTGGAAACGAACGGCTATCAGGTAGTCCGATATGTTATCGTCAAAGACGACTATGACGGCATCCGGCAGCTCGTATCCGAAGCCGCCGAACGCGATGACATTGAGGCTGTTCTTTTGACAGGCGGCACCGGTATTTCCCCGCGTGATACAACATATGAAGCCGTCTCCTCTCTGCTGGATAAGGAACTGCCCGGATTCGGGGAAATCTTCCGTTATTTAAGCTTTGCCGAGGATATTGGTTCAGCAGCGATATTGAGTCGTGCTGTGGCAGGCACCGTGGGCCGGACAGCCGTATTTTCCATGCCAGGCTCGCGTGGAGCCGTCCGTTTGGCGATGGAGCGCATCATTATACCTGAGCTGCGGCATGTCATGAGGGAAATTTACAAATAACACACATATTTCCCTCCCACGCTCTGAAACACAAAGAGGCACCTCATCACTTGCAGGGTGCCTTCTTAAAGCTATTCCTTTTCTTCTACTTCTGGCTGCATATAGCTGTCGATCAGCTTTTGTTTCAGCCCCCATACCTTTTCACTGAGATTTACACGGTAAATTTCCGGGTTTAGCTTCCGCAAATATTCCGGCCAGAACAATTGCAACTGGGAAGTATGGTAAGCACG
Source organism: Paenibacillus maysiensis (assembly GCF_000520815.1). Taxonomy (GTDB): domain Bacteria; phylum Bacillota; class Bacilli; order Paenibacillales; family Paenibacillaceae; genus Paenibacillus; species Paenibacillus maysiensis. The sequence goes on along the minus strand of NZ_ASRY01000270.1, from coordinate 23,745 downwards.
AATTTCATCCAGCTCGGGAAGCTCATACACTTTCTGTCCATTTACGAAAATAGGCTCCAGCATCGGAACTGCTTCGTAATTTTCCACATACTTCTTCATATACGGATGCAGCGGGTTAAAGAGCTTCAGCCGCTTTCCATTGCGCGGACGATCTTCGTCCGGAAAAGAAATATAATCGGCGACAGCTCTCCCTTTCTTCTTATCTATAATACGATATACATCCTTCTTGCCCGGTGTGGATACCTTTTCCGGATTGCCCGAAATTTTAATCGTCGGCAGCATTTCGCCTTCTACTTCCCGCTCGACCAGCTTGTACACCCCGCCCAGTGAAGGTTGATCCGAAGCTGTAATGAGCTGTGTTCCCACACCCCATACATCAATACGCGCACCTTGGGCCTTTAAGTTAAAAATCGTATTTTCATCCAAATCATTGGAGGCTACAATTTGTACGTAATCCAAGCCTTCGGCATCCAGCATTTCTCGCGCCTGAATGGACAAATAAGCTAAGTCACCACTATCCAAACGGATCGACTTCATGCGTTTGCCCTGACTCTCCAGCATCTTCGCTGTCCGAATCGCATGGGGAACACCGCTCTCCAGCGTATCAAAGGTGTCCACCAGCAGTGTGACCTGATCCGGTAAAACCTTCGCATACACGTCAAAAGCCTCCTGCTCGCTCATAAAGGTCTGCACCCAGGAATGAGCATGCGTTCCCTTGGTCGGAATACCAAAGTGCTCACCTGCCAGCATATTAGAAGTTGCGTCAAAGCCCGCTACATAAGCTGCCCGTGCTCCCCAAATCGCCGCATCTGCTTCCTGCGCCCGCCGTGTGCCAAATTCCAGCAGCGTATCGCCGCTTGCCACCTGCTTGATGCGCGACGCCTTCGTCGCAATCAGCGTCTGGTAGTTCATAAAATTCAACAACGCTGTCTCAACCAGTTGTGTTTCCATAATCGTTCCTTCGACGCGTACCAGAGGCTCATTTGGGAAAACAAGCGCCCCTTCTTTCATCGAATGAACGGTTCCGCCAAACCTAAACTGGCGCAATGCCTCCAGAAACATGGGATCATACTTCTCCTCTTGCTCTGAGAGGTAACGGATATCCTCTTCTGTAAAGCGCAGATTTGCAATATAATTCACAATGCGTTCCAAACCTGCGAACACCGCATATCCGTTGCCAAAAGGCAGCTTGCGAAAATATGCCTCAAACACAGCTTTGCGCTGGTGACTTCCGTTCACCCAGTGGGCGTACATCATATTAATTTGATATTTATCTGTATGTAATGCGAGGCTCGTTGACTGCATCGTAATCATCCTCTCTGACTGTCCCCGGTTTGGCAGCGGCGTACCGCCTTGTCCATCCGTATGCACCCATATCCAACTCCATTCTGTTATCGGATATGGGTGCACAATCGTTAAGTTATTTACTTCTTCTGGCGTAAAATCGTATCCTCAGCCGACCATACGTCGGCTCCGAGACTGCCCTGAAAATGACCCAAAGCCCAATCATGTCCGGCCTGATTAAAGCTCGCCACAGCGTCCTTGTATACCGTAATCGCAAAGCCTTTGTTATAAGCGTCTACAGCCGTATGCAGTACACATATATCCGTACACACACCGATCAAATGAACTTCCGTAATACCACGTTCACGCAACCTGAGTTCCAGATCCGTGCCAGCAAAGGCGCTGTATCGTGTTTTGTCCATCCAATAGATGGAATCCCTCTGTTTCGCATAGAGATTATGGAGCTTGCCATACAAATCTCGTCCCCCGGTTCCACGAATATTATGTGGAGGAAACAGCTTGCTTTCCGGGTGATAAAGGTCTTTTTCCTCATGCAGATCCACTGCCATTACGACAAAGTCCCCTTGATCTACATACGCCTGCGTTATAGCTGCCATCCGGTCATCCAGCTCAACTGCCGGTTGGCCTACAGGCAGACTACCGTCCACAAAATCATTCGTGTAATCAATAACAATCAACGCCTTCATCGTACAGCCAGCTCCTTCATCCTCAAATTGGGGATTGTGCGCTTCTTTACGTGACCTACTACAATACATTAGGTGTAGATAGACAACCGCGGCACCCTGTCACTAAAACGATAAAGCTGTGCAGGTCTCTGTGAATACTGATTGGAGCTGAGCGGTTTGCCGTTCTCGTCCCGTACCTCTTCTAATATTCCCTGTCTGCTGCGAGTCGACGTTATTTTACGAATAAAGTTCGGCTCCTCGAAATCCGGTACGACACTTTGAATGACCTGATACAGCTCGCCCAATGTAAAATGCAGAGGCAAAAACTGCTTGGCTATCGTCGTCTGAAGCATTTGCAACTGAATCTTCCGGTAGGCATCCACAATAATGTCCCGATGGTCAAACGCCAGCTCCAACTCCTCCAGCGCTTCACGGATCGTAAACAGTCCGACCTCCGAAGCATCATCCGCCGCTTGCCGCTGCTCCAGCATCCACTCCTCTACCAGTGCAAAAAACGCATGTGATATAATCCACCCGCGCGGATCACGCCCAGGTCCACTATACACACCTAGATACTCCAGATGCCCACCATCTACGCCGGTTTCCTCTAACAGCTCGCGCTTGGCGGCTCCGTACATGGATTCATCTTCCTGACAAAAGCCCCCGGGCAACGCCCAACGTCCAGCAAACGGCCATCTGCGGCGCTTGATAAGCATTACCTTCAGCTCACGGATCGGCAACGTCTTCGTCACCGTCTTGCGCTCCCGCTTGGTCAAGGTGAACATGACGATATCTGCCGGAGCACCATCCGGGGTGCGATATTTCTTAATGTTATACGACGCCTTCTGCGCCTCTTCGTTTATACGTTCGTTATCCATTGGCATCACCATATTATATCATTTTGATAAATTCATTATGACATAATAAAAAGTTTTGTCAAGCGTCAGGCCTTATCCAAATGATCTGGTTGTTTACGCAATACCCGGAATGTCGCCGTAGCCATGCAGCCGAGCGTTCCTTCACTATCCTTCACTTCCGCCTCAGTCGTTATGGTACGCCCTCCTTGATGGAGAATTCGCGCCTTAACCTCCAATCGTCCTTGTTTCATCGCTGACAAAAAATGAACGTTCAGATTCGTCGTCACACATAATTCCATATTGCGTGAAACCATACTAACCATCCCCATCGCCTGATCCATCAATGTTGTGAGTACGCCCCCATGAACAATACCCACCACGTTGGTATGCTGTGGTCCGGCCTGTAAAGCGATATGTACCTCTTTTGCATCAGCTTCGATCAATTCACAGCCCAAATACTCCCAAAATGTATTTACTTCACCCTCTACCAAACTACGCAAAATATCCATTTCCTAGCCTTCATCCTTTCTATGTGTCCCATTTCCTCTTGAGGTCTGGCACAGTACATATGATTACAAGTTGCACCTGAAAAAAAGGCGTGGAGGCTGAGCCTCCACACCACACATCATTCTAGTCACTGCAATTGGAGGAAGAAGTACTTTTTCCCTCTTCTACATTCACCTTTTCGGCAACTGTATCACGAATCGCCATGATAACCATTTGCAGCAGCTCATTAATTTCCACCTGGCTTTGTTGAAACTCCGTTACAATCGGAATGCCGTCAAGCTCTTCCTGAAGCTCCTGAAGCTCGGCCTCTATTTTGGCAATCATCGTCTGATTCTTCAAGGATTCAAAGGCCACAATTTCCTTTTGCTTTTTCTTCATCGCTGCAATCAGATGCTGGATGCGCTGATGATCACGGATTTTATCTTCTGCTTTCCGAAATACCTGCACTTCCTCACTGTTGCCCAAAATCCCCGCCAACTCTTGAGCTTTCGCCAATATCATATCACGATTGACCAAATGATCATGCTGGCGCGCTGCCGATTGAAGCTCTGACTGTTGCAACCGCTCCTCTGTCACTGTCCATCGCTCCTTTTCTCACTTATACGGTCGTACATACAACTCATATTTGATCCACATGCAAGCCTTGCTACGCTATTTTGTTAACCGTTAACCGTCACGGCAGTTTGAACCAAATCACCCTGGATGTAAAAGGTCATAGGCTCCGTAATTTTCACCTGCACAAAGGTACCGATCAGATCCTTGGAGCCTTCAAAATGCACCAGCTTATTGGAACGGGTCCGGCCGGCAAGCACCTTGCTGTTATTTTTGCTCTCGCCTTCCACCAGCACCTCAACCACCTCGCCACGCAGTCTACCGTTAAAGCGGAGGCTGTTTTCGTTCACCACATTGTTCAGACGCTGTAGACGCTCTTTTTTGACCGACATAGGCACATTGTCTTCCATGGACGCGGCTGGAGTACCTTCACGTGGTGAATAAATAAAGGTGTAGGCAAAGTCGTAACCGACCTCACGTACGAGAGAAATGGTATCTTCAAACTGTTCGTCCGTTTCGCCCGGAAAACCTACGATAATATCCGTTGTCAGCGAAACATGCGGAACAGCCGCTTTGATCTTCGCCGCCAGCTCCAGAACGCGCTCACGAGTATATTTTCGGTTCATTTTCTTCAATATATCCGTATTGCCGGATTGAACAGGCAGATGGATATGCTCCACCAAATTGCCGCCCTTACCAAGCACTTCAACCAAATGGTCATCAAAATCACGCGGATGTGATGTTGTAAAACGTACACGCGGGATATCAATTTTACGCATATCGTCCATCAGATCCCCGAATCTATAATTCATATCCTTCAAATCCTTGCCATAGGCATTGACGTTCTGACCCAGCAAGGTAATTTCCTTAAAGCCCTGGCGCGCCAAATCCCGTACCTCAGCAATGACATCCTCGGGGCGACGGCTTCTTTCCTTACCGCGAGTGAAGGGAACAATGCAATAGGTGCAAAATTTATCGCAGCCGTACATAATGTTCACCCAAGCCCGCATACCCTCGCGCTTCTTCGGCAGGTTTTCGATAATGTCGCCTTCCTTGGACCACACCTCGACCACCATTTCTTTGCTGAAGAGTGCTTCCTTGACGAGCTGCGGCAAGCGGTGAATATTATGGGTACCAAAAATCATATCGACAAAACCGTGCTTTTGCAAAATCCGGTTGACGACACTCTCTTCCTGCGACATGCAGCCACAAACGCCAAGCAGCATGCCCGGCTTCTCTGTCTTAAGATGCTTGAGGTGGCCCAGTTCGCCAAATACTTTGTCCTCCGCATTTTCACGGATCGCACACGTATTCAGCAAGATGATGTCCGCTTCCTTACGATCCGCTGTCGCCTGATAGCCCATTTGCTCCAGCAATCCTTTAATCGTTTCGGAATCATGCTCGTTCATCTGGCAACCGAATGTGTACACGATGTAATGCTTTCCCTCGCCGATATGCTTCAGCTCATCCGGAACTGCGTTATCGTACAATACCTGTACGTCTTCTTTACCGCGTTGCTTTTCTTTTCTATGATTCGGCTCCGCAATAATATTGATTTCACGTCCGCGAATGCGGATCTTTTTGCTATGCTCATCCTGAGAAATGATCTTTGCATCCGAGAAATCAAAATATTTAGAGTAATCTTTCGTTTCCTTGGCCATTCCTTCGGTCACTCCTTACACCATCTATTTCACGCCAATCACGCTTTTACTGTATCTTTGCATATGGGTAAATCTCTTTTAAGCCCGTAAAAACTCCTTTGAAAAAGGCATTACATTAAATTATAGCATGATTTATAAGCCATCGCCATATATCCCCGTGAACGCCAATTGGTTACGCAGTGAATCTAATGCCCATAATTTTATAGATAAAAATTTTGAGAATCCTTAGTATGTAAAAAAAGCCCGACTCTTTAGCAAGAATCGGGCCCTTACCTTTCGGCATTATATACGTATATTAGTCTACGATTTCAGCGTTGTCACCGTTTTTCACACCGGCTCCGTTCGCTTCATCCGTATCAATGTGCATATCCAAAGCAAAAGAATCGGACACACGCGCAAGAACATTTTCAAATACAAGACCACGTTCGCCGCCGACACGTACTTTCAGCAACTGTTTGTCCTTAATGTCCCATTTCGCTGCATCAGATGTATGGAAATGAATATGACGGGCAGCTACGATTACACCCTCTTGCAGTTCCACTTCTCCGGCTGGGCCTTTTACTGTGATTCCTGGTGTACCGTCAATGCTGCCAGATTCGCGTACAGGCGCTTTTACACCGATAGCAAAGGAATCTGTGCGAGAGATTTCAAGCTGGGAAGCTGGACGAGCTGGTCCTAGAATACGAACCTTATCAAATTGGCCCTTAGAACCAATTACAGCTACCGTTTCATTTGCGGCAAATTGTCCTGGTTGGGACAGTGGTTTAAATTCAGTCAGTTGATATCCTGCTCCGAACAAAATTTCAATATGCTCTTGAGTCAGGTGAATATGGCGTGCAGAAACGCCGACAGGTACGATTTTACTCATCGTATGGTCACTCCTTTTTCTCTATACAATACTTTACACATCTATGATATTATACTCCTACTTTGCCAAGAAAGAAAAGGAGCGCGGGACAAAGTTCCGTTTTTCGCCCCAATCAGCGTTAAATATCGTCCCACTCGCCAGATTAACACTACATCCTTGACAGATCAAACCGTCGTTTTAGCAAACAGGAGAAAGAACAGCATGATTTCAGCTACGATGAGATGAGAGGGAACAACAATAAATACATTAAGGATAAACAAGACACAGAGGACTCCAGTTAAGAAAAGAATGACTCTAAGACTTGGTTTAAGATGGCTTAATCTGTACCGATGGAATACCAGCAGAACTGACAGAAAGTAAATAAATACAGAAGCAAAGGTAAAGCAAAGTGCAAAGATATAGGCGACCTGTCCCAAAAACAAGAGCTGTATCGAAGCTGCTAGCATGCTAAGTGAACAATAAATAAACAAATGACCATAAATAATAGTCTGTCCTGCTGATTGTTTTGATTTATCTACCCGCTTCTCCATATTCTCAAAATATTGCCACCAGATTGCGATGACTAATACAAAAGCCAAGGCAGCAAATACAACGGAAGAGACCGTAAAATGATCAGATTGTAAAACAGCAAGCATACTGATCACTGATTCGCCAAGCAGGATTAAGGTGAACTGTGCAAAGCGCTCTAATAGATGCTCCGTATGGATAGGTGTAATCACCAATTTTTTACGACCAATCAAAGGAACGAGGATATCAACAGCAATGCCGGCATATAAAATCAAATATCGAACCCAAGAGTCAAAGAAGAGCGAGCAACTGGAGATGACTATTCCGATCCAAAAATAGGTACCGAAAAAATGAGCTGTTTCCTGTTTATGAGCCGTTTCTTTGGGTGCCGAAAGTAAATATTGAACGGCAGTCAAGCCTCTTAAACCAATATAGCCAACAAAAAAAGATACATAATACGCGTCAAAATCTATATTAAGGCTAGCAGTCATGATTAACACGAAAAACAATTGAAGGATCATAAAGATTCGATGCGTTATACTGTCTTGACCAAAACGGTTGTTGTAGACAGTTTGTCCCACCCAAGCCCACCATATCGGAATAAAAATCAAAATAAACTTTTCCAGATGCTCCCAAGAAATACTATCATGCTCAACATGTAGTAAAACATGAGTGGCCTTGGAGACAGCGGCTACGAATAATAAGTCATAAAAGAGTTCAAGCCAGGTAACCTTTTTTATCAACATTATGTAATGGAGCTCCCCTCTGACATGGCGGTACAGCATGGTGACTCGTCAGGCTCGCCCCAAGGTATGTCATATTTCAGCAAGCGTTGTTTTTTAGCACCATGCAATACTAGGATGCTCCAATTATTTCGTAATATAGCTCGCATTGTCAAGGGTATTAAGCAACTAAAAATAACTGCTATTAAATAGCTATTTAAGAAGACATTTTGGAAGGCAGATTCGTTTGCAAATATTCCAGCGCATGTCCCCCCAGCCACCCCTTGACCAGTTCCCCAGGATAATGCTTCAGCAGCAGTTCTGCAAAACCCGGATATTTCCCCGGATGCTCCAGCCCTTGCACATGATGCTCGATACCGTCAAAATCAGATCCGAACATCAAATGACGTTCGCCGCCTAGTGAACAAATATGTTCAATGTGTGGCAACAAATCCTCAGCGGTCACCGTACCCTGCTCTTTGAGAAACATCGTGACGAAGGTCAAACCGATCCGTCCGTTACGCGCGATCAGCGCACGAATCTGTTCATCCCGAAGATTACGTGGGTGAGGACATATCGCGAAGGAGTTAGAGTGCGAAGCAATCGGCGGCTGAGACGCCGCCTCCAGAACTTCCCAGAAGCCTTGTACGGACAAATGCGATACATCTAGCAGCAAGCCTAACTCATTACAGCGCTTGACCAGCTCATGCCCCTTGCGCGTCAGGCCGCCGCCTCTTTGCTCCATAATGCCGTCAGCCGCCCAATTTGCATAATTCCACGTCAGCCCAATCAAACGGATTCCCAAGGCATAGCACAGTTCAGCATAAAACGGATTCCCTTCCAACGCGTCCACTCCCTCCAGTGATAGCAGAGCCCACGGTGATCCTTGAAGTTGTTGCATTCCATTGCCTTCCCGATGTCCCACTAATGTATCCTTACGTTCTTCCAAGTCTTCCTTCCACAATAGCGGCTTCAACCCGCCAGGTGGGGATATCATATGCTGCCTAAACAGTTCAACCTGACGAATTACATGCTCAAATCTTGGCGTACCCAGCACCTGAGAAATATATATAGCGAATGTTTGCAAGTGCACATGGCCTTCTAGCAAACGCTCTCTTGTAACATCAAGCGACGGATGACTGAAATCCACCTGCGGATTGAGCTGCATCTTACACAACACATCACAATGCAAATCGGCAACCGACCATTTCATGTGTAGTTTACTGTTCATGCATCTTACCTCCATTCATAGATTACAGCGTGATGAAGTTATCTTACAATCTATGTAATAAAAGGAGACTTCCATGCAAAAAAGCCCGTTTACACCATCGTAAACAGGCTCAGGCAACTAGCATTTATTATCTTGGCTCTACAATCAGCTTGATTGCAGTCCGGTCTTCTCCGTCAATAACAATATCCGTAAAAGCAGGAATACAAATCAAATCCACTCCGCTTGGTGCGACAAATCCCCGGGCAATGGCTACAGCTTTAATGGCTTGGTTCAGTGCACCTGCTCCAATCGCCTGCAATTCGGCATTTCCGCGTTCACGCAGTACCCCTGCGAGTGCGCCTGCAACTGAATTGGGATTGGATTTTGCTGATACTTTTAATACATCCATAGTAAGTACCTCCCCTGGGAATGATGATGGTTTGATTCCACTATTAGATGTTATTCGAGGGTCAGCAAAAAATTCCTGCTTTTTGGTGACAGTTTTCCTTATTCTTTCCTTAATCAGCTTCCAAAAACGTTAATCCATCCGCCATTCATCTTCTTTGAGTCTGATTTTCTGAATTTTGCGCGCCATACCGTCGGTGTCATTCAACTCTACGCTAACTGCGTGAAAATGCCATTTTCCGTTGTCCGGTTGAAAACGTACTGGAAGCTGAGTCTGAAATTTCTGCAACACGGCGTCTTTCTGCATGCCAAGTACTCCTTCATAGGGACCTACCATGCCCACATCTGTCTGATACGCAGTTCCTTGCGGTAAAATCGTATCATCGTTGCTCTGCACATGGGTGTGTGTACCAACAACAATTGAAGCACGGCCATCTAGATGCCAACCCATAGCGATTTTTTCCGATGTCGCTTCGGCATGAAAATCAACCAGAATGTGCTTATGCTTCTTGCGCAATTCATCTACGATCTCATCTGCTGCACGGAACGGGCAATCGATGGGTGGCAGAAAGGTTCTGCCCTGCAAGTTAACGATCGCCAGCTCCTTGCCTCCACCTTTCACCACGGTATAGCCTCGCCCCGGCGTTCCTGGCGGGAAGTTTGCCGGACGTATGATACGCGGCTCATCATCTATAAAATCAAATATATCCTTATTGTCCCAAGTATGATTACCCATTGTAATCCCATGTACGCCCCAATCAAAAAATTCTCTGGCGATAGCTGGAGTAATACCTCTTCCTGAAGCTGAATTTTCCCCGTTCACGATAATAATATGCGGGTTGTATTTTGATTTTAGCGAAGGGAGATTTTCCCTTAATGCCTTTCTGCCTACACTACCGAAAATATCTCCAATAAATAGTACGTTGATAGAAAACCCTCCCTGGTATGCCTTACATAACGAAAAGTGGCCCTACAAACAGCGGCCACTTTTCGTTAAATTGCTTTTATTTTGCGTATTCTACCGCACGGGTCTCGCGAATGACGGTAACCTTGATATGCCCTGGATAATCCAGTTCATTTTCAATCGTTTTCGTTATATCGCGAGCCAGTCGGAATGCTTCCGCATCATCAATTTTCTCTGGCTGCACCATGACGCGAACTTCGCGTCCAGCTTGAATGGCGTACGATTTTTCCACGCCTTCAAAAGATTCGGAAATGCGTTCCAGCTTCTCAAGACGACGGATGTACGTCTCCAGTGTTTCACGCCGCGCTCCCGGTCTTGCTGCCGACAGGGCATCTGCCGCCCCAACCAGCATGGCAATCACCGAAGTCGCTTCGCAGTCGCCGTGATGTGAAGCAATACTGTTGATGACGACCGGGTGTTCCTTGTACTTCTTCGCCAGTTCCACGCCAATTTCAACGTGTGATCCTTCCACTTCGTGATCCAGCGCCTTCCCGATGTCATGCAGCAACCCTGCCCGTCTTGCCAGTGTAACGTCCTCGCCCAGTTCTCCGGCCATCAGACCTGTCAAGTATGCAACTTCCATCGAGTGCTTCAATACGTTCTGTCCGTAGCTTGTACGGAACTTGAGACGTCCCAGGATCTTGATTAAATCCGGATGCAGGCTATGCACACCCACCTCGAAGGTGGCTTGTTCGCCATACTCGCGAATTCGTTCATCCACTTCTTTACGGGATTTTTCCACCATTTCTTCAATACGAGCCGGATGTATCCGTCCGTCCGCTACGAGCTTCTCAAGCGCAGTACGCGCAATCTCTCTGCGAATCGGATCAAATCCGGACAAAATAACAGCTTCCGGCGTATCATCAATAATGAGGTCAATTCCCGTAAGGGTTTCAAGCGCACGGATATTACGGCCTTCACGTCCGATAATCCGGCCTTTCATTTCTTCATTCGGCAATGTGACCACGGAAACCGTCGTTTCCGCCACATGGTCCGCTGCACAGCGTTGGATGGCCAGTGTGATGATTTCACGAGACTTTTTGTCCGCTTCCTCTTTGGCCTGTTGCTCAATTTCCTTAATCATCTGAGCGGTTTCATGACGAACTTCCTGTTCTACGTTGGACAGAATAATACTTCTCGCATCTTCCGTCGTCAGATTGGAAATACGCTCCAGCTCAGTTACCTGACTCTTGTAAATCAAATCAATCTGCTGCTGGGTTTCATCGATTCGTTTCTCTTTGTTGGCCACTTGTTCTTCTTTACGTTCCAGCGATTCCAATTTTTTATCCAGCGACTCTTCTTTTTGCAGCAGTCTTCGTTCCTGCCGTTGAATTTCATTACGACGCTCACGAGTTTCCTTTTCAGCTTCGGCACGGATGCGGTGAATTTCGTCTTTCGCTTCCAATACCGTTTCCTTCTTCAGCGCTTCTGCCTCTTTTTTCGCGTTCTCCACGATTTGCGCGGCAGCTTCTTCCGCACTGGAGATTTTAGCCTCTGCAATAGATTTGCGAATAAAATAACCAATCCCGAACCCAAAGAATAACGCGGCTACAGCAACGAGAACGAACCAGATCGCAGTCATCATACTGTTCACCTCCTCGTTGGTTCCTCCAAGGCATTCCTTGGGACTTTTTGCAATTGTCACATTAGCTTTGATCGTCAAACTAAGATAACGGCACGCGGCCGTTTCATTTCATATGCACATGCTTTCACATGTACAATTCCGCCTGGCATAGCGGCATCACTTGTTATTTGGCGATGAGAACGTACCCGTGGACTCCGCTTTTTTGGAAGGAAAAAGGGTGTTCCACAAGCATCGTTTCATGTATATTTTATTATTTGACAAATGGCATTGTCAAGGGAATGCAAACTTTAGTAGATTACCATGTGGCTTTCCATACGATAGCCAGCTCATCCTGTTCACTTGTGCCAGCTAATGGATACCCGACTGTTTAATAACTATTCATCCCACTGCGATAATTCCTCATCATCGGAAGTCTCATCCTGCTCGGCCATCGTGAGATGATTAACTACGCGGCGTGTCATATCTCCCGAATATCCACGCCTCACAAGAAAGGGATACGTTTTGCGTTTTTTCTCCATTATATCTCCACGCACCTGATTCCATTTCTTGCGTCCGACAACCAAAGCGCTCTCCCATTCCTCCTGCTCGCTGACCTCACCTAAAGCTTCCCCGATAGAGGCTTTAGAGATGCCCTTTTGACGCAGTTCCTGCCTTACCCACATCTTCCCCTTCCGCTGGCTCGTTATGCGCTGTCTTGCCCACTGACGGGCGTATAGATCGTCATCCACAAGTCGCTCCCGCTCCAGACGGTTCAGCACTTCGTCAATAACAGCTTGACCCATTTCCTTTTGCGTCAAACGCTGCTCAATCTCCTGACGTGTACGCGGCTTTCGTCCCAAATAACGAAGCGCGTGCACGTATGCCTGTTGCTTTTCGTCCGCCAGAACGATTTCTTCCAGTTCCTTTTTGACGAAAGTCGTTCCTTTGAACATATTGTACTTGATCATTACATCTTCCAATATGGACAATGAATACGGGCCAAAATGAATCGTGTATCTTCCGCGTTTCCTACCCTGCCCCTGTTCCACCCTCGTAACCATCAATTCCTCATGATCAGGAAAAAGGGAAATGCCTTGCTGCTCATTTTCCTTCGAAGTGTGTTCACCTTCATCTCCCAATTGCAATGTGCTTCCCTCACTTTGATATTCACGAAAGCAAGCTGAGAACGCCCGCCACGCAAAAGTAAAATGTAGCTGACACGCAGGCCACATTCGATGCAAAAATACCCTGCACAACTGTACAGGGCATCAGAATCATGCTATTCAAACGGCTGTGCCATAACCCTTGGCTCCAGTTCACAAATCAGGATTCACCAAGCTTTATTCAAGCTCCAGCAATTCCTGTTCTTCCTTGGCTTGCTGTGCCAACTCTTCTTCTGTCGGCGGAGCTACCGTCGTAATCAAATTGCTGGCCACCCGAATTTTTTGTTCGATCGTGCTAGCAATGTTCGGATTTTCCTTCAAAAATTGCTTCGCATTTTCACGTCCCTGACCTAGTCGTTCACCTTCATAGGAATACCAGGCTCCGCTCTTATCAACAATGTCATACTCCGTACCAATGTCGATCAAACTGCCTGCCTTGGAGATGCCCTCGCCGTACATAATGTCCACTTCCGCCTGACGGAAAGGAGGTGCGACTTTGTTCTTCACCACTTTAATACGTGTGCGGTTACCTACAACATCATTACCGTTTTTCAAGCTTTCAATGCGACGGACATCCAAACGAACTGTAGAATAAAATTTCAGAGCACGTCCACCCGGTGTCGTTTCAGGGTTACCGAACATAACACCTATTTTTTCACGTAATTGGTTAATAAAGATAGCAATGGTGTTCGACTTGTTAATAGCACCGGACAGCTTACGCAATGCCTGTGACATTAAACGGGCTTGAAGACCAACATGGGAATCTCCCATTTCACCTTCAATCTCCGCTTTTGGCACAAGTGCCGCTACAGAGTCAACAACAATAATGTCTACTGCTCCACTACGTACAAGCGCTTCAGCAATCTCAAGTGCTTGCTCTCCTGTATCTGGCTGCGATAGCAACAACTCATCAATATTGACACCCAGCTTGCTGGCATACGACGGATCAAGAGCATGCTCGGCGTCGATAAAAGCGGCTTGACCGCCTGTTTTTTGTACCTCTGCTATAGCGTGAAGAGCTACCGTTGTTTTACCGGATGATTCTGGTCCATATACTTCAATAATTCGGCCTCTCGGGAAGCCGCCCGTTCCTAACGCAATATCCAAAGCAATCGAACCGCTGGTAATCGTTTCCACTTGCATGTGGGTGGACTCACCCAACTTCATAACGGAACCTTTACCGAATTGCTTTTCTATTTGACGGAGCGCCATATCCAGCGCAGCACGACGATCTGACAATAAACTCACATCCTTCATTGTTTGTAGTTTAATAATACCTTGTTTTGACACGCTTGCCAAGCATTTTTTCGAACATACATTCGTTTTTTTGTTTGGTCGGTTCTCTTCTATACTTCCATCTGTCTCTTAAATCAAAAAAAGAACCGCAGGCAAAAAAGCTTTTGCAACGGTTCTTCCGATAATAGGATTATACCATTAATCATCTACCTAAAACAACTCTATGAAAACTCGCGTCGTATACAGCTCCTTAAGAGAACTTCTCATTTTCCACCAGTCTGCGCCATAATCTGTACAGGATTGCCTTAACAGACCGCAACCGGATCGTTTCACGATTCCCGCTCAGCTTCAGCTCGTAAACCTCAGTTTCCTTGTCACGCTCGGCAATACCGATATAAACCAGACCGACTGGCTTCCGCTCAGAATATCCGGGTCCAGCTACACCTGTAACCGAGAGTCCGAAATCAGTGTCCATGACCATTCTTGCCTGCTCCGCAAGGACAAGGGCTACTTCCTCGCTTACTGCCCCGGGCGCATTGTCCCCCTCCAAATAATCATGAGGCACGTTGAGCAGCTTCTTCTTCATTTCATTGGAATAACACACGATACCGCCCTGAAACATAACTGAGCTGCCTGGAACGGAAGTGATGTGCTCCATCAGCATTCCACCTGTGCAGCTTTCTGCCGCGCTAACAGTCAGTCCGCGATTGGACATCAAATCCACAATAACCTTCTCCAGCGTGACGTCCTCGCTCGCATACATGTATTCCGAAAGACGCTGCTGAATTTCTGCTTCCGTAGCCCCCAGCTTAACCAGCGCCTCGCTCTCGCTGGCCGCCTTGGTGGATATACGGATCGTGACCTCTCCCTCCTTGGCATAAGGAGCAATGGTCGGGTCTGTCTGTGATTTGATCAGATCCAGCAACCGGGTTTCGAGAGCAGACTCACCGATTCCTGCAAACTTTAGCATTTTCGAATAAATCGGCATTTCCTTACCGCTCAGTGCTTGCTGGAGCAACCAAGGTTTTGCCTGATTCTCGAACATCGGCTTAAGTTCCTTCGGCGGACCAGGCAAAATCACATAATATTTACCTTCCTGTGCAATCGCATCGCCCACAGCCAGCCCTGTCTCATTTTCAAGAGGGCTAGCTCCTTCAATAGAAAGCGCCTGACGGCGGTTATTCTCGGTCATCTCCACCCCGCGATTACGGAAAAACTGTTCCAGCTTATCCATAGCAAGACGGTCTATATGCAATTTACGCCCCAGCACAGCAGCAATTGCATCTTTTGTCAAATCATCCTGAGTCGGTCCCAAACCGCCCGAGAACAAAATAATATCTGCACGCTTCTGAGCCAGACGCACCGCTTCCTGAAGTCGATCCATGTTATCGCCGACAACCGTCTGGAAATATACATCAATCCCAATCGTAGCCAACTCTTGTGACAAATATTGGGCATTTGTATTCACAATTTGTCCAAGCAATAATTCAGTTCCTACTGCGATGATTTCAGCTTTCATCGTTTCTGCCTCCTGTAGAGCGAATGTTGTGGGAATTATACAAAGAAACAGCAATAAGCAAACTTCCTATCGCTGTTCCCATGAAACGTATCCTGTTAAACCTTGGATGAGCGGAGTAAATGACTGTTCTTTACAAAATAGTCAATGCCCGAGTAAATGGTAATTAACGCAGCCGCCCATATCGCTATCAAATCAAACGGAATACCCAGAAAAACAAACGGGAAATTATTAATGAGTAACGCTACAATGGCAACGATCTGGATGACAGTCTTTATTTTGCCCCAGTTGCTTGCAGCGACCACAGAGCCATCCAGTAAAGCAATTTGACGCAGACCGGTAACCGCAAACTCACGGCTAACAATGACAACAACAATCCACGAATCAATCTTGCCCAATTCCACCAAAGAAACCAAAATAGCAGTTACCAAAAGCTTATCCGCAAGAGGGTCCAGCAATTTTCCCAAGTTGGTGACCATGTTATTTTTACGGGCCAAATATCCGTCAAGACCATCCGTGCTGGCGGCTATGAGGAAAATAATAGCCGCAATCAACTGATTATACGGCAACTTGAAAGCTCCGATCTCAATCGGCGGCGGATAGAAATCAAAATCCACCAGCAAGGCCAGCATCATCACCGGGATGAGGCAAATCCGCGTTATTGTAATTCTGTTGGGTAAATTCACAACACACTCTCCCCTGATTATCGTACTTGATTAAAAATGGCAGTTTTCGGATTGAATTCAATCCTATGTAAATCGTTTTGATTACCGCTATACACCTGATCATCTGCATTTTCGTTACAAGTATAATATGGTGCAAAACGCATGTCAAAATAACCTGCCGCGCATCAAGTATCATTTTTTCTTACAATCTGCATGAGGGAAAACGGCTTTATTTCATATTCGTAAATTGAAGCTCCAATGGCAGATCAGCTTTGCGCAACAACTGAATGACTGCTTGCAAATCATCCCTGTTTTTTCCAGTCACACGGATCTGATCACCTTGAATCTGACTTTTCACTTTCAGCTTGGAGTCCCGAATAAGAATGTTAATTTTTTTGGCATTATCCTGATCAATCCCCTGCTTGAGTGCAAGACGCTGGCGTACTGAACCCAAAGAGGCTGGTTCCAGCTTACCGTACTCCACGTTTTTAAGGGATAAACCGCGCTTGGCCATTTTGGATTGCAAAATATCAATTACCGCATTGAGCTTGTATTCGTCTTCCGATGCAATCGTAAGAGCTTCCTTTTCAAGCTTAAGGCTGCTTTTGCTCCCCTTAAAATCAAATCGTGTTTCAATTTCACGCTCCGTCTGATGAACCGCATTGGTCAATTCCTGCATATCCATTTTGGAGACGATATCAAATGAATTTTCTGAAGCCATCGTTTCACTTTCCTTTCCACAACAAAGTTCAATAACTAATTATAGGCTAGTCATTTACAAAAATCCAATAATCCGCTCACTAAAAAGGCGCTCTTGCCAGTTAAGCTGACAAAAACGCCTTTATTTCATTCCACAGTCAACATATCTAACTGTGGCTACGGGTCGGATTCCGGAACATATCCAGAAGTCCGAGCACAATGTGAGCAAGACCAAAGCCCAGTATGCCATAGCCCCAAGCACTTGGGGTCAGATAATAGCCAAGTAGACTGACAATTATACCAAGCCCTGTCACAATCCAGCTGACGGTCATAATAGATACACCTCACTTTGCGGAAAATGAAATGACTGGCTTTCCATGAATTACAGTCATTAGTATTTCCGCGCAATAGAGGGTTTATTCACCACCAGTAGTCGAAGGAGCTGTACCGCTCTGTGTTGAATCCGTACTGCCTGTGGTCGAATCCGTAGTAGTACCACTCACCCCGGCACTTGTTCCGGTCGAAGAAGCTTCTCCTTGCTGTATCAAAACACGAGTCGTCGATTTATTATCAGTTATCGGTTGACCTGCTACGGAAATATCCGTGGCAGAAGAACGTCCTGATTTGATATACAAGCCTTCTGGACCGATGTCAAAGGACATAGCATCTCCGCTTTTGGTCATGCCATAGCTCAGCTTTTCACCACGCGAGTTTTGTCCCTTGTACACCTCAAGCCAGCTTTCTCCCGTTGCCTTAATATCGACCTTGACTGTAGCTCCGGTTGCACTGGAAACTTTGAAAATCGTCGTTTTACCTTGCTTGCCATCCTGAGCCACGGTTACACCTTGTTGCGGCGTAGTAGTAATCGGCTGCTGGCTACTGTCAGGAGTGGTCGTATCCGTTCCTGTACCTCCCGGTTGGGTTTGCCCTGTTTGTCCCGTATCAGGAGTGGTTTGTCCGCCGCCACCATTGGGAGCTGCCGTTTGACCGTTATTCGGCGTTGTCGTCTGCCCGCTTCCCTGAGGAGGAGTTGTTGTCGTATTTTGTGGCGGTGTCGTAGTCCCCTTATTAGTGCTGTCAGGAGTGGACGTACTTGGTGTCGTAATCGGTGTTGTATTCTCGGCTGTTTTTGGAGCCGTATGGTTGTTACTCACCCAATAAGCATAAATAACCCCAACAATGAGAACCAGAAAAAGCCACATTAAAGCTGTCGGCAACCATTTGAGATTTCCAATCGTAGCCGGACGGCTGGAGCGTTTCTGTGTCACAGGCTCCATGACAGCTTCCGGCTCCGGTTCAGGCACATTGCTTTTATGTCCTTCAAGAATCTCGTCGGGGTTTAAACCGACCGTTTCAGCGTACGTTTTAATAAAAGCTTTGACATAAAAGCTTCCCGGCAGCACTTTGTAATCGCCCGTCTCAATGGCTTCCAGATAACGTTTGCGTATCTTCGTCATTTCCTGAACATCGTCAAGGCTCAATCCCTTTTGCAGCCGGGCCTCCTTTAATTGCTGACCCAGTTCTGACATGTCATCATCTCCTTGTATAATTACGCTTATTTAAAGATCTTCTGTATAACTGGCTGTAAAGGTATCATAAGTAATTTCCTCAGCCGGATTATTGCGAAGTTCAATAATGATATTGAAATCGTCGAAGCTGTATCCCGATTCACGTACAAAAACGTCAGGATGCTCAATAACCTTTGTACTCGGCATGCTCATAATTTCCTGAAGCAGGTGATAATGTCTTTCATTTGACCGAATCGTACTCACAATGCCGTCAATAATAAAAACATTGTTAGGGTTCATTTCCTCTTCGGAGAGCTGGCTGCGCACCGTCTGCCGTAGCAGCGTTGAAGACACAAAAGTCCAGCGCTTCATGGCGCATACGCTACTGGCTATAATGGATTCGGTTTTTCCCACACGGGGCATTCCTCGAAGTCCAATGACCTGATTGCCATCCCTCTTTAATACTTCACCCAAAAAATCGACCAGTAACCCAAGCTCCTCCCGTGTAAAGCGGAATGTTTTGCGGTCATCCGAATCCCGGTCAATGTATCGTCCGTGTCTTACTGCCAATATATCGACCAGCTTCGGGGCACGTAAGGCCGTAACTGTAATATTGCTGGCCTTCTTTAAGGTATCTCCGAGAATGCGTATCTTCTCGTCATCGTCCGTTTCCAGCAGCATCCCCCGTCTTTCGCCTTCAACACCGTTGATCGTTAGTATATTAACCCCCAGAATACCAAGCATGGAAGCAATGTCTCCCAGCAATCCGGGACGATTTTTATGTATCTTGTACTCCATGTACCACTGTTTCATTTCTTCCGTCACATTAGCACCTCATTCACATTCAAAACCGTCAACATTTCCAATCAAAGCCTTATTGTATCATAAAATAACACCATTCGACAAAACCAATTATTGAGACCACAAAGGCTTCCTGTATTCAACACAATTGCATAAGCCTCAATCACGTTTATGATATATAAATTACAACGGAATTACAAGAACAGCTCTGTAACCATTACAGAAAAGCCCCCAAAAGGGAGCTTTTCATGTTGGTTCCTGCTTATGCGTTGCTTTTGGCTAATTTGACCATCAGCCGGGCGATAGTGTGACGCTCGTCCTCATCGGCAACTCCCCACAGTTCTTTCAGTGCGCGGTTGGAGTGGTTGGCCGGATCGACCTTCTCATCCAGAAAATCACCGATTTCATAAGCAAGCTCTGAAATGGTATCCTGGCTGATTCCCAGCTTCTCCGCCTGTTCCACACGCTGACCAAGGAACTTCTTCCAGGTATCGAAATTCTGAACAACTGTTGACATACTTAAATCCTCCTTAGATGATTCAGATTTAAAATCAACAGTTATAATATGCTCTTCTCAGGTGCTCACTATACTGGAAGGTTTCCTCCAAAATCTGTACTTCCCATCAAGTTACCCATCCTCCGTTAGGACTTATGACCTGCCCGTTAATATAACCCGATTCAGGAAGCGCCAGAAAATAAACCAATGACGAAATTTCATCAGGCCGAGCCAATCGACCGGCAGGAATTTCTTCTTCGAGACTGGAGATTTCCCCTTCGTCCAGATGATCCAGCATCGACGTATCCACCGCTCCCGGAGCTACAGCATTGACCGTTACCCCTGAAGGCGCAACTTCTTGAGCCAGCGCTTTAGTGAATGCGTTAATCCCCCCTTTGGTGGTGGAATACAGCACCTCGCACGAAGCGCCGCATATTCCCCATACAGATGACACATTCACGATACGGCCATAGCGTTGGGAAATCATATGTGGCATAAATACCTGCGTACACAGAAAGGTTCCCTTCACATTGACGGCCATCACTTCATCCCATTCCTCTTCCGACACATCCGTCAGCAATCCATAATGAGATAATCCGGCGTTATTCACAAGAATATCTGGCTTCATCCCGTGATTCTCCAGCTTCTCGCGCATGCGTTCAATCTGTTCCTTGCTCCGCAGGTCCGCTGACACGGTCATCACCTTGCCTGAATAAGCCATACAGCGACGGGCAACTTCATTCGCTTTTTCATGGGATTTCATGTAGTGAATGACCACGTTCATCCCAACAGCCGCAAAACGCTCAGCAATTGCCGCTCCAATCCCGCCGCTTGCTCCTGTGATCAGCACAGTCGTATCGCCAATAGCTTTTAATTCCCCATCCTTGGTGGTAATCGGTTCCCTCTCCCTGGACATTACGGACTCACCACCAGCGATATGGCCATCTGATCCCACTGAATATGATCTTTCAGACGGCGGTTAACATCCTCAAGCGTAATGCTTTCATAGACCGGAAGCAGTTGGAAAAAATCGCTGTCCCGGAAGCGATGTCTCGTAAACTCATGCGCAATATTTTCGGGCGAATTGAGCATGCGCAGGTAACCGCCAATTTTCTTTTTACGTGCCCGTTCAAAGTGTTCCGCCGTGAAGCCCTGCTTCTGGATGGACTCCACCTCTTCACGTATCCGCGCCAACAGCCGATCCGGGTCCTTTGTATCTCCGCCGATAGCAGAGAACGCATACTGTGGGGTACTGTTGTACTCATGCCCGAAGCTGTCTGAAATGAGGTCCTCATCGTAGAGCTTTTGATACAGCTGCGTACTGGAGCCAAACAAGAGATCGAGCATCAGCTTGGTTTCCAGATCATGACGGAGCAGTTCTTTCCCCGTTAGGCCTACCTTGGCTTCCTTGAATCCGAACAACAGCTTGGGCAGAGAAACCGCCAGCTTTACCTCACGACGCTTCTCTGCCACAGTAGCAGGCTCATTGTCAAAAATTCGCTCAATCTCTCCTTGCGACTTGTAATCCTTTTTCGCCTGATTGTTACGCACCAGTTCCATTACTTCCGCCGGGTCCACTCCGCCTACCACAAAAAGAATCATATTGCTCGGGTGGTAAAAAGCCTCATAACAGCTATACAGCGTTTCTTTCGTAATCGTGCTGATGGATTGAACGGTACCTGCAATATCAATATGTACCGGATGGACCTTGTATAGCGCTTCGATCAGACCAAAGTAGCTCCGCCAGTCCGGGTTATCCTCATACATATTGATTTCCTGGCCGATAATGCCTTTTTCCTTCTCCACATTTTCATCTGTAAAGTAAGGGTGCTGTACAAAATTGACCAATGTGGTCAAATTCTCCTGAATATGCTCGGTTGCGGAAAATAAATATACCGTTTGATCAAAGCTCGTAAATGCATTGGCCGATGCTCCATTGGAGGAAAAAGTAGCAAAAATATCGCCTTGAGGCTCTTCAAACATTTTATGCTCCAAAAAATGGGCGATGCCATCCGGCACTTTAACCGGCTGCTGACCTTCCACGCGAAAATGATTATCGACCGAACCGTATTTGGTTGCAAATGTAGCGTATGTCTTTTGAAAGCCCGGTTTGGGCAAAACATAGACGTGTAATCCGTTATCCATCACTTCATAGTACAGCGTTTCCTGCAAATGCTCATAAGGTATGTGCTCCACCCGCTATTCCCCCTTCTGGTCTCTCAAGAAATAAATGGTGTCCAGTCGGAACGTCCGGGCGGCATCCTGAACATCCTGCACCTTGACGGCCTCCACCTGACTCAGCAGCTCATCTACCGTCCGCTCTTTGCCGGAAAGCTGTCTGTTAAAATCGTAAGCAATCATTTCAAAAGCGGAATCCTGCATTTCCTTTAACAAGTTGCGAATCATCGCCTGTGTTTGAGTCATCTCCAGCTCGGTAATCGCCCCATTTTGCGTATCTTCCAATTGCTTGCGGATAATGGTAACCGCTTTTTCATAATTGGGAATTTCGATACCGGATTGAATCGTACCTATGCCCTTGTGCCCGTCATACCTTGATGAGGCGTAATACGCCAAGCTTTCCTTCTCACGCACGTTGACGAACAGCTTGGAGTGAGGATAACCGCCTAAAATCCCGTTGTACATCAATGCAGAGGCATATCGATCATCACCATACGTAATCGGGGTGCGCAATCCCATGTTCAGCTTGCCCTGATTTACATCAAGACGCTCTACCACCGTTTGTACATCACGCTCCACCGATTTTGGTTGTTCAGGAGCATAGCCCTTTACTTCCGAACGGTTCAGTTGGAAATAGCGGTCTACGAACTTCTCCACTTCCTCCAGCGTCGTATCTCCAACTACATACAAATCCATGCTGGCGTTGTTCAGCCATTCTCCATAAGCCTGATACAAGCCTTGCGCATCTATACTATCCAGATCAGACCGCTGACCGAGGGGGTGCAGACGATAAGGCTCATTTTTGCACATTTCCTCCATGCAGCGCTCTCCAGCATAACGAATTTTATCATTGACTATAGATTCCAGCTTCTTGCGTACGTTTTCCCGCTCCTGCTGGACGTATCCGGTCTGAAATGTTCCATTCTCCAAGGCAGGCTTCGTCAACACCTCTCCGAGAAAAGCAAATGAACGATCCAGCAAGCTGTCCGAGCTGTTTACAAAGCTGTCATTAATCGTATCCATTCGAAATTGCACGATTTGATAATCTCCGCGTTTATATACATCGAATCCAAAGCCGGCACCGTACAATTGCTCCAATTGCTCTCTAAATTGCGTGGTTTGAGGATATGATTCCGTACCACGACGCAGAACGAAAGGCGCAAGACCTACGCGGGTTACGGTTTCCTCCCGTAGCGGAGTGCCTACATACAATGATATGGCAAACGTCTTGAAGCGCTTGGTCGGCAGTACATGAATCCTTAATTGTCTGCTCGTACCACGCTCGAAACCTGTTTTGTTCAAGTCCAAAACTCCTTTGTGACGTCAATTTGCGTCTAGCCTTTGTTTAGTATCCTCCTGTAAAGAGGTAAAGTGTACCAATCTTTATTCTAACCATGCAAAAGCCAAGAAGCAACCGGAGACAAGCTCCCGGCTGCTTCGGCGTTTTACATGCAGAAAATATGTTCCCCGATGGTTTTCACCTGAGGACGGGTCCAAATCCATTTGGAGGTGGCTGTTCTTGGATTAAAATAATACAGACACCCTCCGCTCGGGTCCCAGCCATTTAACGCCTGACGTACCGCCTTCTGCGCGCTTTCATTCGGCTTTAGCCAAATCTGACCGTCTGCCACGGCTGTAAAAGCCCCGGGCTGAAAAATGACTCCCGATGGAGTGTTCGGAAAGCTGGGTGATTTTA